>JAZSCF010000110.1:0-33107 GCA_045602785.1 Acutalibacteraceae bacterium
TGAGTTGCATATACCCTTTATTTTGAACAAATTTAAGTTTTTAGATATGTTTAATATTGACGGGGTAGATAATATAGCGTGCCTACATAAACGCACCTTATACGGTAATTTGTACTTAAAAGATAGCAAGCCGATAGAAGATGTAAAGATATTTAATTTTAATAGTACATTTATAAAGCCGGAACAAAAATTTATTTCTTGTTCTGATACGGCGTGGGTAAATTTAAAAGCAATTATACAAAGAATTTTTAATTTAAAATCAATATACGAGGTGTAATATGGCAAATCCAAACGACGCAAATATTATAGTTGACGGGCAAAAGGTAGTTGCTACCGTTGCCCAAAGCGGCACAGTCGTAAAAGACGGCGGCGAAATAGACGCAACTTCCGTTATTCAAACCGATAGCGGACTTCAAAAAGTTGTTAAAGTTATAGATATGAACGGCGGCGGTGGCGGTGGTGGCGGTAGTACAGAACAGAACATTAAAGCATATCACGCACCTAGTGCCACTTTAGATGCTACTTTAGGTGTTCCAATACCAAATGTAGATGCTTGCACTGAACAAGGGTTATATAATGTTGATTATTCTTTTGAAAGCGACGGTGCAACAATTACGAGCAACGCATTATTAGAAGTAAGTGAAGCAAGTATGAGTGGTGTATCTGCTATTACTCAAAACCTTTTAATCAATGTCGGTACAGAGTTAGTTTTTTGCACAAGAAATTATATGAGCAATACTTTCACATCTTGGTCGGGCAAGAATATTCCTGCTGAACTTGCTAAATGCGTGCAGAATACCGCAACAGGTACTAAATCTTTGACTATTGCAGGAAATGCGGCGAGCGGTAATTATTGTCTTAATATAGGTGCTAACTCAGTAGCAATGAATGGTGGTTTGGCTATCGGTCCATCAGGAGCGGCAGTTTATCAAACTTGTGGAGTTGCTATCGGAGCGGTTAGTAATAGCGGACAGTTTGCTATCGGAATAGGTCCAAATGGTGGTACTGTGTCAGGCGTTACAGGAAATTATGCTATACAATTAGGTCAAGGCACTAATAGCGTTGCAAAGCAATTTCAAGTTTACACATACCCTATGCTTGACGGTAACACAGGTCTTATTCCATTAGAAAGATTAGGCACAGGTTATGATGCAACTAAAACACAAGTGTTAAAACATATTAATGGTGTGGCAACTTGGGTTGATGAATAATTATGAGTTTAGAATTACTTGTGCAAATCATAGTGTTTATATTCTCTTGCGGTGTTGTATACGGCAGAATTAAATCTTTTGCCTCTGAAATGAAAGATTTTCGTAAAGAATATAAAGAAGATATGAAATCTTTAACAAATAAAGTAGAAAAGCATAACAACTTTGACCGTAGAATTGTTGCGCTTGAAACTGCTGTTGAAATATATCACGCCCAAGAAAGAGCGAAGGAGTTACAAAAATGAAACTTACGCCACATTTTTCTTTAGAAGAATTAACACACACTGACGAAAAGGAATTGAAACAGTTAAACTTGGAAGAAGGACTTAAAGTTAAAGACAAACTTGTTAAACTTGCCGAATTTGCCGAGAGTGTCCGCTCCGTTTTAGGCTGTCCTTTAATTGTTACAAGCGGTTTTAGGTGTGAACAATTAAATGCAAAAATCGGCGGTGCAATAATGAGCCAACACCGTTTCGCAGAAGCAATAGATATTATACCGATGAAGATGTCCGCATTTGAGGCCTTTACAAGAATTATAATAAGCGGTATTGCATATAATCAATTAATCTTGGAGCGTCGTGGGAACGGGTATCTTTTGCATATCGGTATGGGTTACAAAAGGCAAAAGTTATACAGTCCGCAAGCAGGCAAATATGAAAACATCTTATGATTTAAGAACTGATAACATTTGTGCTAATTGTGTCAAAAGAGGACAATGTATTTACGCACGCACAACAAAGGCGATTTGTAACAATTTCGTAAAAGATGACGACGATATTTAATCATATTCCTGACATCAGGAAAATGATTTTAATTAGGTCGAATTTTACCTAATTAAAAACCAACTTGTCGGAAAAAGCGACAAGTTGAAAATAAGAAAATGCGTTGTTTGCATTTTTCTTTAAAAATAGAAATAAGGAGTAAATATGGAAATTATACTTACTGTATGGACGTTTATTAAAGCCCACTATGACGAGTTTTTACAATTCATAGGACTTTTAGTGGCCGCCGCGACTATTCTTGTTAGATTAACTAAAAGTGCCAAAGATGACGAATTTCTCGGCAGATTAAAGGCAATATTAGTTTATTTTTCGTTATTAAATGAAGACGGCACACCATATAAAGGCAAAAAACAAGAAGTAATAAAAGAAGAAACCAAACAGGAAGAAAGCAAATAATGTCTTGGTTTTATATCGCTGCCCCCTTAATCGTGGTAATTTTAACTTTTATCGCGTATCTAGGGGGCAAGTCTGCCGGACGAAAAGAGGCGGAATTAAAACAAATTAAGAAAGAACAGGAACAAAGCAATGAAGCAGATGACATTATTGATAATAACAATAATATGTCTCCTGACGATATTGACAATTGGCTGCGCGCACGTGCCAAGAAATAACGCGCCTGTCTGTCGGGTAAGTTTTGATCTAACGGACGAAGCCCTGTTGTCGCTCAACATTCAAAATAAAAGAGCAATAAAGAGTTTTCACGAGGTATGCAGGAAATGAGTAAAGAAGAAATAAAAGAAAAGATTAAACAATTAGAAAAAGAAAAGTCCGAAGTTAAAGGAACTCCGACGGAGTGTTATAGTCGTGTCGTCGGGTATTTAAGACCCGTGCAAAGTTGGAACAAAGGCAAGCAAGAAGAATTTAAAATGCGTAAAACATTTAATTGCCCTTGCAGTCAACACGATTAAATTTCTGCCGTGGGTAGTTTCCACAAGCGCACTTTTACGGGTAAGGGTGCGCTTTTTTGTTTACATTATTTTGCGTTTTTTTGTGAGCAAATAAATTAGATTACATTAAAATATAAACAAATTATGCTGCCAAAATGCTGCCGTGACTACCTGTTATTATACCCCATTAAATTGTATTAAAATATATTAAATTACCGACGATAAAACCAATAAAAAAGAGCGGTTCTATTGCTAAAACCGCCCACCGTCAAAAAATACCCCCATACGGTATAAATTTTCGTCGGGGTGTTGCCAAAAATGCCGACATTAGCATATTTTGGGTAATTTTGTAACTGCTGATTTTAAATCTTGCGGTGCGAGATGTGCATATATCTCGGTCATTTGTATACTCTGATGCCCTAACAGTTTTGATACCTTGTATAAATCCACTCCGGCTTGAACTAAATGACTTGCGAAAGTGTGCCTTAAAATATGCAAAGAGCCAATACCTTTGCCTTTTCTGTTAAATGGACTATCTTTTAATGCCTTTTTAAAAGCGGCGGTTAAAAAATAGTTGCTATTCCGAGGGCATTCGCCTAATGCCTCAAGTACAAACTCGGTTTTTGCTTTCTTTTGTTGTTTTTCAAGTTCTTTTTTTAAGTCGGTAGCAAGTGGCACATACCTGTAATTCTCGGTTTTATTCGGTGGGATATATATTTGATTATTTTTAAAATCTACATCTTGCCATTTAAGATTAGCCATTTCCCCCCGCCGCAAACCTGCCTGGCAACCCAAAAGAATAACTAACCTATAACTCGGCAAATACATAAGCATTTGCTTTATTTCTTCGGGTGTATAGAAATCTACACGTCCCCTTTTTTCTTTGAATTGCGAAACTTTACGCCAATTTTGAGGAGGTATTAAATCCCAAAACTCGGCTTGCCTCATAGCAGTTTTTAACGCTCTTATTCTACGGTTAAGACCTGGGGCATTTGTACTTTTAATTTTTGCTTTTTCGTGTATGGCTATCTCGTCAAGTAAAGAGGGTGTTATATCATCTAAATATTTTATTGGCCGGAATTTTTTAAGCATATCAAATGCGTGCATATAATGCGTTATAGTGCCTTTTTTTCTCGTGGCCTGCAAGTACTCCATAAACCTGATAAAAAACGCCTCAAAAGGTACTTTTCCGCTTTTAAGTGCGTCTTTATCGTCGGCAAGTTTTGCAGCTTTCATAATTGCGACTTGATTATTTTTAGTGTGCAAAGATACACGCCGACGCTTTCCGCCGACGGTGTAATCTGCATATTTCATACCTGTGCGTTTATCGGTTATTATTTTCATTTGGATTTTCTTCTAAAAAGATATAGCCACCGTCTTTTTTTTCTTTGCTATATATAAATAATTTAAAATCGGAAGGTTTACTTTTACGTGATCCGGCTTTATTATTTAAATATGCTTCACAATCAAATATCATAGATGCTTTTATCTCTTGGTTAAGGTCTAAAACATAACCGCCTGCCAAATATTCCGTTTTTTCTAAAGTATTTTTAAATCTTTCATCAAGCAGACATATCCATTTATCGTCTTGTCTATGAATAAGGGCCAATGTAAAAGGCAAATAATTGCGTGCAGATTTTGTATTTTTAACCGTTACAAATACTTGTAAAAAGATATTTTTGGCCTTATATTTTCCAATTTTCTTTTGCTCTTTAATATCCGTAACTATAAAATCTATATCGGTAACATTTAAAGGTTCATTCATATAAACTTCAAATGCTTTTTGAGTTTGTTTTTCTTCTTTTTTTGTTTCCGGCGTGGTCATAACACCAAATAAGAAAAAGAAAAAAATAAACAAGAATATTACAATTAAAAGATTTTTCATTTTTTACCTCTCATTTTTCTATTTTTAGTTTTAAAATTTCAATTTCTTTTTTGACGATTTCCATATCTTTTTGAAGCATAGCAATTTTATAATTAGAACTAGTTTCATTGACGGTAATTTGGCTTTTATTGTCTGCTATATTGCCCGAATTTTCAAAAAAATAATTATTGTTTTTATCATTAAAAATATCCCACAATTCTTTTTCTGATATAGAAAATATTGAAGACATCTTTTTTATGTTATATTCGGAAGGTTGCCCTTTGCCTTTAAACCACATTGTAACAGCAGGCAACTTAATATTAAGCGCTTTTGCTATCTTTTGTTTAGCGCCTCTTTCAATTCCGTCATTTATATACTTTAGGAATTCCTTTTTCGTCATATTTAATATCATCTCCTTATAGGAATGGTCTTTGTAAAAGGACCTAGAAAAAATAGGTCCTTAAACTATTTGACATATTACTTAATGTTAAGTAAAATAAATTTATGTTAAGGCAAAATGCCTTTCAATGCGGCGGCAAAGCCGAACGCTAAAAACCTAAAAACTGACATTTTTAGGCGGCTCAACAAGGAAGTACAAATTTAAAATCTGCGGGCGACCGTGGAAGAGCAATAACAATATTCTTGTTGAGTATTAAGGTAAGTGTAGGGTGTCAGCCCATTTAAACACTTACCTTTTATTATACAAAATTATAAGCGGTAATGGAGTTTAACAATGTTTAGCACATTTTTAACAACTGAAGAAGTAGCGCAGATGATAGGTGTAAAGCCTGCAAGAGTAAGAGAACTTGCGCTTTCCGGCAACATTAGGGCTTTAAGGCCTGAAGGCGCACGCAGGTGGCGTTTTACTAGACAAGCAGTTGCTGATTATATGGGTGTAAAAAAAGAGGATATATTATGAAAAACTTATTAAAAGCATTAGATGAAATTAACTTATTAGACGCGGTGGGGTATATGGTAATGTTCTTTTTACTATTTTCAAGCGTCATTATGTTTTTGGGCAGAGTTTAGCGCGAGGTGCACCTTTCATAGCCCACGCCATTGGGTGCGCAAAAGTGGCAGTTGAGCCGGACAACTATACCTCCTAATAGTATACTACATCCGGCAAGATTTAGAAGTTCTTTGAAAATTTGCGGGTCGCCCCGGGGGCAAATAACATTGGTGATGTTATGGCGTCATTAGCCGTTCGGATGGGTTCAACTCCCATACCCGCTATAAATTTAGGTGTAAAAACCTAAATCCACTACGGTGGAAAGAACAAAACAGGAGAACATACCACATAGTAATATGTGAGTTCCCGCTAATAACAATAAGTACGAAAGTATGAACTTGAGCGGGACATTAAACAGTAAGAAATGCGACGCTAGCGGGCGTAATGACACCGTATAGGGAAAGCGAAATCTTGCTTTTAATGAAATCTTTTATCGAGTTCGGTTTAATGCGAAGGTTCGATATTGATGTTTGTTCTGTTTGCTCTGCTTGCTATGGGGGCGGAAGACCTCCCGCCCCCTATGTTTAGAGGTTATATGAATATTTTACAAGAAATAAAAAGATGTATTGCTTTAGAAAAAGAATTATTTAAGCAAGAATTAGATAATGATTATCGGGCGGAAAAGTGGACTGATAAAAAAGGCAAAAAGCACTTTAAAAATAAATTAAAACACGATTTGCCCCGCCGAAAATTGAATGAAGAAGAAAAGAAAGTATTTTTTGAAAAATTTATGAACAAAAGAGAAATGGGATTAATGAGGCAAATATATTGCAAATATCTTAATAATGGTGAAGCGACCTCATTAGCAGAATTGGAAATTTTGCTTAAAGAAAAGTTTGACAATTTGGGCAGGGATTGCAACGCTAGAAGTTTAGGATGCAAAAGCCCTAAAGGACTGCCCGCAAATTTGCCATATTAAAGGCAAAGCCCCGTGAACAGTGAGTACGGGGCAAGATTTAAGAGTATATAATCCACGCTACAAGTTTAGGATGAATAGTCCTAAAGGGATACTCTTTAAAGGGGGAGTGATTAACCCCCACAATTTGAAGCAACAGGAAGTACACCGCTTGGGCGACTTCGTGAGCGTGCCAAGCCTTACAATGCTAAAGAAGATAGGGGCAAGCGCACACACCTTGCCCCTTATAAAAAGAGGATTAAAAATGAAAGCACAATTACAGGAACTTTTTAACGGCATAACGCAAAGCCAACAAAAAGTAAACAGGATAACGGAAAGCGGCAAATTTTGGCGCATTTCCTTTGAGAATAATAATCTCGGCGACATGTACATTACAACACGCAAAGCCGCCGATATAGCGAATGAAATTAGAACTTATACGCAGGGGGTAACAAAATGACGATAGACCAATTATTAAACTCCTTGCTAGAGGAAAGAGATAGAAGGTTAGAAGAATTAAATCAAACAATTAAAAGAGGATTAGAAAATGTCAATATTAAATAAAATACAAACGGAATTAAAAGCACCGAAAGGGCAATATAATGGTTTTAATAAATTCCATTATAGAAGTTGTGAAGATATTTTAGAAGCGGTTAAACCGTTTCTAAAAAAGTATGAAGCAACTTTAGTGATAAATGATGAAGTTGTTTTAGTTGGTAACAGATATTATATTAAAGCAACTGCTACTTTAACAAGTGTAGACGGCACAAATACCGCTACCGCCTTTGCGCGTGAAGAAGAAACGCGTAAAAGTTTTGATGCACCACAAATAACAGGTAGTGCAAGCAGTTATGCACGCAAATATGCTTTAAACGGTTTATTGGCCATTGACGACACCAAAGATGCCGATGCTTTAGGCAATAATCAAGTTGAAAAAGCGGTAGATGCGGCACGTAATATTGCAACAGAAGAAAGTATTTATAATGAACTTGCCAAAGCCAAAAATAAAGAAGAACTTGGCAAAATGAGCAGGGAACTATTGAACAAGCACCCTGAAAGCAAAAGCCAAATTGTTAAAGCATACAACGATAAATTAGCAGAGTTTATAGAGGGGGAAAAATGAGCATAACTTTTGACGAAAAAAACCACCTTTACCAAGACGAAAAAGGTTTTATTATACCCTCTGTAACTGAAGTATTAGGCGCAGTATATGGTACAGGTTTAGAAAACGCACCGGTAGAATTGGTACAAAGAGCCGCAGAAAAGGGTTCTAAAATACATAAAGAAATTGAAGGTCTTATCATAGGTGCAGAACATAGAGGCGAATATACTCCTGAAACATTACAATTTGTTGCATATGCAAAAAAGAATTTGCGCCTTGATATTTACGCCAAGACAGAGCAAATAGTTTACTGTTGCACTCCTTATGGCACAATTTGCGGTACAGCGGATTTATTTTGTAATGGTTGGCTCTATGACTTTAAGACATCTAAAACCGCTACACGCGTACAAATTGACAAATGGCAGAAACAATTAAGTTTCTATTATTATATGCTCAAATCTGCCGGCAAAAGTGTCATAGGAATGAAAGTATTGCATTTAACTGAAAACGCTTGTGATGAAATAGAACTTGAGTATTTAGGCGATGATTTTATTTTGGAAACAATGCGCTTATTTAAAGAAGGCAAGAAAGCCGAAACACCGGCAATAACCGAACTACAAACGGTATCACAAAAAGAAATTGCCATTTTTAAAGATATACTTTGCCGGATTAAAACTTTGGAAAGTTCTATTGAGCCGATTAAAGAGGCAATCAAGGCAGAAATGGAACAACGCAATATACTTGCTTTAGATTTCGGTGATGTATCAATTAGTTATATTGCCCCCACAAAGCGCAAATCTTTTGATAGCACGCGTTTTAAAGCGGAACACGCCGATTTATACAATGCTTACCAAAAAGAAAGCGCGGTTAAATCTAGCATAAGGATAAAGGTAAATTAAATGAGCAAACGCTTTGATATAGCCAATGAGAACGAACTAATGCCTATGATTAAAGAAATTATGGGTGCTTTAGCAAAAGGCAGATTTGTAGTTTGCGAAGTCAAAACCAAGAGCAATAAAAGTATAGAACAACTTGGCTATTATCACGGCGTTATCTTGCCCCGCGTGCAAAAGAAGTTTAGAGAGGACGGCAACATTTACAGTTTGGCGCAGTTAAATGATTTCTTCAATGATTTGTTTTACTTTGAAGAACAAGTTATTTGCGGGCGGATTGTAAAGAAAGTTAAAAGCAAAAGCGGTGCAACGAAAGAAGAAATGAGCGAGTTTATAAACAATGTCTTAATTTGGTGCGGGGAACAAGGCATAAGCATACCCGAGCCAAATACATTTGAAATAGGAGCGTAAAAATGAGCATATTTAGTGGTTTAATGGACACTATTACCGACCTAGTTGATACGGTAAACACCGAAATATTAGGTAATGAAAGTTTTAAAAAATAAGGAGCGTAATTATGGCAGAAAGACCAAGCAAAGTATTAAGAATAGGCGGTATTGAAGTCGCCAAATGGGAAAAGCAAACTAAAGACGGCAAAACTATGGCAAGTTATTCTTTCCAAAAAACATACAAGGATAACAATACAGACGAATGGAAACACACATCTTTCTTTAACTTGACGGATTTACCTATTTTAGCGAGTTTGATACTCCTTACCGTAGGCAAGAGCGCAAAGGTTATTGCGCCGCAGGCACAAAATCAAATTGAGGGCAATACAGTACCCCAAGATGATGATGTGCCTTTTTAAATATAACGGGGGCGGTTACTAATCCTCTCCGTCCCCTGCCCCGATTTAAAGGAGATAAAAAAATGAAATATAACATAAACAAAACTAAAAAATACTTAATTAGGACATATTCCGCAGGAGTATGGTATGGCAATATTAAAAAACACGAAGGCAGCGAAATTATTTTAACCAATGCACGCCGTATTTGGTATTGGTCGGGTGCGGCTTCTTTGAGCCAATTAGCAACTGACGGAACTTCAAGGCCAAGAGATTGTAAGTTTACAGTTACAATTAAAGATGAAGAAGGCGTTTTTTTACCACAAGTTATAGAAATATTGCCCGTTTCTGACAAAGCGCAAAAAAGCATTGACGGTGTAAAGGATTGGTTATGCTAACTTTTAATATCAAAGGCAAGATAAAAAATAAGAAAGCATTATTTTTGAAATTTCAAGGTATGCCCGTTGAGTATATTGACGGGCTACCTACTGCAATTAAAAGTGAGCATAAAAATTTCAAAAAAGGTTTTATTATTCAAGATGATTTATCTAAAAAACCCTGTTTTATTGCTTCTTTCGGAAATTATTTTGCACACGGAAAAACTTTAAAAGAAGCATTAGAAACGGCGAAAAATAAATATTGGATTTCCAAAAATACAGAAGAAAGATTATGCGCTTTTGAAAAAACTTTTGATAAAAATAAAAAGTACAAAAATTCTGAATTTTTCAAATGGCACAATATTTTAACGGGTTCTTGCTTAGCAGGGCGGGAAAGTTTTTGCCGGAATAAAAATATTTCTTTAGAAGATAAAAGTACACCACTTGAATTTATTGAGTTATGCAAAGATGATTTCGGTGGTAATATTATAAAGCAATTATATCAAAAGCACTCCGGGTCCGGGGACGGGTCCGGGTACGGGTACGGGTCCGGGTACGGGTCCGGGTACGGGTCCGGGGACGGGTACGGGTCCGGGTCCGGGTCCGGGTACGGGTACGGGTACGGGTCCGGGTCCGGGTACGGGTCCGGGGACGGGTACGGGTCCGGGTCCGGGTCCGGGTACGGGTCCGGGGACGGGTCCGGGTACGGGTACGGGTCCGGGTACGGGTCCGGGTACGGGGACGGTAGATAATTATGCAACATACAGAGAGTAGTTTCCAAATTGGCGTAGTAAGGTTTTTAAGGCAACAAGGGTTTTATGTCTTTGCCGTACCTAATGGGCAAAGATTAACGCTTAAAAGGGCAATATTAGCCAAAAGGGAAGGTCTTTTAAGCGGTGTAAGCGATTTGGTAATTGTTTTGCAAAATAGGGTGGTATTTGTGGAAATTAAAAATCCGAACAGTACCGGAAGACAAAGCGAAAATCAAAGAGTATTTGAAGAAGAAGTAGAGGCAAGAGGCCACGAATATTTGATTTGGCAAACTTGGGCGGAAGTAGAGGCCTTTGTAAATGTAGAAAAGAAAAACAAAGGGTATAAGGAAGTAAAACTTGGAGGATCTAACTAATGCAAAAAAATAGTTTTGTCTTGCAAACAAGATTAAATGCAATAGTTACCAAACTATCAGACAAGCAAGCAGGTATATTGTTTAAAAGCATATTAAACTATGCTGAAAACGGTATAAAGGCAAACTTTGAAGATGGTATGGTGGATGTTGTGTTTGAAATGGTTAGGCAAGATATAGATTATAATAACCGCAAGTATGAAGAAACTTGTGTAAGAAATTCAAGCAACGGTAAAAAGGGTGGTGCTCCGAAAGGAAACCATAACGCACAAAAACAACCCAAAACAACCGACCGCTTAAAAAACAACCCAAAACAACCGAAAACAACCGAAAACAAGCATAATGATGTTGATAATGATGTTGATGTTGATATTGATAATGATGTTAATAAAACTACTATAACCCCCTTACCCCCTTTAAAGGGGAAAGAGAGTTTAGATTTTGTTTCTGCTGAATTTAAGCCAATATTTCAAAAATGGCTTGATTTCAAAAGGGAAAAGAAACAAACCTATAAGGGCAAGTTATCACTACAACAATGTTACAAACAATTATTAGAGTTATCAAATAATAATGCAACCCTTGCGGAAAGAGTTGTTAATCAGTCAATAGCGAATAATTGGGCGGGCTTGTTTGAGTTACGAGAAAATAAAAAAAGTGAACGTGACTTATGGCGTATGCCTTCCCCTAAAGGAAAGTACGAAGTTTAAATTAAAACAAAAGGAGTGAACGGAGTATGACGGAAGAAGAATTTAAAAAAGCAGTTGAGCAACAAAAAGCCAAAGAAAGATTAGCGAAACTTACTTGGATGGGTTGGAAACCTAAATACAAAGATTATAGTTTTGCCAAAGCACAAATTGTGGATGGTAACAGGAACACTTTTAATGCTTGTAAATCTTTTGTGGATAAACGCTCAAATCTTTACCTATATGGAAATGCCGGCAACGGCAAAACATATCTTGCTTGGTGCGCTTTATACGAAAGTGTGGAAAGGTACGGTATAACAGGCAGGTTTGTAAGTTGGGAAGATTTTGAGCGCGAAGTTCTTAAAGATTTTGATAACCGCAGTACTCAATTTGTTGACGGTTTGGCAAGATACAAGGTTGTGGTTATTGATGATATTTTTAGGGAACAAGCAAGCAAAACTACTGAAACCGCTTTTGTGCGTTTTATTGAAACTTGGGCAAATACGCTTAAAAAGGGCTTAATTTTAACCTCAAATGATAGTTTGCAACAATTAAGCGAAAAGGTAAAAAATGACCGTGTTGTAAGCCGTATAGCCGATTTAATGACTTATTTTGTTGAAAACACCGCCCCCGATTATAGAACAGAGGGCTTGGCACAAAAGACCATTAAGGCAACTGATAAATTTAATTTTGGAGTGGAATATGGAGCGAATTAAACTTTTTAGGGATAGTTTCCAAAACTTTAAACAATACGGCTTACCTCGTGCTCAATTAGTTATTGCTGACATACCGTACCAATTAGGCGCAAATGCTTATGGCTCAAGTCCTAGTTGGTATGTTGACGGCGACAATAAAAACGGCGAAAGTGATAAAGCGCACAAATCTTTTTTCCACACCGATAACAAAGCGGCTTTTGGTATAAACGAATTCTTTTTATTCTGCCGCAATATGTTAGCCAAAGAGGGGAAAGGAAAGGATGCGCCTTGTATGCTTATATTTTGCGCTTTTGAGCAGCAATTTGAACTGATACAGGAAGCAAAAAAATGGGGTTTTGGTAAATATATAAATCTTGTTTTCCGCAAAAATTTCTCGGCACAAGTTTTAAAAGCAAATATGCGTGTTGTTGGTAATTGTGAATATGGCTTAATATTTTACAGAGATAAACTTCCTAAATTTAGAAATGAAGGGAAAATGGTTTTTAACTGTATGGACTGGGAGCGCGATACTAAAACGCCAAAGGTGCACCCGACACAAAAGCCGGTTGCTTTGCTTGAAAACTTAATCAGGTTATTTACGGATGTTGATGATGTAGTTATTGATCCCGTAGCCGGAAGCGGTACGACACTTTTAGCCGCTCAAAATTTAGGGCGCAGGGCTTACGGTTTTGAAATTGTAAAAGAGTTTTATGATGACTTTTACAAAAAGATTTTACCTTGTGCTGATGTAGATATGTTTGCGGCTCAAGAGTTAAATTTAAAAGAACAAAGAAAGTTTGAGTTTATGAGTAAGTGAGGTTAATTATGAAAGATAGATATAAAATTTTAGAAGATTTTGTGCAACCGTTCGGCTACACACTTGACAATGTTTCAAGGGGTTACACTTGGTATATAACTTTAAGGCATATACTTAAAAATTATGAGTTGCAAGTTGACTTAAACAACAAGACATTTGATATTGATTTGCACAATAGCCGGTATACATACGGTATGGCTTTAGAACTTATTGACGATTTGCACACTATGAAAGTGTTAGCACAGTATACTTTGGAACTGTTTAAGGAGTTTAAGAGGTAATTTATGGAAGATAGGTTTAAATTTAGAGCCATAAGAATTGATAACAAAAATTTAGTATATGGGTATCTTCGCTTTATTTATATGCACCATACTAATTATTGTAGTATTTTTTGTCCTGATACTAATTTGAATTATGATTGCGATACAAATACTTTAGAACAATGCACAGGATTAAAAGATAAGAAAGGAAAACTTATTTATGAGGGAGATATTCTAAAAGACAAATATGGAGCATTACATCCGATAAGTTGGAATGTCAAAGGTTTTTATGAAGCAGATACTTTTGCTGTTGCAGGATTTTATAATGCAATTCAAGAAGATATGGAAGTAATCGGCAACATACACGAAAACCCCGAACTTTTAAAGGAGTAATTTATGATAGCAATAAAAAATATGAAAATGCCAAAATGTTGTGATGATTGTAGGTTTTTTAAAAATACAGGGATTGATTTTAATTGTTTGGCAGGCAGATATAGTTTTTTAGAAAGTCCGTTTAAAAGACAGAAATTTTGTCCTTTAGAGGAGATAAAATAATATGAAACACTTTCCAATAAAATTAAAGATAGAATTAAGTGTTGATTTTATGGACTATATAACGATAGAAGTAATGGATGTAAGTCCTATTAGTGATACTTTTAATTCACCCATAAGAATTTATAGAGAAATAATCAAACAATATCTTTATGATTTTTTTAGCAAATATAAAACTGTTAATGAAACTGAAATAAAGAACTTCTTGGTTAAAATATTTCAATGGTTTAATATAAAATGTACTGTTGATGATTTTGAAATTAAATATAACAAAAGTAAAGATACCTTTGATAGAGCGTTTAAAAAATGTTTATATTATTACAACCCAGAATTAGAAACAGAAGAAACTGAAGATTTTAAAGAATTAAATGTGGAGGTTAAATAATATGGCAGAATTAAAACCTTGTCCGTTTTGCGGAAGTAATGATTTGCATATATCTGCACAAGAGGCACAAGAAGGTGGTGATGTCTTGTTTGTGCATTGTAAAAATTGTGATGCTTGTGGGCCTGCATTTGATGCAACACTGAAAGGCGGCGAACAGGCCGTAGCCACCTGGAATAAAAGGAGTTAAGTATGGAAAAAATAAGAAATAGAGATTACAAACAACCCAAAGATGTTTATGTAAACGATTTTTATTCAAGGCAATTAGAAGAAATAAGAGCATTATTAGTGACTCTAATAATGGTTAACATAATATCTTTTTTTATAGTTATCTTAAGGTTTTTCTAAAGATAAGGGAAGAAAATGAAATTGAAAAAATAGACCATCTTAATGCACCTGTAAAATACAAAGAAATATATATAAACAATGCAAAAAAAGAGGACGAAAACATATGATTATTGCCTATGTTTGCGATGAAAAATACCTGCCTTTTTTAAAGGTGTCAATGGCAAGCATTAAACGGTACAATAAAAATGTAGAATTTGCCATTTTAACTAGTAAACCGTTTAAGGTAGAAGGTGCAAAAGTTTATACTTTCGTGCCGGACAGTAATTTATTCAAGTTTAAAGCAAATGACAGAATGCAAGACGGCGTTTACTATAAATTTTATTTGCCGAAATTGCCCTTTGATAAGGTTTTGTTTATGGACTGCGATGTCATCTGCCAAAGGCCACTAAAAACGCTATGGGAACAAGACTGTCCTTTTATTTGTGCTACTGAAAGCCACGCGTTTGGGCAGGTACAGGCACAGGAGTTGGGGCTTAAAAAATATGCGCTTACAGGTATGATGTTAATGAACTTAAAAGAATTGCGCAAGGCAAATTTTACACAAAGGTGTTTAGACAGGTTAGCCAAAGAAAGCCCGCGTTTTCACGATGAAACTATTATCAATTTAGAATTTAACAACAAGATAAAATTTATTGATGTTAAATATAACTATTGTAAAGACCGCAGATATGATAACCCGATAAAAGAAAGCGACGCGTATTTATTGCACTATGTAGGCGGAACAGTACAAAAAAATAAAATGCTCGCATTGAGCAATTTTAAAACTTTAGAGCCACTAAAAAAACTACTTAAAAATAAGACAGTTGCTATTGTGGGCAATAGCGAAAAGATACTGAAAGAAAATCACGGTGCGGAAATAGAAAGCCACGATATTGTAATTAGGTTTAATAAGGGTTTTCCGCAAGGCAAGCCGGACGCATTAGGCAAACGCACGGACATATTATTTTTGGCTTGCACATTGAGCAATATAGAATTAAATATCTTTAATGCCACATATACGGTTAAACGCTCTAATCTTTGCCAAAATGCCTGTAATTTTGATGTTTCAAAGTATGATAGATGTTCCCTAAAGCAAGGCAGGGCAAACCCCAGCACGGGCTTTTTAGCAATAAACTTTGCTTTGAGTACGAAGTGCAAGAGCATAGACCTTTATGGCTTTGATTTTTTTAAAAGCCCGACATATTATAACCCCAAAGATTATAAAACATTACACAGCGGGGAAAGCGAGGCGGTAAAGGTCAAAGAGTATGCCGACAATAATTTAGTGAGGATATTATGATAAGCGTAATAATGAGTTGTTATAAAAGCAATAAAGAGTATTTGGAACAGGCGGTAAATTCTATATTAAACCAAACTTACAAAGATTTTGAATTGTTAGTGGCAAACAACGGTGTTGATTTTGACCTTAAACGATTTCTTAAAGACTTTGGCGATAGTCGCATAAAATATACTGATTACGGTGGCGAAAACATCGGTGCGCCACTTTCTTATGATATTTTAGCCGATTTAGCGCAAGGCGAATATATAGCGATACAAGACCACGATGACATATCTTTGCCGTGGCGGTTAGAAATTGAAAAAAACGCACTTGACCGAAACAAAGATTTAATGTCCGTAAGCAGTACAATTAAGGTTTTTGGTGGCAAACGTGAGTATTTTGACGGTGTGGCTATGAAGCCGGAACAGGTAAAAGAAGAGTTATTATTTTGGCAACCTATCAAGCAACCAACCTTTATGAAACGGAAAGAATTTTGCAACAATTACAAGTACAACCCTAATTATTTTATATACGATTATGAGTTTTGGAGTCGTACGAGGGAAATACCACACGAGATTTTGCCGGACTGTCTTTTGCATTATCGTAAATCGCCACTTAACTCAAGCAAAGAGCGTTGGAACAAGGTACGTGAAGAACACGCTAAAATTGTAAAAAATAATTTGAGGAAGTTAGATATTTATTTGCCACTACAAACTTGTGAAATGCTCGATCCGTTTAATCGCACAAAGCATACAAGAGGTTTCACAGTACTTTTTGAGCATTACAAAGATAAATTGTTAGAAAATATATCTGCGGAACTTTATTCAAAAAAACTAAAAGAAATACAGGCAAAAATATTAAAACTTTAATTTTTAAAAATTACCCCTTGACAAACGCGCGCAAATATGTTATAATATTAGCAAGAATATTGTTATACCGTCTGAAATGGCGGGGCAATATTCTTTTTTTGTTTGCTAACTCTTCTGCTCTTGCCCGAACACAAAGGGCAATAAATGGGCGGAAATAAACTACTTAAATCTGCTGTAAAACAAACCAAAACACAAACGGACACAATGTCCGCCTTTAATTGTCTACCCGTAAAATTAACCCGAAAACAACAAGTATTTTGCCAAGAATATATGGCAAATGGCTATAACGCAACTCAAGCCGCTATTAAGGCAGGTTACTCTAAAAAAACTGCTTATGCTTGTGGTGCAGAAAACTTAAGGAAACCTCAAATAAAGGCCGTATTGGAAGAAATGTCAAAACAAGAACAAAGCAAGTTTGAGTATACCAAAGAAGAACACTTTAAAGAACTAGAGGAACTTAAACTTGCGGCAAAGAAATCAGGTGCTTTAGCCGCCGCAGTAAAAGCGGCAGAGTTAAAAGGCAAACTGTGCGGTCTTTATATTGAAAAACAAGAATTAACGGTAAAAGAGCCACGCAAATTTGTTTTTGTTGTAAAGAAGTAGCAGGAAAGGGGGAAAAATGCAAGAACACGAAATTTCTTGCACTTCGGTCTTTGAAAAAAACTACCGCAATTTTGCACCAATATTGTTAAATGTTGGCGGGGTTAGGTCGGGCAAATCTTGGAGTATTGCTCAATGCGTTAATGCTTATGCTTTAGAATTTGCAGGGCTTAAAATAGGTATTTGCAGAAAAGTAGCAAGCACCTTGACACACTCGGTAATAAAACAGTTCGCAAGTGTAGCACAAACCTTTGATGCTTGGAGTAATGAAAACTTTAATAAAAGTGAAAGGTTTTACACTTACGATTTGGGCGACGGTAACCCAAACAAGAGTACGATACTATTTTTCGGCCTTGACGATATAGAAAAGATTAAAAGCACCGAGTTTAACCTAATATGGATGGAAGAGGCAACGGGTTTTACTTATGAAGATTATTCTTTCTTAAGAACTCGTTTAAGTGCCAAATGCCCTAGTGGTTGGCAAAGAAACCAAATCATATTAAGTTTAAATCCTAGTGATGCTAGGGGGTGGATTAAGTCCAAACTACTAACGCAAGATGATGTGTGCTTAATAGAAAGCACATATAAAGATAACCCCTTTTTAAGCCAAGAGTACATTAAAAGCATTTTGGCTTTAAAAGATGCAAACCCCAAGATGTATGAAATGCTTGTTTTAAATAAATGGGGTGTAAGTGAAGGGTTAGTATTTGACCGCTGGGAGTTATACGATGACAGCACCGCACCAAAGAATTTTGACCAAGTGATATATGGCTTGGACTTTGGCTATAACCACCCTACCGCCCTTATTGAGTGCAGTTTTAAAGACAATGCAGTTTATTTGAAAGAAATCATTTACAAACGGCACTTAAACAATGGCGAGTTAATCAAACTAATGGATGCTTTAGGTGTTAATAAAGACCTTACTATGATAGCCGATAGTGCAGAGCCAGACCGTATTGATGAGATATTTGATAAAGGTTATCAAAGAGTGGAAGGTATTAAAAAGATAGAAGTTGTACAAACTATAAACATTTTAAAGAATTACAAGATTTACATACACAAAGACAGCAAGAATATACAAGACGAGTTTAACAATTACGAGTGGAAGAAGAATTTAGCAGGAGATTATTTAGACAAGTTAGAGCCGGACAAGCAACACGATGACGCAATAGCGGCGATTAGGTACGCAACACAATATTTTGATAGGAACGCAGGAGTAAAAGCATTTTATGCTTAAAAGAATAAAAGAATTAGCAAAGAAATTTTTTGACGGTGCAGGCGAATTTGGCGCAGGTATGCGTGCTTGGATAACTTTATCAGGCAGAGATTTAAAGGCAGAAGAAAGCAATGGCTTTGCTTATGCGGCAGTTAGAGCAATAATAAACGCCGCTTGTAATGGCGAATTACAATTAAAGAAAAGCGACGGCTCTGTTATACCTTATGAAAGGAAAGGCGTAAACCCTTTGCTTGACTTGCTTTATCAGCCAATGCCTAGTATCAACGAGAACATTTTTAAACAAATTATAACTGCCCAAATGCTATTTTTTGGAAACGTCTTTATTTTGAAAGACGCAAGAGATAGCCAAGGCAGACCAACCCGCTTAATACCTATACCCCGCCCTTTTATTACGCCTTTCTTTGACGGTTACGGCTTTCCTTATGCTTACCAAATAAACACACAAGCCGGCTCTTTCCTTGCACCTAAAGAAGATATTATACACATCTATGAGGGTAACGAATTAGATTTATTTTGGGGTCAAAGCACAATGCTTCGTACCAAAATTGATAGCGACATTATGAACAATGCCAAAACATTTAATTTGGCTTTCTTTAGAAACGGTGCGACACCCGGCGGTGTTATTACCTTCCCCGAAGGTCAAAGAGTTAGCGACCAAGAAATGAGCGAAATACTTGCTTTCTTTAACGACCAACATCAAGGGAGTGCAAAGGCACACCGTACCGCTATTTTACAAAAAGGCGGCAAGTATGAAAGTTTTAAAACTACCCATAAAGATATGGAGTATGGCGAGGGCTTAAAGTTCCACCAACAACAAATATTATCTATTGCAGGTGTTCCCCCCGCCCTAGTCGGCTTATTTGAATTTGCACCGCAGTTTAACACTAAAGAGCAACAAAAGATATTCTATGAAACACGCATTATTCCTATGATGAGGCTTTTTGCTGACGCCTTTAGTGAGGAACTTGTACCCGAATTTATAAAAGATGAAAGTGTTTATATTTGGTACGACTTCAGCAAAGTAAAAGCACTTGAGCCGGACTGGAACAGCCTTGCCGACGCCGCTTTAAAATTAAGCCAAAAATGGCCTTTAAACGAGGTCAGAGATGTTTTAGGTTTACCCTTTAAAGATGTGGCAGGTGGCGATGAGCCGCCAAGCCCGATATTATCAGCATTTGGCTTAAACGCACCAAAAGCGGACACAAAGAGCGTTAAAAGGGTAAGGAGCATAAGGCCTACCCCCGCACAAATGAAACGCCACAAAGCGCAAAGATTTGCCCTTATTGATGAGCAAAGCGAAGTAATGCGTAAAAGCATTGAAAGTCATTTTGCTATGCAAGCCGATTTAGTTAAAAACTATTTAAGCGATTTAGATAAACCTTTTATTTATAATGACTGTTTCGGCTCGGTGCAAGAGCAAAGGGATTTATTGCTTGTAGTAAAAGTGCCTGCTATGGCTGAGATATTTGGAACGGCTATTAAATTTGAGCAAGATTATTTGCAAAGTTTAGCACCTAGCAAAGATTACAAATTTACTGATAAAAAGGCAATGCAAGACCGAGTACAACAATGGGCGGAAATGCACGCTTTCAAATGGGCAGACAGTATAGAAAATACCACACTTGAAAGAATAGACCGTATTATTAAACTTGGCGTTGAAAACGGTATGTCAAACCGCCAAATCAATAACATTATTTTACAGTTCTTTAGCGAAGAAGGTTATGAGCCAAGTATGATAACTACTAATCAGCCCTATGAACAACCTACAACCCGTGATGTAGCCCACATAAGCATATTAGACCGTGTACAAACAATAGTACAAACCGAAACACGCTCAACTATTAGTGAGGCGCAACTTGAGGCATTTAAATCTACACCGTTTGTTAACGGAAAAGGGTGGATTACAACAATGGGCGTATCAGACCACCATGAAGGACATTTGGAAATGGACGGCCAAGAAGTAAGGGCAGATGACAGTTTTATAAACCCTGTAACAAATCAAAGGACACAAGCACCCGGTCAATTTGGCACAGCAGACCAAGATATAAATTGCCTGTGTGATATGTACCCTGTTGTTATTGATGAGGACTAAAAGATATGGAAACTAATAAAAAACAAATTAAAGAATATATCGGTAACAAAGAATTTGAACTTGCCGATTTCAAAGCAGTAGAACGGGCAGACGGTGCGCTTGAAATTAGCGGGTATGCTAACACAAAGCATATTGCTGATAGATATGGCGATATACCAACTGAATTTAACCGCTCTTATGTTTATGATATAGTTGAGTTTTTAAAAAACCCAATTATGTTATTAGACCACGAAGGGGAAGTAAAGAATGTGGCCGGCTCTTTTGCAGAGTGTAGGGAAGACGAAAAGGGCTTATTTGTTAAAGGTGTGTTTACTAAATCAGATTTACCTATTATGAAACACGCTCGCACTTTAATTAAAGAAGGCCATTTAAAAACTTTCTCTATCGGTGGCAGGTGGATGTATGAAGATTTGGAAAACCCAAACCATTTAACATTAGCCAAGATTTACGAAATATCTATTGTAGCAGTACCGGCAGACCCTAATGCTACATTTGCGCCTGTAAATGAAAAAGACACACCTAAAGCAGAAGTAAAGGAAGAAAAGCCGGAAGAAACCAAAGAGATTAACTTTAAATCTTTGGCAGATAAAATCACTTTGTTTGAAATAAAACAAAAACTAAAAAAAGCCCGCAATATCGGGCAAGGAGTTAGATAATGGAAGCAAAAATCCAAAATCAGCCCGCTGATAACGGGCTTAATGAAGTATCCGCCAAAATGGATACCTTACTTGAAGGTTTAGAAAACTCTAAAACCGCTCAAGAAAAAGCCGCTAAAGCCGCAGAAGACGCAAAAGCATTAGCGCAAAAAGCACTTGATGAAGCAGTTGCCGCAAAGAATGCACATCCTGTAAACTTTGCACCTGCAAAAGCCGAAAAGAGTGCTGAAGAAAAGAAAGCCGAAAAAGCGGAAAAAAGCCTCTCATTTAAGAACTTTTTAAATGATGTTAAAGCCGCAAAATACGGTAATGTTAAAGCCGCTTTACAAAGTGGCGCAGTAACAGGTTCTTATTTAGTGCCGGAAGATTTTTTACCGGAACTAATTGACTTGTTAGAACAATATCCTTCTTATGTAACTGAAGCACGCAGAATTCCGTGGGGTGCGGCAGGTAACACTCGTGTTATTCCTAACCTTGCAACCCGCCCAAGCGTTGCTATTACAGGCGAAGGTGAAGATAAGGTCATTAGCAACCCTTCTTTTGGGCAAATTACTCAAAAATTGTCCAAACTTACAAGCGCAGTTGTTATTACAAGGGAACTTATTGAAGATGCAGGCATTGATTTAGTTGCTTTATTGCCTTCTTTAGTTGCACCTTCTTTCGTTGACGCATTAAATACTTGGTTATTTTCCGGTCAAGGCGCAACCCGCCCCGGTATCTTTACCGCTTCAGGTGTACATACCCCGACCGTTGCCAATGTTACTGACTTGCTTAACTTAAAATATGCAGTTCCGCAATTTGTAAGACCGCAAGGTAAGTTCTATGTTTCTAACGATATTTATGCACAACTTGCCTCTCTCACAACTATCAGCGCCCCGAAATGGCTCACTTACCAAGACGGTGTAATGAGAATTGACGGTAACGAAGTTGTTAACCTTGACAGCGCAGTTATCGGTGCAGACGGCCGTGCTTGCTTTGGTAATCTTAATATCGGTGCTATCTTATCACCCAAAACTCCAAGCGGTTTTGCTGTTAGATACTCTGATACCGCCACTATGGTTGAAGGTTCCGGTGATGATGAAGTTGTACATCACTTGTTCCAACAAAACAAAGAAGGGTGGATTTTTGAAGCAAGAACAGAACTTACAATTTTGGGTTCTGTCTGGGCAAAAGCCACACTCGGCGAAGAAAGCGCAAGTTAAATTTTCGCTCAATAAAAGGGGGCAGGTTAATACTTGCCCCCTACAATAAAAGAGGTACAAAATGAAAGCAAGAGAATTAAAAAGATACGAAATATTAAAATCATTTGGTAACTATAAAAAAGGTGAATTTGTCGAGTTTTATGCAGACGATGAATTTACCGAAAAATTACTTAAAAACAAATTGATTAAATAACCCGAGAGTTTAAAATGCTTACCCCTAGGGTAAAGCACGAGGTCGGTGGGGCGTGAAATGCGCCCCAACCCCGACCATAAAAGGAGTGAAAATATGGATTTTGAACTTAAAAAATACAGAGTAGTTAAAAACTTTGGCAATTATAGAGCAGGCGAAATAGTCGCCTTTAACGGTGCAGACGCAGAAAAATACGCAGATAAACTTTGTGATTTAACAGTAATTAAACCCATAGTAAAAGAAACAAAAGAACAAACTGTTATTGAAACAAAAGCCGCACCCGTAGAAAAAGTTAAAGAAGAAAAGAAAGTTAAAAGAACAAGAAAAAGCAAAAAAGTAGAGGCATAAAATGGCAAATATTATACCGGCAGAAATTATAACAGCAATTACAGGTGCAACTGATACTAATGAAATAGAAAGGCAAGGAAGCGCAATTATGCAAATGCTTGAGGCCTATCTAGGCATATTATTAGTAAAGCGTGATATTGCCGATGAAGTTGTAACCGTTGTGTATGATTTTAGCCGTATAATTAAGCCGAAATTTGCGCCTATCAATAGTGTTACTTCTTTGTCCGTAATTACCCGTGAAGGCACATATAAAGCCGATACTCGCACTTTAAGTATAGGAAAGTTTACTATTGAAATATTACCTAAATTTTGGTTTTGCTTTCCGGTACAAGTTTTACCTAAAGCCGTTGCCTCAATTAAATTAAGTTATAATGCGGGTTATTATAGCACTTGGGCGGAAATACCCGCTATCTTGCAACAAGCGGCTTTAGAGTTGCTTAAATACTTATTTGCAAGCGGTTTAAAAGCAGGTTTCCATAGCGAGCATTTAGGCGATTATTCGTACACAAGAGGCAATATTGTTAGAGGTTTACCCGTTGAAATTGCCTCTATGCTTGACGGAGTTGTTTTATGAGTTTTGAAGGGTTATTAAATGATGTTTGCAATATTTACACACGCACGGAAAGCATAGATGCCGATACCGGCGAACAAATATTTACAAACACTTTAGTAGCCGAAAATGTGAAATGTGCTTTGCAACATAGCGGCGGTGGTTTAGACCGTACCGCACGCTTAATAAGGTCTGATAATACCGACCGCTTATATTTATTACCGCCCGCTTTTGAAATTAAAAAGCAAGACCATATTATAAGCGTAAGAGGCAATAATTACCGAGTGCGTGAAATTATAGATATGGGCGGCCGGAAAAGATATTTAAGATTAGATTTAGAAAGGGTTAATTTAGATGATTAGTATTGTTTTAGAAGTTGAGGGATTAGATGAAGTTCGTAAACTTTTAAAAGGCGAACCGCAAAACCAAGCCGAAGCGATGATAAAAGCCCAGAACAAAGTGGCTAGTTTAGCGGTGAAACATTTAAAGAGAGGCCTTGATATGTTCGGCGGGAAGTATCCGTCTAAAGGACACCCTAACCCTAACTATAAAAACAGTAAAAAAGGGGAAATGCCTTTAAAACACGACGGCCGCTTGCAAAGCAGTATCTTTTTTAAAAATTTAGCTCATAAAACGAGTGTAGAAACCAAATTGGGTGCGATATTAAATCCCCCCGAATATGCCAAATATTTAGAGGGAAGAAAAGGCGACGGAATAAGGCCGTTCCTTTGGTTTGCAAAAGATATTTTTAATGTCAAAAATGTCTTAAATTATTTTGACAAATATTATAGACCTTTACAAGGTATAAAATGATAGAAAACATAGTATTAAAGAACTTAAAAGCGGACACCGTATTAAATAACTTGCTTGCAGGCAAGATATACCCTGATGTTGCACAAGTTAAAATCTTGCCTTGTGTTGTAATGTCCGCAGATAGTCCGACAAGCCCCGTTGATGAGCCGTTTTTATACACACAAAATTTAACCTTTGAAATATATGCCAAAACGGAAAAGAAAGCGCAAGAAATAAGAAACCGTTTTTATGAGATTTTACAAAGGTTTGACGATTATTTTATAGCAGACGCAAGCACGGGAATTATTATAAGAGAGGCACACGCAGTAAGTGCAAGTGTGTCTAATCATTTTCCGCTTGATAACGAGCAAGCGAAAGAGAAAGTCGTATCTTTTGACTTTCTATTTACAAAATGCGCCAACTAGCGCAAAAAAGGAGTTAAAAAATGGCTGAAAAGAAATGCCAAGACATAGTAGTAAGCGCAGTTAAAAGACTGCTAATTGCGCCTTTGGGTGCAGAAAAATCGGCCGCCGTTGATGTGGGTTTCTCTATCGGTAACATCACACTTACGGCCGCCCAAGAGTTCGTGGATGTAATGGTAGACCAAAGTTTTACCCCCGTCCGCTCTATCTTAACAGCCGCAAATTATACATTTGCCGCACCGTTAGCCGCTATTAACCTTGAAAATCTTGCTTATGCTTTAGGTGTAGAATTTGACGCAAACGGTCAAGCATCTATCGTTAAAGAAAGATATTATCAAGTTTGGATAGAAACTGAAGGGCCGGTAAACAATGCAGGTATTAAAGCCGAAAGGGAAATTTATATTCCTAAATTAAGAATTGGCGGCACAGGCGAACTTGCATTTTCAAGGACAGACGCACAAACTGTTAACCTTGAAGGCACTTTGGTAAATTGCCCTGATGAAACAACCGGCAATAATATCAATATCTTTACAATTACAGACACTTACGAGAGTTAGAGGTTTGTTATGTTCCTTTTTAAAAAATCAAAAAAAGAACTTGACATTACTGATGCTTTAATAAGGAAAGAAGCCAAAATCACTATCGGTGGCAAGCCGGTAGTGATTAAGGCCTTTACTTTGGCTAAAGCATTACAATTATTAGACGCTTTAAGTTTTAGTGCAGGTCTTTTAAAATTAGCAAGTACAAATTTTGCCGAATTTAATAAATATCTTTTAAACAAATTACCCGTTATAATAGATTTTTGTGAAATAAAAGATGTTGATATTGACAAAATTACGCTTGCCGAATTTGCGGACTTATTGCTTGCTATTTATTGCGTCAATGATGTAGAGCGTATTTTAACAAATTTTACGAAGGCGGTGCAGTCAATGCCAAAACTAACGCAGGGTTTGGCGGCATCGCCAAAGCAATAAATGAGAACTTTGGCGTAAATGTTAAAGATTTGACTTTAACGCAAATTAATGCCTATTTGCTTGAGTTAGTGAAAGCCCGAAAAGCAGAAAGTGAAGCGGTTAAAAATATCAACCGTAAACAAACGGATTTAAACAAAATGCCCTTAAAAGATTTAAAAGATTTAGGGGTCAACTTTAAAAAGGTTATAAAAAATGGCAGATGAAAGAGAAGTTATAATCAAAATAAAAAGTGAGTACGAGAACAAAGGCAATGTTGACGCTGAAAAAGGCCTTAATAAAGTAGAAAAGCAAGCCAAAAAAACTACTGATGAAATAAAAAAAGGTGCTTCTAGTAGCGGTGATAGTTTTAGTGGTTTGGCTAAAAAGGTTTTAGGCGTTGCCTCTGCTATTGCCGTTGTAAAAGGTGCTATCAGTTTCTTTGCGGAAAGTGTACAAGCAGCCGCTGAAAATGCCCGAGCAGTAAATACTCTTGCGGCCGCTTATAAAGCAGTTGGTTATGATATTGAAGGTGCAATGAAACAGGCGCAAGATTTTGCAACAAAAATGCAGAACTTGACGGGCATAGCAGACGAGGCCTTTTTAAATGCTCAAAGATTACTTGCAAACTATGGTGTTGTAGGCGTTAAAGCGCAAGAAGCCATACAGTCCGCTTATGCACTCTCTATCGGTAGGAGTATAGATTTCGCTACTGCAATGGATGTTGTGGCAAAGGCAGCGGTAGGCAACACTCGCACACTTTCTCAATATGGTATTGTTTTAGGCAAAAATGTAGAAGAGGGCGAAAAGTTCGATGCTGTTTTATCTCAAATAAATGAAAGATTTGGCGCAACTGCACAAGCGGCAATGGGCGATACTATTTCAAAGACAAATGCTTTAAAAGAAGCGTGGGGTGATTTTAAAGAAGATGTGGGCGGAAACTTTAATGAAATTTTAAACCCTGTTTTGGACGGCTTGGCTTGGATAGTACAAGCAATTAGAAAAGTTTTTAATGCTTTTAATATCTTATGGGCTGCTGGTTACGATACAATTTTTACAGGTATTCAAGGAATAAAAACTGCTTTTCTAGGACTTGCCGAATATGCTTTAAGAACTTTTGAACCTGTTGTGAAAGGATTAAGTTATATACCTAAAATCGGCGACAAAATAGAAACTTCTTTTAACGGTGCTGTAAATTCTCTAGCCAAAATGAAAGAAAATGCAGCCGCGCAAACGAAAGTAATGGCAAGTAATATAACTCCCTTGTCAAAAATTTGGGAAAAAGAAAAAGATTTAAACGAGGCAACGAAAGCCCGCCTTAAACTCAAAGAAGAAGAAATAAATAAAAACCGTCAAAATACTGCTGCTGTTAAAGAAACAGGCAAAGCACAGGAAGATAATTTAAAAGCGCAACAAAAGATTTTAGATAATTTAGGTCTTTCCACTTCTAAAGATTTAAAAGGTTGGGGGAAAGCAAGTGAAACAAGCGAACCTGCACCGACTGATTTAGAAGTAGCGGCAGGCGGTGGCAATGCTTTGGCAAGTGCCGCTGATAGTGTTTCAAGGTATGATATAGAGCGTGAAAACTTGCGTTTACTCTATGAAGAAAAAAAGGCCTATATTGAGCAAGAAATAACCGATGAACAATTAAAGCAAGAAGCATTATTAAATTTACAAACGCAATATGACCAACAAGTTTTAACTAATGATAAAAACCAAGCCAAAGCCCGCCAACAAGTTATGGGTGCTATGTGGGGTGCTTTAACAAGTTTAGCAAGTAGCAGTAACAAGAAAGTAGCGGCCGTAGGTAAAGTGGCAAGTGTAGCACAAGCCACAATGTCAATGTTTACCGGTGCGGCTAAAGCCCTTGAGTTACCCTTTCCGGCAAACTTGGCGGCTGTTGCTACCGTTTTAGCACAAGGTGCGGCATTAGTTGAGCAAATACAGTCCGTAAAACTTGCCGAAGGTGGACTTGTAAAAGCGGTTACCGGCGGTATAAATACCGTAATCGGCGAAGGTGGCTCTGATGAAGCGGTTTTGCCTTTAGATAATACCCGTGCTATGCGTCGTATCGGCTCTGCAATAGGCGAGGCAGGTGGTATCGGTAGTGGTGTTGTAGTTAATATCAATGTACAAGCAAGCGGCGGTGTTGAGGCAATATTAGAACAACTAACCGAGGCAAGCCGTAGCGGTGTTGTACAAGCGCTAGAATTTGCAAATCTTAATTATCAAGTTGGGCAACAACAACAGGGGTTAAGTGTATGAAACCTTATATATTTTTAAGCAAAAACTATTTAAGCCAAGCACAAGACGGTAACGGCGACAGTTTAGATATTCGCACCGTTGAAAATCAGCAAGTGCCTTTTGAGCAAACGCTCTTCTTCGCCGATAGATACGGCAATATTGTAAACCGCGAAATTGATACTTTAATAATCAGCGGAACAAATATTGTAAATATGACCGTAGAAAAAGCCGACGGTTTGGGCAATTATTCACCTTGCTTTGAAATTCAGGGCAATGATAAAGACAGTTTAATTATTAAATTAGAAACCCCCGTAAACACATCTTCCTTGCGTTTTACGGTTGCAGATGATACATACAACCCCCAAAGCATAAATATCGGCTATATGGGCGTTTTTAAGTACTTATGTAATCTTTGTGCCTTGACTGACGGAAGTTTTAAAAATGAGGCAAATTATGGCAGTTACCGCCTTGTTTCAGGTGCTTTGGTGCATTATGCCGATTATAAAAAATGGTCTTGCAAGTTAAAAATGGAAAACTTACCGCAAGAACAGTTTAATATTTTGGCAAATCAGGCAAGAGATGTCGGGGAAATAACTGTTATACCTTACCAAGATTTAGAGGCAGAAGAATTATATGAGTGCGGCGTAGACCGTGAAATAAGTTACGAGGTTGACCGTAAAACCGAATTATTTAGTTTAGAAATGGAGTTAAACGAATTATGATAACTTTACCCGAGCCATTGAATAAAGTAATGCGTAGCGGAAATTTGGAAGGAATAAAACCCTTTGCTGTGCTTATTCGCAATAAATGGCACGAGGAAAGCGGTGGCGACAGTTATTTTGCTTTGGATACCGACAACCCCATAGATATAACACCAATGATAGTAAAGCCAAACACACTATCAATGACGCTTGATGTTAACGAGGTAGCACAATATAAAGCAAACAATGTTACTTTAACGATATATGACCCTTTTAATAGATTTATAGAAGGCACACCACAAAGTTATTTTCCGCAAGGTTATCAATTATACGGCTCTCAAGTTATCTTATATTACGGCCTAGATGATATAAACCGCACACCTTTATTCGTGGGTATAATTAGAGATTTTCCAACGCATAAACCTGAACAATATCAAGTTGATTTAAAATTGATTTCCCCCCTTGAATTATTAAACGATATTGAGGCAAAAGATTTTAGCGATAAATACGAGGGCGAAACTTTAACTTTACACGGGCAAGATGACGACAATAACCCGATATATCAAACCGCTCATACGGGTGTAGGTGGCTTTAGTGCTATTTATGCTGACGGAAACAAGATGTTTGAAGGTGTAGATTATCAATTATCACAATTAAGCGAATTAAGTTCCCCCGCTTTGGTAACGATTATAAAAGCAGATTTACACTCGGCCACAATTACGGCTGATTATTATTGTTGGAAAACAGGTCTTTCAGTTGAGCAAATTGTTAGCGGTTTAGTTGCTTTGGCGGGATACACCGAAAATACTGATATTAGAAGTGTAGTTTGGAATAGTGAAATAACCACAAGGTATGACTGTTCAGTTTTGGGTGCTTTATGTTTTACAAATAACAACGGAGTAAATGAAACTTTTTTTAACCTAGATTATAACAGCACTTGGGTTTGTATAGGCACTATTTTAAACAATTTTAAATTAAAGTATGAAACATTTAACACATTTATTTTAGGCGATACATCTATAAATAACGCTAATGGAACTCCCCTCAATGGTATTGTTTTTAAAATTGGCGGTTATATTATTTATGCCTTAACCATAAGTTATTATTTTAATGGAAATGTAGTAAAAACTTACTCCGTACCTTCAGGCAATTTAAAAAATGTTTCTATTGAAAGAAATGGCAATAATTTTACAATAACAGTAACATTTAATGACGATACGACAACGGTTTATACTGATAATTATAATTTAGATTTAAAATATTTATTTATGTACGAAGCAGGTGCAAGAGGTCAAGCACAGTTAATTATAAGGGATAATGCTAATAATGATATTTATGTTACAGATAACTTTGGAATAATTCCTTTATCCGCGACAGCCCCTTTAACCTATGTTTTCTTATTAACAAATATTTTACAACTAAATTCCACATTAGCACAATTAAAAGCGGAAGTTGAAGGCAGTTCGGCTTATCAGGTATCTTTTAGATTTGGAAGTTCGTACAATGTTTGGGAAAATTGGCAAAATATAGATTTAGATACCGATATAGGACAAGAAAGTTCTTATTTTCAATTTTTATTTGAATTACCTTCGCCGTGGTTAAATCAATTAAGTGTTAAAAATATTTATGCGGAATTTTTAAGTTCTTCTTTGACTTTACAAACAGTTAATCTTTCCAGTAGTTCGGTATTAGAGGCCTTGCAAGATTTCGCCTTAATATCAGGTTATGAATTTGGCGTTGACCGTCAAGGCGTGTTTTTCTTCAGGCCGAGAAGCCAAAGCACCACCCCCGTATATGATTTAGACCACGACGAGATAGTAAAAATTGATAATGTGCAAAAAAGGTTTAATGATTTCTTTACCAAATTGACTTTACAATTTGGGCAAAGGCCGCTTGAATTTTACGCGAATGAAGGCGAAAGGCCTACGCCCGTTGATAAATACGGTATAATAAACAAAGAAATAGACAAACCCGATATTGTAAATTATGATAACCCCGAATTAGCGCAGGCAATAGGCCCGCAATTATTAGCAATTTACAGCAATTTAGCCGATATTATACAGTTAACGGGTAAGTTAAATTTATCTTTAGAACTTGGCGATGTGGTAAATGTTAAGCGCAATTATAATTTAACCGTGCCGAATAATGCAAGTGATGTTACAAAATTTAACGCCCAAGATACATATTTTAGGGCTTGCAAGATTACGGGCTTAAATTATAATTTCAGTAAAAGGCAAATTACATATACTTTGCACAATGTAAGTAATGAAAATAATCAGCCGCAATATCAATTTGATGAGTTTATTTACGATTTCCAAGTTCCGTTTGGCGTAAAGGAGTAAAAAGTATGAAAATAGAACAAAAGCAAAACCGAATTTATAAGCCGCAAAGCGTTTATACTTATGCGGCCGAAGAGTGCAACCAAGTTTCTACTGAATTAGATAATTTAATCACGGAAGGCGGTTTAACACCTAGTGCGGGTGATTTAACGCAAGTAAAGACGGCCGTAAATAATATTGTGGGTACCGCCGCTAATAATTTACAAGAGCAAATTGACGCCATAACTTCCGCAAGTGACGTATATGATGTTGTGGGGACTTATGCAGATTTACAAGCATACGACACGACTGATGTTCCTTTAAATGATATTATCAAGGTTTTGCAAGATAACACGCATAATGACGCCGCAACTTATTACAGATTAGTAGAAGTTTCGGGCAATAAAGTTTGGCAATATGTCGGGCAAGAAGGGCCGTATTACACTAAAAGTGAAATTGACACCGATTTTGCACTCAAATCAGAATTACCTACAATAGCAACAACTTCACAAGTTGGTTTAATAAAGCCCGATAATCAAAGCACATTCGTAGGTAATGACGGAACTTTAACTATTTCAAGTAATGTCGCGGCGGCTTTGCCTTTATTTACTTTTGTTTGGGCAGACCACCTTTTAAATGACTCCTCTTATTTAAGGGCTGATACTTTTTCGTGGCAGAGCGGTAGCGTTTACACGAACGCTTATAATCATCTTGTAAATGATATCGCAGGGGTTACCGCAAGCACCGAAACAATAGGCAGTTACACGATTACTTATTATCAAGCCAATGACGGCCATAAGGTAGTTTTAGCCGATCAAGAAACAACCGTACAAAACATCTTTAATGAAAGCGGCGTTGCTTGGTATTATATTTTAGATACCGCAAATGTTCGTTTTAAATTGCCGAGAATAAACCCCGCCGAAAAAGAATTATTAAAGTCCGTTTCGGTAGTTGGAAACGGAATTAACGGTCTTGGCTTTTATGACGGAACAAACTCATTTACATTAACAAGACAAATGGGACAAAATGGTATAGCAACAAACACATTGGGAGCTACTATTGGTAGCACCGCCTCAACAGGCACAAGTCAAGTAAATAAAGTCTTTGGTGTTACACCAGACCCAACAAAATCAGCCGTGCTTGCAGATTTTGACAATAAAGAAACTATATTTTCAGGCAATAAATACTTATATTTTTATATCGGTAATTTTTCGCAAAGTGCAACCGAGCAAACAGCGGGCTTAAATTTGGAATTATTTAACAACAAAATGGACGCTGACGGTGGAAATTCAACCGTTCGTTTTGCTACTTATGCAGAATTACAAGAGGTTAAAAGACTTATGTTAAGAAAATTAGATTATAACAACGCAGTAGAGGTTACCGTTCCAACTAGCAATACACCTTTAAGTTATATCGTACCGAACGACGGATATATTACTTCTATAAAATTAGCAAATGTGGCAGGTTATCTTTTAATAAATGGCATTACACAAATTGGTGTAATTAATCAAAACGCTTTTGCAAACCCTTTTATTCCCGTCAACAAAAATGACATTATAACAAAAGGTGCAAATTACGGCGGAAGTTTTGTATTTGTACCCGAAAAACAAGACGAGGAAAGTGCTTAAAAAATGGATATTGTATACCCATATAAAAGATGTGCTGATGAGATAATTTACAGTTTGCGGTCTTTAAAAAATATACCGCATAATACTGTTTATATTGTCGGCGATAAGCCAACAGGAATAAACTTTAAAACTGTTAATTATATACCATTTGCACAAAACAAAACAAAGTATAAAAACACTACTGAAATCTTAAAAATGATGTGCCAAAATAAAGATTTGAGCGATGATTTTATCTTAATGAACGACGACTTTTTTATATTAAAAGAAATCAAAAACCCCGTAGAAGAATTAAACTTATACCGTGATTATGCTTTGAAAGTTTATGAATATTATGCGAAAAAATACGGAAATAACAGTTATTCTAAAGGTATCATTGAAACTGTAAAACT
>JAZSCF010000111.1:0-19049 GCA_045602785.1 Acutalibacteraceae bacterium
TTGTTTTGCCGCTTTTGGAGCGGGTGATGGGTAAGTGTCGCTATGGCGCCACTCGCCTCGCTACCCTCGTTGCCCCGGCTAAAAACAGTCCCCCGGACTGTTTTCTTAACGCCTTGTTCGATTCCCATCTATATAAAAAGAAAAAGAAGTCATACCCAAAGGTATAACTTCTTTTTGGAGCGGGTGATGGGAATCGAACCCACACAACCAGCTTGGAAGGCTGGGATTCTAGCCGTTGAACTACACCCGCACTAGAACGAAAATTATAATAACACAAAATACAAAAATAGTCAAGGCTTTTTTAAAAAAAGTTCTTGACAAAAGACGTCAAATAATATATTATATGTAATATGCCGCTGTGGTGGAATAGGCAGACACAAGGGACTTAAAATCCCTCGGTAGCGATATCGTGCCGGTTCAAGTCCGGCCAGCGGCACCAAACGAAAATCCGTTCTCGAAAGAGGACGGATTTTCGTTTGTATTATTCACTATTCATTTTTCATCATTCATTATTCATTAAGTAAAGAACGTATTTTCAAATGAATAATGAATATTGAAATCACACAGCTAATGAATAATTATTGCCGTTTTGCCGCTTTTATGCTATAATGCACTTAAAGGTCGGTGAAAATATGAAGAATTTAAAGAAATTATTTTTTATATTTATTCTAGTTTCTACACTTATTTTTTCGTCTGCACTACCTGTTTTTGCTAATGCAGCAGCACCTGCTGATCATTTAAAGATTGTTTTATCTAATCTTCCGGATAATGCAGTATATGTAGATTTATTAATCAAAATCAGGCAAGATGATCCTAATTTCGTAGATTTTCAATCCAATAGTTATTCGGACTCTGTTTCAAAATCGAGCGAAATAGTTAATTATTCGGATGGCGGTTTTTATAGTTTTACGTTTCATTACAAAAATTCACAATCTAACATAAAAATCAAGCCTTATTATGATGATTTATATTATGTAGATTTTTGTAAAGGTTTAGAGTATAGGGATTATTTAACTCAGTACGAAAATTTACTAAGCAATTACAGGGATGTTAAAATCGCTATTCTAGACAAGGATTTTGATATTATTTTTGTTTCAAAGGTTACTCAATTGCCAAAAGAAAATACGGCGCTGATTTTCGATGGAGAAATATATTTTGATTTTATTGCCAACAGTTTTAACGTTGACACCCAAATCAATATGTATTTCATAGTATTCGGCAGTTTCTTTTCAATACTTATAATGTTGATGTCTATTGCAACTGAAACTATGGTAGCACTATTATTTAAGTTTAAAGGAAAACGGGTTGTAACAATAATTATTGTAAATATATGTTCACAGGTCATAATGAGATTGTTGTACTTGGCGTTGCCCTTTACATATTTAATTGAAACTATTATTCTTGAATTTTTTGTTTATACCGCTGAATTTTTAATTTATAAAAAACATTTTAAGGATACAAATACAGTTAAGATTGTAGAGTATACTATAACCGCAAACACCTTAAGTCTGCTATTAGGAATTTTTCTTGATTCTTATTTTTTAATTTAGTATTTGAGTAAAAAACAAGTTTTCAGACAATTCCATTTTTTGTATCGACATCAAAAAACTGACAATAAAAAGACCTCCTATGATAGAATTTAAAAAACTACCATAGGAGGATTTGTTTGTCTGCTATCCGCATAAATTGTGACAGTCCACTTGACTGCTACAATCTCTTTTACTTTATTTAATTTGTTCACCGTTTAGCACCGCTTTTATAAGCGTATCGCCTACATATTCAAGCTTTAGTGAAAAGAAAGGTGCATTTTCATCCATCAAGCGAAGAAAAATTTTATCTCCTTCCCATATAGGCAGGTTGTAAACATCTTCTTTGGGTATCCAGCAAAGGTCACCTTCATCGCAAGCTTTAATTTCGCCCGAAAAATCATCAGACCAAAAAATATGCATATACTCGGTTTCCCATTTATCAGAAACAAAGGTAACTATTCCGCAATAGCGTACAGAATTAAGGGTTAAGCCTGTTTCTTCAAGCGTTTCGCGAAAATTACATTCTTCAGGGCTTTCCTTGTCTTCAAATTTACCGCCTACCGCAACCCACTTATCGTGGTTTAAATCGTTTTGCTTTTTAACGCGGTGAAGCATAAGGTATTTTCCGTCTTTTTCAATATGGCAAAGTGTTGTATTACGCATAGTTATTCTTCCTGTTTTTCTCGGCTTTCCTTATCTTCAAGCTCGGTGGCTTCGTGGGTGTACCCATCTATAAAGAAGGTTTCGGTTTTAAGGTTTTCCTTATCAAAAATACCATTATACTGTATCTGCTCATACTTACTTAAAAGCTCGGTATAAGGGGAAACATCACTCCACTTATAATGGTCGCCTTCCTTATCAATATATCCTACACTATTTATAACCGGCAAGGTTTTTCTAAGATTCAACAAATACTCGTTATAATCGGTAAGCTTTACACCCGCAGTTTTAAGCACCAGCGAAGAAAGATAGTTAGCGCTTATGCGCTCTATATTCTTTTCCTTAATGTCATAGTTCGCCCATATAAAGAATGGTGTAATATGACGCTTTTGTTCCTGTTCGGTGGTAAGGTTTGAAAGACTTTTTACACCTAAAAGCTCCGAAATAAATTCAGGCTCTACGTTAGGCTGATGGTCACCAAACATACAAATTACGGTAGGCTCTTCAACCTTTTCGAAATACTTTATAAGGTTTTTAAAGGCGGTATCACTCTTTTTAACAAGTGAAAGGTATTGGTTAACCTTAGGGTATTCGGTTTCACTTGAAGTGACATAAATGTTTTGATCAAAATTATCCGCCTGTGTTGTATAACCGCCGTGATTTTGCATTGTAACATTAAAGGCAAAATAAGGGAATTTTTTATTGCGCTTTTCAAAGTCATCTATAAGCAGCTTGTAGTTATACTCGTCACTTACATACTGTCGTACAAGCATATTACTGCCAGGGTAGTTTTCATCCACAAGTGATTGCAAGAAGTTTGCATCCGAGCCGTTTGCTTGGAATTCCTGCATAAGTGAAACATCAATAATATCTTCAAGCGCCATAAACGAATTAAAGCCAAAATTCGAATACACCTTAGTGCGCCGCCAACCCGATGCATAATACGGGTGAAGCGCAAAGGAAGAATACTTTTGCGCTTTCAGGGTGGAATTTAAGGATGCCGTTGGTTCTTTAACATAAAGCATATACGCATTACTGCCCGATGGCAAAAACGCGGTAGTATGACCTGTTAAAAACTCAAACTCGGTATTAGATGTACCTGCACCGATTACAGGTACATAAAGGTTACCCCTTATAGTGTTTTTCTTTAAGGATTTCATAAAGGGCATATATTCCTTATTTGTTTCAAAATCACCCAGAACTCGCAAATCAGAAAGCGACTCGTTCATTATACATATAATATTAGGTGTGTTTTTGGTGTAGTTTTCGTCCTCTTTCTGTTGTTCAATCATATCTTTAATTTTATCGGGATCGTAATCATCCGGCTTATTCATATAAAGATATTTAGTATTGGTAAAGAAATTAAGCACAAAGCCGTAGTTATGGTAACCGCGGGTTTGATTCCAGAAGTCAGGGCGAACACCCATATCTGCAAATACACTTGTAAAATAGAACAAAATCATCACAACGGTTGTAAAGGTGCCTGTAAACGCGCGGGAGATTAGCTTTGTAGGTAAAGTGTACTTTGGCGTTTTCATTTTAATAACAATAACATTTAATAAAACGAACAAAAGCGCCGCAGTTATAATCTTATGGTTTGGCGTATAATCGTAAGTATTAGCAACACCTGCCGCCGTTGTAATGCTTAAAAAGTCCATAGGCTGAAACGGGGTGCCGCGAAAATCCATAATATAGCTATGCGCCGTAGCAAGTCCCACAAGCACAGTGTTTACAATAAGGTAGGTTATTTTAAAACTTCCCGTTATTGCAAAGAATATAAAGTAAGCCATTAAAATTATAAGATAGTTGCCTAAAAAGCCGAGAGCTGTCATATTAAAAACAGAAACATTATTAAGTGTTTCGGTAATAGACATTAGCGCTATAGGCATTAACATTAAAATAACAAAGCCGGTTATTTTTCGCGCTTTCTCACTTTTAAAGCGTACAGTATATATAGTACAAAGAGCTAAGACAAACGGCAAAATAAGGTCCAACGCCATAAGCAGCCATCTGCTTTGATTCGAAAGTGCAGAAAAAGCATCTATACATAATATTACGAGCATTAGCCCCAATAAACAAAAAGCGCAGCCTACTAGCTTAGAGGCTTTCGTGTATGTTATATCAAAATGTTTTTTAACATTTGCAGGTAGTTTTATAGAAAAAATGTTATAAAGCTTTTCAAAAACACCTTCAAGCATATAGGCGCTCCTTTCTGTGAAACTTTTATGTTAAATATTAGTATATCACATATTTTTCACAATAACAACATTTTTGTTATTTCTTAACAAATACTTAAAACTTTACTACTTTACAATAATATACAATTAAAGTATAATATTCATATAAAATTACTGCGAGGTAACAAAAATGAAAAAGCTTTTAGCGTTATTACTTATACTAATTATGTCGCTTAGTCTTATTGGCTGTAAACGCGGCAGCGACCTTGAAGAAATAAAAAAAGCAAACAAAATTGTTGTGGGTATTACTTATTACGAGCCTGTAAATTTTAAAGTAAACGGCGAATGGACAGGCTTTGATACCGAGTTTGCGCGCCTTTTTGCAAAAGAACTTGGTGTAGAAATAGAGTTTAAGGAAATTTCGTGGCAGGATAGACTTGAAGACCTTAAGGAATATAAAATTGACTGTATTTGGAACGCAATGTCTGTTTTAGGTCAGCACGAAAATTATATGAGCTTTTCTAACCCTTATCTTTCAAACGGGCAAATTGTTATAATGAAAGCCGAAGATGTAAAAAAATACCCCACACTGTACGAAGCAAGAAGGCTTTGCTTTGCAGCAGAAGATAAATCAGCTTCATCTAATATTCTTTTAGAAGAGGGTTATACCAACAAGCAACTTGTAAAAAACCAATATGCCGCGCTTGATGCAATAGTTAACGGAACAGCCGATGCGGCGGTTGTAGATACAATATTTGCCGATGCAGTTATAGGAAAAGGCAAAAAATACGAAACCTTGGCAAGAGCCTATCCCTGTTCAATGGAGGGTTGTTCGGTTGGCTTCCGCCTTGATTCCGATTTACTGGAAATATTTAACGAATTTTTAGAAGAAATTAAGGACGAAGAGCTTATAGACCTTGCTAATAAATACGGTTTAACGCTATATTAGTGTTTGTATTGCTTTTTTGTGGCAAATATGCACAACACTTTAGCTCTTTAGTTGTGTGAAGTGACAAAGTTGAAAAAATTTGCAAAAAACACTTTACAAATTTAGTTTGGTAAAGTACAATAGCAACATCGAAACAAACTTTACACATATAAGGAGTAAACACAAATGAAAAACACATTAAAAAAATTATTAGCCATTGTAATGGTACTCACAATGCTTTTTGCATTCGCAGGTTGCGGTTCTAAGAAAGTAATCACTGTAGGTTACACAATTTACGAACCAATGAACTATGAAGATGCAGACGGTAATCTTATCGGTTATGATACCGACCTTGCAAAAGCAGTTTTCGAAAACTTAGGCTACGAAGTTCTATTCCAAGAAATCGTTTGGGAAAACAAGTACACCGACCTTAACTCAGACACTATCGACTGCATTTGGAACGGCTTCACCTGCAACACTAACGATGATGACGGCATTGCTCGTGCAGACAAGGTAGACTTCTCTTACAACTATATGGAAAACCGTCAGGTTGTTGTTGTTAAAAAGGACGCTAACGTTAATGCTGCTGAAGATTTAAAGGGCAAGTTTGGTGTTGCTGAAAGCGGTTCCGCAGGCGAAACTTATGCTAAGGCTTTCAAAGATACAACCTTCAAGGGCTTCACAAAGCAAACCGAATGCTTAACAGAAGTTAAGGCTGGCACTGCTGATTTCGCAGTTGTTGACGCTCAATTAGCTAAGAGCTACTGCGGTAAAGGCGACTATGCTGACCTTGTAATTGTAGATGCTCTTTCAAGTGAAGTTGAATACTATGGTATTGGCTTCAAGAAGGGCAGTGAGCTTACCGCTAAGGTTAACGCTGAGCTTGAAAAGTTAGGTGCAGACGGCACTATTGAAAAGCTTGCTAAGAAATACGGCGTAGAAAATACTGCTATTAAAGATTTCTCAGACCAGAAATAATTTCTACAATAAAAAACAAAAATACTAAATGTGGCAGGCTTTTACCTGCCACATTTTTGGGGTTATTAAAATGTCATTTTTAGAGGTTACACTATTTCTTTTAGACGGATTTAAAATATCGCTTATTATTTTTGCGGTTACTCTTTTGTTGGGTATACCGCTAGGTCTTCCTATAGCTTTCTGCTCTATGAGCCGTTTTAAAGCGATAAAAAATGTTTCAAAGGTTATAGTTTGGATAGTACGCGGTATTCCGCTTATGCTACAAATATTTATTATTTATTATGTTCCGGGGCTACTCTTTGAATTCCCGCTATTCAGTAATCTTGATAAATATATGTTTATCAATTACGGAATTGCCGATTCAGGCCGAATTATTGCAGTACTAATTGCATTTGCACTAAATTACGCTTGCTATTTTTCGGAAATTTACCGCGGCGGTATTGAAAGCATCCCCAAAGGACAGTATGAAGCAGGCTATGTTTTAGGTCTTACAAAATCACAAATTTTTAAAAAGATTATTTTAAAACAGGTTATAAAAAGAATTGTTCCGCCAATGTCTAACGAAATTATAACCCTTATTAAAGATACCGCGCTTGCTAACTGTATTATGGTTTGTGAAATTATTAAACAAGCTAAAGAGCTTGCCGCTACAAAAGCTTTAGTTTGGCCGCTTTTCTATACCGGTGTTTTCTACCTGTTGTTTGTAGGAATACTTACAATCGCTTTAGGAAAGCTTGAACGAAAACTTGATTATTTCAGGAGTTAACTATGTCAGTTTTAGAGGTTAATAATATTAAAAAAAGCTTCGGAAAGCTTGAAGTTTTAAAAGGAATAAGCTTTTCACTCGAAAAGGGTGAAGTTTTAACCATAATTGGCTCATCGGGAAGCGGTAAAACCACCTTGCTTCGTTGCTTAAACTTTTTAGAGTTTGCAGAAGAAGGTACAATTTCGGTAAACGGCGATGAAATTTATAACGGCGCCGACAAGAAAACCTTAAACGATGAAGAAATTCGCCAAAAGCGTTTACACTTTGGATTGGTTTTTCAGTCCTTTAACCTTTTTCCGCAGTATAATGTTTTGGAAAACGTAACCTTGGCACCAACCCTTTTAAATATGGGCAGTGCCGAAGAAATCGAAAAACGTGCTTTGTCACTTATCGAGCGCGTTGGTCTTACCGAAAAGATTAAAAGCTACCCGTGGGAGCTTTCGGGCGGACAGCAGCAGCGTGTTGCAATTGCTCGCGCGTTAGCACTAAACCCCGATATTCTTTGCTTTGACGAGCCTACAAGCGCACTCGACCCCGAGCTTACGGGCGAAGTTTTAAAGGTTATAAAAAGCCTTAAAAATAAAGACAGTACAATGATTATTGTAACACACGAAATGGAGTTTGCTAAGAACGTATCCGATAAAGTTATATTTATGGCTGACGGTGTTATTGAAGAAATAGGCACCCCGGAAGAAGTATTTGGCAACCCAAAATCACCAAAAACCCGACAATTTTTCAGCAAATCAATGGAAGAAATTTAGGTATTTAATATGAGTGAAAACAAAATTAATCGCGATATGATTAAAGAAGTATATCAGCTTTTAGCTAAAGTAGATAACGAAGAAGATATGGAACTTTTGCTTAAAGACCTTTGCACCAACAAAGAGGTTGAACAAATGGCTCAGCGAATAATTGCTGCAAAGCTTTTACTCGAAGGCAAAACCTATAATCAGGTTATCGAAAAAACCGATATTTCTTCAGCAACATTAAGCAGAGTTTCAAGCGCTGTAAAATACGGCGAAGGCTATAAAAAATATTTAAAACAGTAAAATTTTAGGGAACTGTCAAAAAGACAGTTCCCTTTTTTATTTGTCTGTTTTCAATTTAACATCATTATTTGTAAAATCGAAGGTTATATCACCGCTTTTATCGGTTCTATATGTTTTTGCGCCGCACTTTTTAAGCGCACTTAAAGTCGCCTTGTGCGGATGAAGATAAGTGTTACCTTCCCCTACCGAAATAACCGCATACTCCGGTGTAGCTTTACGCAAAAAACGTTCACCCGAAGAAGAATTGCTTCCATGGTGGCCTACCTTTAAAATATCGCAGTCGATATTAATATTCTCAGCTAAAAGCTTATTTTCGGTTTTAGTTTCGGCGTCTCCCGTAAACAATATTTTAGTGTCATCAATCTCTGCCATAACAAAAACCGAACGGTCGTTTTCTTCACTACCGCTTTGATAGTCACTTAAAAGGGTGATTTCAAATTCGCCTATTTTAAAGTTAATACCCTGCTTCGCCTCATAAAATGCAGAGCCATTTTGAACGGCGGTTTGCTTACCAGCTTTAGCGGTTACTATACTATCATCAAGTATTTTAGGCATAAAAAGATTTTGTATGCTGTAAATCTCGGCAATTTCGGGCAAAGCGCCCACATGGTCAGAATGTAAATGCGATATAATTACCGCATCAATTTCTTTAACGCCGTATTCCCTTAATGATTTATTAAGGGTAGGTGCCGATTCAGGCTCGCCAACATCGATAACCGCACAATAGCCGTTGCTATAAATAATTGCACAGTCGCCCTGCCCTACATCAAGAAATTCAACAAAATCGGACTCAGGTGAAAACGGTACCGCACCGCCCAACACTCCATTTTGCAACAAGGAAAGCAGTACCGCAAATACAATAATACAGATAACGGCGCAAACCGTTAAAGTTATGCGCCGCTTTTTACTTTTATAATTATTCATCGCTTGCGGCTTCCATTTCCATAAGCTCGCTTTCAGTTATAAGCACCTTTCTGGGCTTTGCGCCTTCAAACTGACCTATTACACCGCGCGCCTCCATTTCATCTATAAGGCGACCCGCACGTGAATAACCAACCTTAAGCTTTCTTTGTAAAAGCGAAGCCGAAGCTTGACCTACTTCCACTACAATTCGGATAGCATCCTTAATTAGTGGGTCTTCATCAGGTCCGTCTTCAACAACACCTGTTTTTTGCTTTTTATCTATAGCGGCTTGTCTTTCAATTTCAAACATAACTTCATCGTTATAATTTGCAACTGTGCCGTTTTTAATAAAGCTTACAACATCCCTGATTTCCTTATTGCTTACAAAACAACCCTGTACGCGAAGCGGCTTATTTGTGCCAATAGGACTAAACAGCATATCACCATACCCTAAAAGCTTTTCGGCACCTGCAGAATCTATAATAGTACGGCTATCAATTTGTGAAGAGGTAGTAAGCGCAATTCTTGTAGGAATATTCGCCTTAATAACACCCGTAATAACATCAACCGACGGGCGCTGAGTAGCCAGTAAAAGATGTATACCTGCCGCTCTCGCCTTAGCGGCAATGCGGCTTATAGAATCCTCCACTTCCTTAGATGCGGTTTGCATTAAATCGGCAAATTCATCTATCATAATAACTATGTAAGGCATTTTTTCAATGTTCTCGGCCTCTTCGCCCTCCAAGGTTTCAACAAAACTATTATATTCTTCTATATTACGCACCTTGCGGTCGGAAAGCATTCTGTAACGCTTTTCCATTTCATCTACCGCCCATCCTAGTGCGCCTGCCGCCTTTCTAGGCTCAGTAATAACAGGTACCATAAGGTGTGGTATGCCGTTATACGGCTCAAATTCAACTGTTTTGGGGTCAATAAGCAAAAGCTTTAACTCATCGGGCGAGTTTTTATATAAAAGACTTATAATAATTGAGTTAGTACAAACCGATTTACCCGAACCAGTAGCACCTGCGATAAGACCGTGCGGCATTTTTGCAATATCGGTAGTAATGATATTACCGCTTATATCCTTACCTAAAGCTACAGTAAGCTTGGATTTTGCCGAAACAAACTCGGGCGCTTCTAATATTTCGCGAATACCTACGGTATTTTTATCCTTATTTGGCACTTCAATACCTACCGCCGCTTTATTTGGAATAGGTGCTTCTATACGAACATTACCTGCCGCAAGATTAAGGGCAATATCATCCGCCAAAGAGGTAATACGGCTAATTTTTACACCTGCGCAGGGCTGCAGCTCATACCTTGTAACTGTAGGACCGCGGCTAATATCAACAATACGGGTTTCAACGCCAAAACTTTTAAGGGTGCTAACAAGCCTTTCGGCAGTAAGGTTAGTGTCCTGTGCGGCAGTAGTCTTTGTAGCAGACGGTGGCGCCAAAAGTGTAATTGGCGGATACTCGTAACCCTTGTCATTGCTTTCGTCAAGCTCTTCAAGCTCTTTAGTAAAGTTTTCGGTCTCTTCTTTAAGGTTAATTTGTATTTCTTCTTCGCCTGCATTCTTAAGCGCATTATCCATTTGCTCGCGGTCTTCGCTACCTTCGGGTGCGGACACCTTAATTTCTTCAGGCTCTTCGGGCAAAAGCTCTTCATTTTGGTAAGAATCTATTACCCTTCTTTGCTTGGGTGACATATTCTCGCGTATTTTCTTACGCTCTTTCGGTCCGTCATCTACAGGTAAATCAATGTTAAACTGTTTGTTATTTTGTTCTTCCATGCGCTTTGTGTAGGCTTCACCCGCGCGTTCTTTAACAACAGTAACAGGCTTTGAAATAGTACGGAAAAGTGATACAAGGGTAGTACGGGTGAGTATCATCAAAAGCACAAAAATAAGTAATATAAAGGTTATTGCGGCGCCCGTTTTACCAAAGGCTGCAAATATGGGCTTACCTATAAGTCCACCTAAAAACCCACCGTTTTTAAGGCTAACACCCGTGGTATAAGCGGTTGTTAAATGTTCCCAAAAGCCAAGACCCTCGGGTGATGCGAAAACATCAATTACACCGCTTAATAAAACAGTAATACCCACTGCTTCTAATATATTAGCTTTAGCGGAAGCCTGCATTTTATCACTTGCATACATAAAGGCAATAAAGCCTAAAAGGAAGGGATAAAAATAAGCCGTTACACCAAATAAGCCGAAAACGTAATTATGTATAAAGGTCCAGATATTCTGTCCCTTAATGAAAACCACGCACAGAAAAAACACCGCCAGTGCAAACCATATTATTGCACGAAGCTGACGGTTTCCATCTGCAATGCGACTGTTTTCGCGACTTTGCTTTTTAGTTGTGGATTTAGTATTCTTTCTTTTTGTTGCCATATTACTCTCCTTGAAAGTAAATTATTTGTTATCTTCTATAAGACTATAAAGTCCGTCTAAAACATCAGATAGCGTACCAATGTTATCTATAAGTCCCGTATCAACTGCCCGTTCTCCCGAAAGCACCGAGCCAACATCGGTAACCATTTCGCCCGTGTTCATCATAAGCGAAGTAAACTTGTCTTTACCGATTTTTGAATTTCGCACAACAAAATCGGTAATGCGTTCTTGCATACGGGCAAAGTGGTTAAACATTTGGGGAACACCAATTACAAGCCCGTTTGTTCTTACAGGATGCACAGTCATTGTAGCTGATGGCGCTATATACGACCGCTTAGCCGATACCGCAAGCGGAACACCAATAGAATGACCGCCCCCTAACACAAAGGATACCGTTGGTTTTTTAAGGCCTGAAATAAGCTCGGCTATAGCAAGACCTGCTTCCACATCGCCACCCACAGTATTAAGGATTACAAGTAAGCCCTCAATATCCTGTGATTCTTCTACCGCTACAAGCTGCGGTATAATGTGCTCGTACTTGGTGGTTTTACTTTGCTCTGACAAGATGGTATGACCTTCAATTTCACCAATTATTGTAAGGCAATATATCTTATGCTTACCCGAAAAGGCGGTTACCGCGCCAAACTCGTTTATTTGTTCGGTTTTTGAAGTTTGATTATTTGTTTTATCGCTCATTTTGTTCACCCAAAAATAGTATGTAAAAATTTTTGGTAATAATTCAGCGAAAAATAATTTCATACTTATTTATTATACCATATAAACTTAAATATAACAAGTTTTAAAAAAAGATTGTAAAATTTGTGGTTTTATGATATTATTATGTATATATTTGTTTCTACAAAATATGACAAAAAGGGGAAAAATATGAGAGCAGACGGCAGAAGACTTAAAAACACTGACCCTATGTACAGGGTTGCAGCGCATATTATGGATAAACGCGTTGACTCCATGAATATGACTACCATCGATATTCCGTATCAACCCATTCAGGATTATGTAAACAAAAAGCGTAAAGAAGGAATTTCGGTAAGCCATATGTCAATAATTATTGCGGCTTATATTCGAACTATGGCAAAATATCCCGAACTTAACCGTTTTATTGTTAATAAAAAGGTTTATCTTCGCAACGAGATTGCAGTAGGTATGGTAGTACTTCAGTCACTAGAATCACACGAAGGCACAATGTCTAAAATGTATTTTGATAAAGCAAACACTGTTTTCGATGTTAACGATACAATTAATAAATATGTTACCGAAAACCGCGAAGCACCTGAAAACAACGGTACTGAAAAGATTATTAAAATACTTTTAAGTATCCCTGGTCTTTTAACGGTTGGTGTAAAGCTATTTAAATTTTTAGACAAACACGGTTTATTACCTAAGGCTATTATTGATATGTCACCATTTCATATGAGCCTTGGTATTACAAACTTAGCATCAATCCGTACTAACCACATTTACCACCATTGTTATGAATTTGGTACCACAAGCGTATTTTTAGCAATGGGTAATCTTCGCGATATTCCAAAACGCAAGGGCGGAGAAATTGTATTTGAACGCAGTATGCCAATAGGTGTTACTATGGACGAGCGTATCTGTTCAGGCAGTTATTTTGCTACCGCTTTCAGATATATGAAAAAAATACTTTCAAACCCTGAAGTATTAGAGCTTCCACCCGAAGAGATTATTGAAGACACTTGTAAATAACGCTTGATTTTAAAGCTACTATGGTGTAAAATATTAATAATGGTTAAGGTTAGTCGAAACATATATGTTTCGATGTAAAATCTCTGATTTTACAACAAATTTTCTTTCAAAATTTGTCCTTATCCATTACAATGAATGTTGTGCAAAATCAATTCACATGATTTGATTTTGCAATAGCCACTTAAAAGTGGCTTGTCGAAGCGCTTTCTGGCGTTTCGACAAACTACAATCATTATAGCAAAACTTATTGGAGGAACAAAAATGTTAGTATCAGCAAAAGAAATGCTTCAAAAAGCAAAAGCAGGCAAATATGCCGTAGGTCAGTTCAACATCAACAACCTTGAATGGACAAAGGCTATTTTACAAACCGCACAGGAATTAAATTCTCCTGTTATCTTAGGCGTATCTGAAGGCGCAGGTAAATGTGTGTGCGGATATACCACTATTGTTGGTATGGTTAACGGTATGATAAACGAGCTTGGTATTACAGTTCCTGTTGCTCTTCACTTAGACCACGGTTCTTATGAACACGCTAAAAAGTGCATTGAAGCAGGCTTCTCTTCTGTAATGTTTGATGGCTCTCACTATCCGATTGAAGAAAACATTGCAAAAACCAAGGAATTAGTTGAATATTGCAACAAGTTAGGTCTATCTTTAGAAGCTGAAGTTGGTTCTATCGGCGGCGAAGAAGACGGCGTTGTAGGCGCAGGCGAAGTTGCAGACCCTAAGGAATGCAAAATGATTGCCGATTTAGGCGTAACTATGCTTGCTGCAGGTATTGGTAACATCCACGGTAAGTACCCTGAAAATTGGGCAGGTCTTAGCTTTGATACTCTTGATGATATTCAAAAGCTTACAGGCGATATGCCTTTAGTATTACACGGCGGCACAGGTATCCCTGCTGATATGATTAAAAAGGCTATTTCTTTAGGCGTTTCTAAAATTAATGTTAATACCGAATGTCAGCTTGCTTTCGCAGATGCTACCCGCAAGTATATTGAAGCAGGTAAGGATTTACAGGGCAAGGGCTTTGACCCCCGTAAGCTTTTAGCAGACGGTGCACAAGCTATAAAAGATACAGTTAAAGAAAAGATGGAGCTTTTCGGTTCTGTAAACAAGGCATAAATCAATCTATTATCAACGCGAAAAGCAGTAAGTATTCTTTACTTACTGCTTTTATGTTATAAAAAAGTCATAAAGGTGATAATTATGAATCCTAAACTACTTAAGCCCTTAATAATAGTAGCCGCGTGCTTAGTTGTTGTTATTATAGCCGCTTCTATTTTTGCGGTGGTTTCTATGTCACCCAAAAATACAGAAGATAGTTCTTCCAACACTTCTACGGCGGCGCCTTCCCCCTCTAACACTTCGGTTGTTTCTTCCGAAAGCTCACAAAAAGAGAACAGTGCTACTAACAGCAGTTCGCAAAACAGCACCGTAAGCTCTAGACCATCCCAAAGTACACCCTCAAAAAACACAACTACAAGTGGGAATAATACAACTTCATCAAAACCGCAGTACTCAATTTCTGTCAACCAAAAGCCTGTGCAAAGTGAAGAATCTTCGAGTAATGCAAGCTCAGAAAAAGTAACCTACATTGATTACAAATTTAAAAAGCTTGAAAATACATACTACCACCTTACAAAAGATAAAATTCTTAAAATTGCATTTATAGGTGGCTCTGTTACCGACGGAACGGGCGCTGATAACCCTTCAACTGATAGTTGGACAAGAAAAATTTGCGACAAATTAAAAGCAGAATACGGCGCAAGCGTAATTGAAGAAAAGCAGTCTATTGGCGGTACAGGTTCTTATTTTGGCGCGTTTAGATATGCTCACGATGTAGGCAGAACCAACCCCGATTTGCTTTTTGTCGAGTGTGCTATTAACGACTGCTATAAAAAAGATAGCTATGACCAGGTTGTTAAAAGTTCGGAATCGATAGTAAGGCAGGCGTACGCGCGCAACCCCAAAATAGATATAGTTTATGTTCTAACCTTTGATGAGCACCGCAAGGATGCCGATTACGAACAGCTTCGCGCACATAAGGATGTTGCCAAAAAATACGGCTTACTTTGCATCAATTTAAGAGAAATATTAGGTCCCTCTATAGAGTTTGGCGCGTATTATTCCGATGATGTTCACCCCAACACCGAAGGCTACGCTTTATACGCTTCAACCATTTATGATGAGCTTATGAAGTATATGCCAAGAAAGCGCGCAGGCATTGCAAAGGCAAGGCTAAAAGAAAGAACCTCTTTCCCCGAACCTTTAAGCGACTATTATAAAAATCCCACCTTGGTATCTTCTAACGAAATGGATTTATCGGCTAGTACAAAATGGGAATTTAAATCAGATGCATTTTCTTACATTGGCAAAAAATACGGTGGTTTTGTTTCAGCAAATGAAGACGGTGCAAAGCTTACTATAAAATTTAAAGGCAACGAGTTCGCGTTGGTGTATAACGCCGCTCCCACTATGGGTAAGGTTTTAGTTTCGGTCGATGGCGGAGCACCCATAACCCTTGATGCACACAAAGACTATAGTAACCCAAGCATTGAAAAAATCCCTGTTTCAGGCAATAAAGAGCATACCGTTACTATAACCTTAAAGGGTGATAAAGAGTTCCAAATCGCCGCATATACATATAATTAAATAAACTATAAAAAATCCTTGAATTTGTAAATGTGATGTGATACGATATGCGTGGGATTTAAAATAAAAATCCCAAAGTGATTTGTCTTTATGAGGTGATAGACAATGGAAAACATTAAAATTGATTTTAGTAAACCCGTAGGTCCTATGAAGCCAATGCACGCCGTAAACAACGGCCCGTTAGCAAAAAATGTTAGGGCAACCGACAACTTCGACCTTTATTCTGCGGCAGGCTTCCCGTATGCTCGTAATCACGATGCCTCCTTCTATTCGGGTTATGGCGGCGAACACACAGTAGACGTACACAGAATATTTAAAAATTTTGATTTGGACGAAAACGACCCTGCTTCGTATATGTTCGCTTCGACCGATAAATATGTTAAAAACACCGTTGATGCAGGCACCAAGGTTTTCTACCGTTTGGGCGCAAGCATTGAGCATGGTCAAAAATGGGGTACATTCCCACCAAAAGACTTTGCGAAATGGGCAAGAATTTGCGAGCATATTATAAGACACTACACTGAAGGTTGGGCAGACGGCTTTAATTACGATATTGAGTATTGGGAAATCTGGAACGAGCCTGAGTGTGTAAACGCTGACGGTTCAAACCCCTGCTGGCAAGGAACACCCGAACAATTTATAGAATTCTATACCGTTGTAGCAACACACCTTAAAAACTGCTTCCCACACCTTAAAATAGGCGGTCCTGCGTTTACTTCACCCTGGAGAAATAAATTTAAAAGAGATTTTTTAAAGAATGTTAAAGAAAATAATGTTCCACTTGATTTCTATTCATACCATTGCTATGCCGCTAATCCCATAGGCATTTATGAAGCAGTTATTGAAGGCGAAAAGGCGTTGGCGGAATATGGGCTTGAAGGCACCGAAACCATTCTTAACGAATGGAACTATGTTAAAGGTTGGCTCGGTGACGATTGGAAAGCCACTCTTGAAGGCGAGCAAGGACTTTTAGGCTCGGCTTTCACAGCGTCGGCTATGAGTCTTTGTCAGTACTCTTCCTTAGGTATGCTTATGTATTACGAAGCCCGTCCGTGTGGAATGAGCGGATTATTCGTTACCGATATGCCGTGGAAAGCACGCAAAGCCTATTATTCATTTAAAATGTTTAGCGAGCTTTATAAGTTAGGTACTGCCGTTGAGCTTTCGACTGACAGTAAAACAATGTACGGTTGCGCCGCAACAAATGGTGACAAGTGCGCCGTTATGGTTTCGTATTTCAATTCCAATGATGATGCCACCGCACAAACCGTTAAGCTCGATATGAACGGCTTCTCGGGCGAAAACGGTGTTAAAGCGCAATATTATTTAATTGATGAAAGCCATAACCTTGACCTTGTAAAAGAAGAAGTTTTAAATGGTGATTCATTCTCACCCACACTCGAGCTACCCGTTTTTAGCTCGTATCTTGTGATGTTAGAAAAGAATTAATAAAGGAAATAAACCCCGTTAATTACGGGGTTTTATTTTTTGCCGAAAAAAGTCAAAATACTGGATTAAAAAGTTTAAAATTGGCACGCTGCAGTATGATTTCGGTAATATAATTAAACTATATTACAAGTATATGTCATTGGGGTAATAACTATATGTCTAAAACCAAAATCAATATGTGCGAAGGTCCACTTTTACGGCCTATGCTAAGCTTTATGATGCCGATTTTGCTTACAGGCTGTCTTCAGCAATTATTTAATGCCGCCGATATTGTTCTTGCAGGTAGACTTGGCACCACAGGTAGCGATGCTGTGGCGGCGGTTGGCTCTACTTCGGCTATTACTTCGCTACTTATAAATTTCTTTTTTGGTTGCTCTGCAGGAAGCGTTGTTACTCTTACACATGTATTAGGTGCAAAGGATGAAAAAGAAATTCGCAAAACCGTACATACCGCAATGCTTTTAGCCTTTGTTATTGGCGCAATGCTAAGTATTATGGGAATAACCTTTGCAAAAGCACTTTTGGTTTCTATGTCTACACCCGAGAATATTTTAGGTCAGGCAACCGCCTATTTGCGCACCTATTTCACAGGCATGATTCCCTATATGCTATATTACTTCGGTGTTGCGATTTTGCGCGCTAACGGCGACACTAAAAAGCCGTTTTATTATTTGCTTATATCTGCACCCATAAAGCTCATTTTAACCCTAGTGTTTGTTTCTTATCTTAATATGGATGTTATAGGCTTGGCGCTTGCAAGCACTTGCTCTTTATCAGTTTCGGCAGTATTAGTGCTTATAAACCTTTTCAGGCGTGATGATATATTAAAGCTTTCCATTAAAGAGCTTAGATCTTCAAAGCCTGTACTTTTAAAAATACTGCGCTACGGTATCCCTTCGGGAATACAGTCGGCCACCTTTTCACTATCATCGGTTATTATTCAGTCATCGGTTAATTCCCTTTCCCACCTTGAAGGCTTCATTGCCGGCAATGCCGCTGCTTGCAGTATTGAGAACTTTTCCAACATTTTAACCTCTGCGCTTTATCAGGTTTCGCTTAATTTCACAGGGCAAAATGCAGGTGCAAAAAAATACGACCGCATAAAACGTATTTTCGTTCTAAATAACGGTGTATCGCTTATTGGCTGTACCGCATTTGCATTATTCTTCTGCCTTATGGCAAAGCCCCTTTTAAGCATTTACATAACCGACTCACCCGAAGCTATTGCTTGGGGTGCGGTTAGAATAATGTTCCTTTTTGCTCCCGTTTTCATACAGGGAATTATGGATATTATTGCGGGCAGTCTAAGAGGCTTGGGTGTTTCTATATCCCCCACAATAGTATCACTTATTTGTATTTGCGCTTTTAGAATTGTTTGGTGCCTTACAATATTTAAGCTTGAAAACTTTCACAACCCATATACACTTTATATTTCGTATCCTATTACTTGGGTGCTCACTGCACTTATTAACGGTGCAATATTTATTAAAATCTATAAAAAGCGAAAAAGCCTATTTGCAAACATATAAAAAAGCTGTGAACTAAAAGTTCACAGCTTTTTTATTAAATTCCGTATACCAACCAAATATAAATATATGCAGGAATAATTGCCGCTAAGGTAAAGGGTATACCAATTTTAAAGAAGTCCTTATTTTTAACTTCATAGCCTTCCTTGCGCAAGATACCAATACCTGTAATATTAGCCGAAGCGCCTATAGGTGTGCAGTTGCCGCCCAGTGTCGCGCCTGATAAAAGACCGAAATAAAGTGGTACTAAGGCTTCTGCCCCCAAAATAGAAGACATACCGCCGATGATGGGTATCATAG
>JAZSCF010000112.1:0-6502 GCA_045602785.1 Acutalibacteraceae bacterium
GCACCCGTTGCTTGCGTTCAGGTAAGGTTACCAGAGCTATCTAATATTTCTTGCAATTAAACCCTGAGCAATGCTCAGGGATTTTTTGTGTTTGCTTAAGGTGATTAAATGATTAAGGCAGTTATTTTTGATTTAGATGGTACACTTGTGGATTCAATAGCCGACCTTTGTAATAGCTCTAATTTTGCTTTAAGAAAGTACGGTTTCCCAGAACACGAGCTGTATAAGTATAACTATTTTGTAGGCAACGGTATGACAAACCTTATTGAAGGGGTTATTCCTAAGGAAGCACTTAATAAGGAAACCTTTCAAAAGGTTTATGATGCCTTTATAGAACACTATTCTTCTAACTATTTAGTGAATACGGCACCGTTTGAGGGAATTAAAGAAGCTTTAATAACTTTAAAGGAAAACGGTATCAAATTAGCGGTGCTTTCAAATAAGAAGGATGAATTTACTAAAAGAATTGCTAAGGAATTGTTTGGCGATGTGTTTTCGTATGTTTCGGGTAAAAAGGATGAAGTCCCTTTAAAGCCTAACCCCGATTCAACCCTTAATATACTTAAAAGCTTTTTGGTTTCCCCTTCGGAATGCGCGTTTTTAGGAGATTCGGGCGTTGATATGGAAACCGCTGTAAATTCGGGCTGTGTGCCTGTAGGAGTACTTTGGGGACTTAGAACCGAAGACGAGCTTAAAAATAGCGGCGCAAAGCATTTAATACATAATCCAACTGAAATAGCACCTTTTATATTAGGAATTTAAAATGAGTAGAAATTATTTACCAACTAAAATAGCAGGTTATGTGGGTTTCTTTGTTCAAGCAATAGTAAACAACTTTTTGCCGATACTTTTCATTGCATTGCAGGATGTTTATAAGCTTAATTACGAGAAACTTGCAAACCTTATATTCATAAATTTTTTAACACAAATATTTGTTGATACTATTACACCCCAAATTGCGAAAAAACTAGGCTTTCGTATGACCGCGTTTTTATCACAATTTGCAGCGTTTTTTGGTCTTGCGCTTTTAGGAGTGTTACCTCATATAATACCGCCTTATATTGCACTTTTCGTTTGTATTGTGATTTACGCAACGGGAAGCGGTATTACAGAGGTTATTTTAAGCCCTATGATAGAAATGCTACCCACACGTAATAAGGCTAAAAATATGGTGTTTTTACATTCCTTTTACTGTTGGGGACAAGCGGCAACGGTTTTACTTACCACAATGCTAATTTATTTATTAGGCTTTGTTAATTGGACGTATGTACCGCTTATATGGTCGGTTGTGCCGTTTGTGAATATGTTCAACTTTTTAAAGGTGCCTATAGTAGAGCCTGATGCCGAGCAAAAAACCTTAACCTTTTTTGAACTTGTTAAAAATAAAAAGTTTATTATTTTTATGGTAATGATGCTTTGCGGCGGCGCGAGTGAAATTGCTATGGCTGAGTGGGCATCCATTTTCGTGCAAAATGCGTTGGGTGTTTCAAAGGTTATAGGTGATATTTCGGGACCATGTGCTTTTGCCTTGTTTATGGGTGGCGGTAGAATTTTATACGGTAAGTTTTCTAAAAAGCTACCCTTTATAAAATCGCTTATAGTACTGAGTGTACTTTGCTTTATTTGTTATTTGGTGGTGGCTGTTTGCCATATACCTGTAATCGCATTAATAGGCTGTGCTCTTTGTGGATTTACAGTTAGTATTTCTTGGCCGGGTCTATATTCAGAGAGTGCGCGTTGCTTTAAAAACGGCGGCGCGGTTATGTTTAGCGCATTAGCGCTTTGCGGTGATGCAGGTTGCACACTAGGCCCTTGGATTGTTGGTATTGTAGCCGATAAAGCAAGTCTAAACTTAGGAATGGCACTTGCAAGTATATTCCCGCTAATAATGATTTTTTGCGGAATTTATTTATTAAAAAATAATGATTGCAAAATGGCGCAATAACGTATATTATTAAATTGAGGTGACAACATGAAAAGAAACGACTATTTAACTTGGGATGAATATTTTATGGGTATTGCTATGCTTTCTGCAATGCGTAGTAAGGACCCTTCAACACAGGTTGGTGCTTGTATTGTTAATGACGACAAGCGTATTATGTCTATGGGCTATAACGGTATGCCGCGCTGCTGCAGTGATGATGAATATCCTTGGGACCGCGACGGTGAAGGGCTTGATTCTAAGTATCTTTATGTTTGCCATGCCGAGTTTAATGCCATTTTAAACTGCGAGCGTAATGTTCGCGATTGCACAGTTTATGTAACCCTTTTCCCGTGTAATGAATGCGCTAAGGCTATTGTACAGTCGGGTATTAAGGAGATTGTTTATATGGAAGATAAATACGCCGATTCTGATAGCGTAAAGGCTTCTAAAAGGATGTTTGATACCGCAGGTGTTAAGTATAGACAATATGTACCAACAGGAAATGAGAAAATTTTGAAATTTTAATACCCGAGCGTGTAATAAAAGCCGTAGTTTTGTAATAGAAACTACGGCACTTTTTTTATATCATTTTAATTCTTGTAGGTATGTTAGATTGTTTTGCAAAATGAATCATAGATTTAGTTCCTGGGCTTTTTCCATCCCAAAAACAAATCAAATAATCGCAATCTGCTGCCATTTGTTTATTTCTTATAGGACCTGCAGATTTACCGTATTTTTCCCAGTTTGCAGGATAGATTTTCAATTCAAAACCGTTTTCTTTAGCATAGCGTTCTCCTAATAAATCTGCACCCCTACAACCGCCCGAAATAAATATCAAGTTGTATTTTTTCTTTATATCGCTTATACAAAAATCGATATACTTTTTCGCGATTTTATAATCGCAAAAATCTCTGCACCCTGCTACCACTATTCTTTTTGTCATAAAATGCACCCCCTATGTGCATATTATACACCACAAGAGGTGTAATTTCAATACATCTAAACAAGTGTATTGTAATATGCGTATGAGGTGTTTTTATGAAAATGTATTATGATAAGTTACGTGAGTTACGGGAAGATAGAGATTTAACCCAAGCAGATATCGCTAATGTGTTAAAAACCACGCAGCAGGTGTATTCAAGATATGAAAAAGGGATAAATCAGTTACCATTGCATCATTTGGTTACGCTGTGTAAATTCTATAAAGTATCAGCAGATTATATTCTAGGAATATAAATGAGATAGAAACTTAAAATGTGTATCACATTGATTTTAAAGAGGTTTTATATTTGAAACTTAGAAAACAGGAATACGGAAATTGCAATATGGTCGGTAAAAATATTGAGCGATTGCGTAAAGAAAAGGGTATAAAGCAAAAGGACTTTATTTCTAAGATGCAAGTATTTGGATGTGATATAAACCCTACAAGCTATTCTAAATTAGAAGGTCAAGTTCGTATGGCTACAGATAAAGAACTCTATGTAATAGCCAAAATTTTAAATGTAAAAATTGATGAGTTATTCAATTAAGCTATTAAAAATAAAAAGAGCAAGAGTAAAAGGAAAATCCTTCTATTCATGCTCTTTTCTTTATGAATTGTGTGGTAATTTATTATTTATATTATAATAAGTTTTTTCTTAATTCTTCGGGGGATTTTGGGGATAAAAGCACGGGTGGAATATCAAATACCGTTTTGCAGCCGCTGTCTCCCTTTTGATTTAGCCTATAAGCTGCTCTTGCATAAGCTATAAGCACGCTTGCTGTAAACTCGGGGTTGGAGTCAAGCTTTAAGTTATATTCGATTACAGCGGTGTTTTCGCAGTTAAGACCTGTTTTACCGCTACGAATAACCATACCGCCGTGGGGAAGACCCGAATGGTCGCGCTTCATTTCTTCCATTGTTATAAAATGTACGGTGGTATCGTAATCGGCAAAATAGTTTGGCATAGTAACTATTTCGTTTTCTATTTTCTTTAAATCGGCACCGTCTTCTACTACAACAAAGCATTCTCTTTTATGCTTTTCGCGTGTAGTAAGTGTGGGCGCGCTACCGCTTTTAACGGCTTCTACTGCCGCATCAATTGGGATAGTGTACTGTCTTGCATCTATAACACCGTCTATACGGCGAATAGCATCGGAATGACCTTGGCTAACACCCTTGCCCCAAAAAGTGTAATCGCTACCACAGGGTAAAATAGCGTTAGCGTAAAGGCGGTTAAGTGAAAACATACCAGGGTCCCAACCGACAGAGATTATACCAATTTTGCCGCTTTCTGTAGCATTTTTATCAACATTTTCAAAATGCTCGGGTATTTTTGCGTGGGTATCAAAGCTGTCGATAACGTTAAAGTACTTAACAAACTCAGGTGTTTGATATGGTAAATCTGTTGCGCTGCCGCCACAAATAACAAGCACATCAATTTCATCTTTATAATCTAAAATATTATCAATATGAAGCACTTTAGCAGTACTTGTTGCTATTTTAACGTTTTCGGGGTTTCGACGAGTGAATACGGCGGTTAATGTCATATCATCGTTTTGGGTTATTGCTGCTTCGACACCACGACCTAAATTGCCGTAGCCGAGAATTGCTATTTTCATTGTGGGGTGCTCCTTTAAGAAAAAATATTAGTTATTTGTTTTGGACAATGCTTTTGCAGAAGATACAGTGTATTCGGTAACATTTGGTATTGTTTCGCCGTCAATTTGCAAAAATGCAGTTTTAGAAAGCTTTACCGAAAATTCGTGCCCTTCTATTACATCTATCATACTTTTAAGTATAGTATGTTTACCTTTCATTATGAGTAAAAATGCAGTTACAATTTTAAAAAAGTTTTTACTGTGCATCGCAACAAGCGAAAGGGTGTTATCATTATTCAGGCGGTCTTGTTTAGGTGCGGCCATAAAGCCACCGCCAAAAAATCTACCGTTCATAACAGGCACTAACCAAGTGTGCTTAAATGTGTATTCTTTACCATCGGCTACGACATACGCATCGCAAGGTTTGTAGGCATAAAGTAAAGCCTTTATTGCGGCAACAAGGTAATTACCGCGCCTTTTAGAGATTTTTCTAACCCTTTCAACCTCGGCACAGCAGTAACCGTCCATACCTGAGCCTACGCAGTTTATAAATTTATAGGGTTTACCATTAATATTGGCAGTGGGAAGATTTTTTATGTACTTATTTATTAAAATTGGCTTACTGCGTTTTTTGCAGCCAATATCGCGCACAAAATCGTTACCGCTACCCGAAGCGTAGAAATAAAAGCTTCGCGAATCAACATCATCTATTTGATTAATAAAGCTATTTAAAGTGCCATCACCACCGGTTATTATAACATTTGTGGTTTCCGGTAAAGAGCTAATTACAGAATTAAGCGGTGTGTGGGATAAAATATTATAATAAGTATAGGTATGTTCACCCATAAGCGTTTCGATCTCTTTAGCAATTTTAAGACCATTGCCGCCGCACGAATGCGGATTATAAAAAATCGCGTATTCCATATAAACCTCCGCTTAATAATGGTAATAATGGTAGTTGAACGTGGAAATATTGCGCTTCCGAGTTCTTCAATCATTATAATAATATTTATTTTAAAACTTTTGCCGTAATTTGTCAATAATAGAAAATGCCATCTTATAAAAGATGGCATTTTTTGCCCCTAAACGAATTATTCCGAGGGCTTTATTATTCGAAAAACTTAAGAATAGAAACACTTTTACCATTTTCAAATGCTTCAATGTGAATATGCTGTTGGTCAGAGCATTCCGCGGGTACAGTACTTACCGAGCCGATAGTATCACCCATTTTAACGGCGGTATCCTTTTCGGCGGTAATGTTTTTAAGTCCACAGTATTTAATAACAAGTCCGTCACCGTGGTCAATTGTTACGGTTTTACCATAATCGGCAGTTTCGCTAATGTCTTGTATTTTACCGTCGGTCATAGCACTTACAAGTGTACCTTCACTACAAGCAATATCAACACCCGCGTGAATACGCATATCGCCAAAGGTTGCTGAATGCTGCAAGGTATCCAGGCTAAAATCCTTTAAAATTTCGCCGTTTACGGGCATACAGTAAGCTTTTTGTTTTTTTACGGGTTGCGGCTTAGATGTATATTCTTCATTTTTAACTTCTTCATTTGTTGGGTCTACGGGAGTTTCTTGCTCTATACTTTCATTATATGAAGGGTCAGTGCTGTTATATTCACTCGAAGCTATGGGTGGTTTGCTATTTTGGGACTCTGCTTTCTTAATATCGTTATTATCAAGTCTTGAAAAAGCGAACCAAGCCGCTACACCTATTAAAAATAGACATAGCGCGATTGTAATATAAAAAGCAGAATTCCCTTTTTTCTTTTGGGAGTATTGCGTATATTTCATAAAATCAATCCTTTCAGTTTTATTATTGGCTAAATGGACACTTTATATTCTTTAAAATTATTTTTAAATTTGTTAATAAATAAGACATATTTTTTTATTATTATATACTCGTACAAAAAGGAAGCCGCAATCCTTTTGGTACTTTTAAAACGTTTTGTTTTAAAATTTTTTCTCCCCTTAAAATGAAAAGAAGC
>JAZSCF010000113.1:0-31058 GCA_045602785.1 Acutalibacteraceae bacterium
TCCTTAAAGTGACATAGCTGATACGAGTTTTACATCGGTATCAAGGAAATTTTCTACGATTACATCGCCGCATTGTACAGGAACTTCAAGGGTTATAGCAGCAACTGCATCGGCAGCCTTCATCAAAAGCTCCTTCGGAATAGGACCTGTAGTGCGAACGGGTAACATTCTTCTGTCGCTACCTTTAATTTTTACCGAAGAGGTAAAGGTGCGCTTGGGTTCGAAGCATTCGTCAATAGCATAGGGAATACCTCTTTTGCAGGTGTAACCTGTTAATACGGCATCTTCTCTTGTTGTGTAATTAACTTCAATTTCACAACCGTTAGGACATACAGTACAAATAATGGTATTTTTCATAATTATGCTTCCTCCTTGTGTTCTGCTCTTACTACGATTTTGCCGGTAGCATTTTTGGCTTTATCAGCAGGGAGAGTTAATTTTTCAATAGTACCGGGTGTTGTGCGAACTAATTTCTTAGTAACAAGTACGCCTGTATCATCGGAAATAGTAAGTGTAGTACCTCTTCCGGGTGCTGCAGTACGGAAGTAAAGGTCAACGTTCTCTTCTGCGCAAACCATTTTTTGCGGACAAACATATCTTATACCTTCACCGGGTTCAACAGCAATTTCGTTATTAGCTTCAAGCTTGCCTTGAGCATATAAAGCGGCAAATTTACCTGCATCTTCACTTTCATGGCTAACATGGTCAACAAGGTCGTTAACATGTAAAACGTTACCGCAAGCAAATATGTAAGGTTTGTCAGTTTGCTTGTACTGATTTACAACGGCACCCTTTGTAATGCCTGAAAGTGTAACATTGGCTGAACGGGTGAGTTCGTTTTCAGGAATAAGACCAACTGAAAGAAGTAAGGTGTCGCAAGAGATGGTTTCCGCTTTTTCCATAATAGGTTGACGGTTTTCATCAACAGGTGCTATTACAACACTCTCAACGCGGTCAACACCAATAATATCTACTACAGTGTGTGAAAGCATAAGCGGAATGTTGAAATCGTCAAGGCATTGTGCCTTATTACGAACAAGACCTGCAAGGTAAGGCATAATTTCTACAACAGCCTTAACCTTAGCGCCGTTTAATGATAAGCGCCTTGCCATAATCATACCAATATCACCGCTACCAAGAATAACAACCTCTTTACCTACCTTATGTCCGAAGATGTTAATAAGCTTTTGAGCGGTACCTGCTGAGTAAATACCTGCGGGACGGCTGCCCGGAATTACAAGGTTTGCGCGGGTGCGTTCACGACAGCCCATTGCAAGCACAAGTGCACCGAAATGGATGTTTATAATACCTTGTGTGTTAACGCAAACTAAAGTTTTGTCCTTGATTTCAAGTGCGGTGGTGTCAAGCATAAATTCAATTCCGGTTTCTTTGGCTAAAACCGCAAATTTTTCTGCGTATTCAGGGCCGGTTAGTTCTTCACCAAAATACTGAAGACCAAAACCTGCGTGGATACATTGTTTTAGAATACCACCTGTTCTGTTTTCGCGCTCAATAACAATTACTTTTTCTGCGCCATTTTTCTTGGCCGAAATTGCCGCCGCCATACCTGCAGGACCTGCGCCGACAACAACGACACAACAATTGATGTCTTTCATGCCTATGCCTCCTATTGTTTTTCTTTAATTATACGATTCTATTTCTTGAAATACTATTGTAATTTTTGCTAATGTGTTGTACAATGTTGCTATGAGGTGATGTGTTGTGAATGAAAAATATAAAAAAGATTGTTATGATATTAACGAACACATAAAAATCCACTATTCACACGGGGTTAGGGGCGCTAACTCGACACTGAATTTTTTGCATTACGATACGGATTTGATTATAGAATATTACCGAAAAGGCGATACAGATATACATATTGAAGGCAATATTTACAATATTAGCGAAGGCGATGTTGTAATGCTTAATCCTGATGAATTGCATGTAACTATGCGGAATGATGAATGCTATATCGAAAAAATTGTGTTGCATGTTTGTGATACTATACTACATCAATTTGGTGGGGATAGAACAGTTTTTTTGGATACCATTGCTAAAAAAACAAAGGGTAAGGGCAATGTGATTTCGGCTGATACGGTAAAAAAATTACATATTGATGAAAAGTTGGAAAACTCTTTATATTATGCAAAAGCTAATACAATGGAAGCTCAAATTTTACTAACCTGTACGGTTGTTGAAATATTATCGCAGTTATCAAAATTGGTTCAAAATGGGGATGACAGCAAATTAAACACCGCAACAAGCAATAATAAAGTTAACCAAATTATCGATTATATCAATAGGCATTATACAGAAGAATTGACACTTGACACCCTTTCTGATAGATTTCATTTTTCAAAATATTATATATCCCATCTTTTTAAGGATTATGTTGGTGTTTCTCCTTACGATTATCTGATTGTAAGGCGTTTATATAACTGTAATAATCTTATAAGAAGTAATTATACAGTTAAAGAAGCTTGCTTTATGGTAGGATTTAACAATTATTCAAATTTTTACCGCCTTTATAAAAAACATTTTAAAATCACACCTCAAGAATTTAAGGAGCAATTACAGATATAATAAATTGTTTTTCATACTTCATAATAATTGTTTATCTTATTTACAAAAAAATTATAGTTTTGTATAATATTTATTAGTAATAAGTTTTATGGGGTATGTTATGTTAAATGAATGGATAATTGAAAAAAATAATTTCGAAACAGCGGACATTGAAAAGCACGGAAGTAAGTTCCTTTTAGGTAACGGATTTATGGGTTACCGTGGCACTATGGAGGAGTATAGTGCCGAACAGCTTGTGGCGGTTAATCTGGCAGGATTTTTTGACTTGGCGGTTGGCAGTAACTGGCGTGAATCTGTAAACGCTCCCAATCCGTTATATACTGTTTTGTGTATAGGTGAAACCGAACTTAATTTAAGTTGGTTAACACCCGTTTCGCATATTCAAAGTCTTGATATTAAACACGGTATACATACCAGAGAAACAGTGTTTTTGGTTGATGGCGTTTATGTGACAATTAAGGCTGAACGCTTTGTTAGTATGACAAATGAAAATATAATGGCACTAAAATATTCGGTAACGGCTGATAAGGATATTAAAGCGACCGTTAAAACAGGTATTGATAAAAATATTTGGAATATATCAGGCAATCATTTGGATTATGTGGCTGAATTTTGTGATAACAATCTTTTAAAGCTTGAGTGCGAAACTGTACAGCTTAAAAATAAGCTTGAAGTATATGAAAGCGTTTTAGGGCTTTATAATATTGTAAATGAGAATCTTTTACATAATTCTAAGATTGAACTTAGTGCAAACAAAGAGTTTGAATTTGTAAAATTTGGCGGTATTTATCATAGTGACTCAGTTGAAGCTTCCAAAGAAAAGTTTTTAAGTGCTGTCAATGTAGGCTATGACAAATTAAAAAATGAACATATTGCTGAATGGGAAAAAATATGGCAAAACAGTGATGTTGTGATTGAGGGCGACAAAGAAGCTCAGTTGGCGCTTCGTTACAGTATATACCATTTGTGTAGTATAGCCCCACATAATACCGATAAATGCGGTATACCTGCACGCGGACTTTCGGGTCAGGTTTATAAGGGCGCGGCTTTTTGGGATACCGAAATGTTTATGTTGCCATTTTTCCAATTTACTGACAGTAAAGCGGCACGCAATCTTTTAAAATATAGAGTAAATACTTTGGAAGGCGCAAGAAGAAAAGCCAAAGAGTTTGGTTTTGACGGTGCATTTTTTGCTTGGGAAAGCCAGGAAACAGGCGATGATGCCTGCACTCTGTTTAATGTGACTGATATATTTACTAATCGCCCGCAAAGAACCTATTTTAAGGATAAACAAATTCACGTTTCGGCAGATATAGTTTTTGCAATGTGGGATTATTGCAGAACAACAGGTGACTACGCTTTACTTATTGACGGCGGTTTAACCCTTATGTATGAATGCTTGTGGTTTTTTTATACTTATTCAGTATTTAAGCCGCATAAAAACCGTTACGAAATTTTAGATGTTGTAGGTCCGGATGAATATCACGAAAGAGTAAACAACAACGCGTTCACTAACATTATGGTTAAGCACGCGGCGGATATATTTGTTTTGGCACTTGAAAAGGTTAAAAAAGAATTCCCTAAGTATTTTGCAAAATTTAATAAAGATTTGAATTGGGCATACGATTTCTCACAAAAGCTTTATGTTCCGCAACCAAACGAAAATGGAATAATAGAACAGTTTGACGGTTATTTCACTCTTGAAGATGTTACGCCCGAAATTCTTAAAACCCGCGAAATCAAAGAAAACGAGTATTGGGGCGGTCATGGCTTGGCATCTACCACAATGACCTTGAAGCAAGCCGATGTTGTTATGATGCTTAATGTTTTCAGGAACGAATACAGCAAAGAAATTAAAAAGTCTAACTGGGATTTTTACGAGCCTTATACCGAGCACGGTTCAAGCCTTTCGGCTTGCGCTTATGCTATTGTTGCTGCCGAAATCGGTTATACCGATTGGGCGTATAAATACTTTATGAAAACCGCAAGTGTTGACCTTACGGGTGATACAAAACAATATTTAGGTTCGCTTTATATAGGCGGCACACACCCTGCCGCAAACGGCGGTGCTTGGAATACTGCTATTTTTGGTTTTGCAGGTGTTAGTTTTACTGATGACACATTAGATATTTCACCAAGATTGCCTAATAACTGGAAAAGCCTTTCTTTCACACTTAATTGGAAAGGTGAAAAACTTTCTGTTGAAGCGACTAACAGCGGTGTGAAAATAAAAGGTATTGAAAATTCTAAAGTTACGGTTTACGGAAAGGAATATAAATAATGAGCTTAAAAGCATTGATTTTTGATTTAGACGGTGTTTTGACAGATACTGCAAAATATCACTATCTTGCATGGAAAAAACTCGCAAACGAGCTTGGCTTTTACTTTGATGAAGAAATAAACGAGCTTTTAAAGGGTGTTTCCCGTATAAATTCATTTGAAATAATTTTGCAAAAAAACAATGCAACTGATAAATTTTCACCCGAAGAAAAAGAAAATTTAGCAAATAAAAAGAACGAATATTATAAGGAAATGATTGAACAATTAACTCCAAACGATATTTTAGATGGAATATTACCATTTATTACCGAAGCTAGAAACAGCGGTGTAAAATGCGCAGTAGCATCTATCAGCAAAAACGCACAAAGAGTTTTGGAACTGCTTAAAATATCCGATATGTTCGATTATATAGCTGATGCGGCACTTGTGAAAAAACCAAAGCCCGACCCTGAAATTTTTCTCACTTGCGCTAAAGCTTTGGGCTTTAAACCCAACGAGTGCATAGGAATTGAAGATGCGCAGGCAGGAATTGAGTCAATTCACGGTGCGGGTATGTTGTCGGTTGGTATAAATGTGACTGTTACATCTATTAAACCTGATATTATGCTGGAATCAACTTCCGAGCTTAATTTTAAAGAAATTGTAAAGTTTATTTAATTGGCGGTGTTATTTTGAATATTTTACATATGAAGCATGCACTTGAGGTTGCAAAGTCGGGTTCGTTAAGTAAAGCGGCAGAAGAACTTTTAATTGCGGCACCAAACATTAGTCGTTCTATTAAAGAATTGGAAGCCGACCTTGGAATAACAATATTTGACCGTACTCAAAGCGGTATGATATTAACACCTGACGGGGAAGAATTTATAAATTTCGCCAAGGGGATACTTGGTCAAATTGATGAGGTTGAAAGGTTTTATAAAAACGGTGCACCTAAAAAGCAAAAATTCTCAATATCTGTACCGCGTGCTTGCTATATTTCAGAAGCATTTGCTGCATTTTCAAAAAATCTCACAAAAGAGGCTTTTGAGATTTTTTATAAAGAAACCAACTCTAAACGCACTATTGATAATATGCTTAATCACGATTATAAGCTTGGAATTATCCGCTATGCCAAGAATTATGATAAATATTTTAAAGCAATGCTGGAAGAAAAGGGATTTAAATATGAGCTTGTAACCGAGTTTACTTATTTACTTATGATGAGTGCTGAAAATCCGTTAGCTAAATGTGAAAATGTAGAATATTCTGATTTAAAGGATTATATTGAAATTGCTCACGCAGATCCGTATGTTCCGTCTATGCCTATTTCTAAGGTTGTTAAAGAGGAATTACCAAATTATATTGACCGAAGAATATATATTTTTGAACGGGCAAGTCAGTTTGATTTGTTGTCCTCTAATCCTGAGACATTTATGTGGGTTTCACCAACACCGAAAGAACTGCTTGACAGATATAATTTAGTTCTTAAAAAGTGTTCGGAAAATAAAAAGATTTATAGAGATGTTTTGATTTACAAAGATGGATATAAGCTTACTGAGTTAGATAAACAATTCATAAATAAATTGTATGAGTCAAAGAAAAAACACTTATAAAGAATAAAAATTCAGATTAAGTTTTATGAGTTATCGAATTTGATAACCCCATTTATCCATTTTAAGAATTTACAAAACTTTGATAGATTGTTAATATTATAACAATCGGAAAATTTTTTATGGAGGAAATGAAATGGAAAATCAAAATTACTCAATTGTAGATAGTGTTGAAAAGCTTGAAGAAGCTATCGCACGAGTAAGAGAAGCACAAAAGGTATTCGCAACCTTTACCCAGAACCAAGTTGATAAAATCTTTCTAGCTGCTGCTTCTGCTGCAAACAAGGCAAGAATTTCCTTAGCCAAAATGGCTGTGGAAGAAACAGGTATGGGTGTAGTTGAAGATAAAGTTATTAAAAACAACTATGCCGCAGAATACATCTACAATGCTTATAAGAACACCAAAACTTGCGGTGTTATTGAAGAAGATAAGGCGTTTGGTACCAAGAAAATTGCAGAGCCCATTGGCGTTATTGCTGCCGTTATTCCTACTACCAACCCCACATCTACCGCTATTTTTAAGTGCTTACTAGCGCTTAAAACACGTAATGCAATTATTATAAGCCCACACCCCCGCGCAAAGAACAGCACCATTGCTGCTGCAAAGTTAGTTCTTGAAGCGGCTGTTAAGGCAGGCGCTCCCGAAGGTATTATAGATTGGATTGATGTTCCTTCTTTGGATATGACTAACACCGTTATGAAAGAAGCCGACATCATTCTTGCTACAGGTGGTCCCGGCATGGTTAAGGCTGCTTATTCCAGTGGTAAGCCAGCTTTAGGTGTAGGCGCAGGTAACACCCCTGCAATTATTGATGACAGCGCTGATATACTACTTGCTGTTAACTCCATTATTCATTCCAAAACCTTTGATAACGGTATGATTTGTGCTTCTGAGCAGTCTGTTATCGTGCTCGAGAGCATCTATGATGCAGTAAAGAAAGAATTTGCAACTCGTGGTTGCTATTTCCTTAATGCAGACGAAACTGAAAAAGTTCGCAAAACAATCATTATTAACGGTGCGCTTAACGCAAAAATCGTAGGCCAAAGCGCAGCGAAAATCGCCGAGCTTGCAGGTGTAACCGTACCCGAAGGCACTAAAATACTTATCGGTGAAGTTGAAAGTGTTGAGCTTTCTGAAGAATTTGCTCACGAGAAATTAAGCCCCGTACTTGCTATGTATAAGGCTAAAGACTTTGAAGATGCTGTGGGTAAAGCGGAACGTTTGGTTGAAGACGGTGGTTTCGGTCACACCTCTTCTGTATATCTTAATGAAATAACCGAGCAGGAAAAACTTAATAAGTTTGCCGCTCGTATGAAGACCTGCCGTATTCTTGTTAATACTCCTTCTTCTCACGGTGGTATTGGTGACCTTTATAACTTTAAGCTTGCTCCGTCATTAACCCTTGGTTGCGGTTCTTGGGGCGGTAACAGTGTATCCGAAAATGTGGGAGTTAAGCACCTATTAAATATTAAAACAGTAGCTGAAAGAAGGGAAAATATGCTTTGGTTCCGTGCACCTGAAAAGGTATATATCAAGAAAGGATGTTTGCCGGTAGCTCTCGACGAGCTTCGCAGTGTACGCGGTGCTAAGAAAGCATTTATCGTAACCGATAACTTCCTTTATCAGAATGGCTATACTAAGCCGATTACAGACAAGCTCGATGAGATGGGCATCGCTCATACTACATTCTTTGATGTTCAGCCCGATCCAACGCTTAAAAACGCTCAGGATGGTGCTAAGCAGATGGCTGCTTTTAAGCCTGATACTATTATCGCTCTCGGCGGCGGTTCTGCTATGGACGCTGCTAAGATTATGTGGGTGCTTTATGAACATCCCGAAGCTGACTTTATGGATATGGCAATGCGCTTTATCGATATCCGTAAGCGTGTATATACCTTCCCTAAGATGGGCGAAAAAGCATACTTTATTGCTGTTCCAACTTCTGCTGGTACAGGTTCTGAAGTTACTCCTTTTGCAGTTATTACTGACGGTGATACAGGTGTTAAGTATCCCCTTGCTGATTATGAATTGCTTCCCAATATGGCAATTATCGATACCGATTTCCATATGAGTGCTCCTAAGGGACTTACAGCAGCATCGGGTATAGATGCTGTAACCCACGCTGTTGAAGCGTATGCAGCAATGCTTGCAACCGATTATACTGACGGTCTTGCTTTACAAGCCCTTAAGAACATCTTCAAATATTTGCCCCGCGCATATGAGAACGGTCAAACCGATGTTGAAGCGCGTGAAAAAATGGCTAACGCCGCTACTATGGCAGGTATGGCATTTGCAAATGCTTTCCTTGGTGTATGTCACTCTATGGCACATAAGCTTGGCGCTTTCCACCACCTACCACACGGTGTTGCGAATGCTTTAATGATTGAAGAGGTTATTCGATTTAACGCGAGTGAAGCTCCTGCAAAAATGGGTACTTTCTCTCAGTACGACCATCCACATACTCTTGCTCGCTATGCCGAAATTGCTGATTATTTAGGACTCGGTGGTAAGACTGATGAAGAAAAGCTTGAAAACCTTATTAAAGCTATCAATGACCTTAAAGCAAAGGTTGGCATTAAGGAAACCATTAAGGATTACGATATTGATGAACAAGATTTCCTTAACCGCCTTGATGATATGGTAGAGCAAGCATTTGATGACCAATGCACAGGTGCAAACCCCCGTTATCCGCTTATGAGTGAAATTAAGCAAATGTACTTAAATGCTTATTATGGCAAGCATTTCCAAGAAAAAGAAATGCCTAAGGCTTAATGCAGGGAGGAAAGACTAATGAAACTTGATAATATTGTTGCTAAAAGAGTAGGTAAAACCGTATATAGAGATGGCGATAAGTGTATAATGGTTTTTGATGAAAACTATTCAAAATCGGGTATTTTAAATGAAGCTTTAAATCAATCAAGAATTGAAGAAACAAATCTTTTTGTGCCAAAGGTTCTTGAAGTAGCATGCTTTGACGGTAAATGGGCTATTGTAAGTGAATTTATTGAAGGTAAATCTTTAGCTGATTATATGAAAGAAGACCCCGATAATTACGATAAATATCTTGAGCAGTTTGTTGATGTGCAAATGCAAATTCACGCACAAAAATCCCCCTTACTAACAAAATTAAAGGATAAAATGAACCGAAAAATCAGTGAGACAACGCTTGATGCCACTACCCGTTATGAGCTTCACACTCGCCTTGAGGGTATGCCTAAGCACAACAAGGTATGCCATGGCGATTTTGACCCTTCAAACGTTATAGTAAAAGAAGATGGTAGTTATTACGTTATTGACTGGGCACATGCAACTCAGGGTAACGCATCTGCTGACGTAGCAAGAACATATCTCTTGTTCTGCCTTGCAGGTGAAAAAGAAAATGCTGAAAAATATTTGAATTTGTTCTGTAAAAAGACTGATACTGCAAAGCAGTACGTTCAAAAATGGTTGCCTATCGTAGCGGCTTCACAGTCTGTCAAGGGTAACGAGCATGAACGCGAGTTTTTACTTTCTTGGGTTGATGTAGTAGATTACGAATAGTTATGTCAACATATTAAAAGGTAAAATTATAATAGTACGATAGGAGTGTTTGTATGAGGATTTATGAAAACTTTCAAAAAACAAGCGAAAACCGCTTATCTCCAAGAGCGCATTATATTCCAAAAGGTGCGGCAACATATACGCTTTTGAACGGCGAATGGGATTTTGCTTATTTTGAAAAGGATGTAGATGTACCCGAAGTTATTGAAAAATGGGATAAAATTGACGTGCCTTCTTGCTGGCAGTTAAGAGGTTATGAAAATCCTAATTATACAAACGTAAACTATCCTTATCCTGTAGACCCGCCGTATGTACCTGATGATAATCCATGTGGTGTTTACAAGCGCGAGTTTACTATAGAAAAACCTTCGGGTAAGTTCTATTTCGTTTTTGAAGGTGTTTCATCTTGTGCTTTTCTTTACATAAACGGTAAGTATGTAGGTTTTACTCAAGGTAGCCATCTGCGCAGTGAGTTTGATATTACCGAATTTGTTAACAAAGGTACAAATACCGTTATTGTTAAGGTTTTAAAGTGGTGCGTAGGCAGTTATCTTGAAGACCAGGACGCTTTTAGGTATAACGGTATTTTTAGGGATGTTTATATTCTTAACCGCCCTGAAAATCATCTAAAAGATATTGAAATTTTATCTGATGATAAGGCTTTTAATGTTAAGGTTGATAAAAAAATAAAAATTAAGTTTGCTTATAAAGGCAAGATTTTGTGCGAAAAGGAAATCGAGGGTGAGTTTAGCTTTGCTCCCGAAAACCCAATACTTTGGAACGCCGAGAAGCCTGAGCTTTACGATATTACTGTAGAGTGTGCGGGCGAAATAATTGAATTTAAGGCAGGACTGCGCAAAATTGAAATTTCAAAGGATTACGCACTGCTTATAAACGGTGTGCCTGTAAAGCTTCACGGCATAAACCATCACGATACAAGCAAATATGGCGGCTGGTGTCAAACCGAAGATGAGCTTGGTCGTGATTTGGAATTAATGAAAGAGCTTAATATCAACTGCGTTCGTACTGCTCACTATCCGCCGCATCCAAGATTTATTGAAATGTGTGATGAGTTAGGGTTCTATGTGATTTGCGAAACTGATATTGAAACCCATGGCTTTTTAAGAAGACTTCCTAATGTTGAGTATAAATTCGATGTAGAAGATGAAATTTGGCCGGGCACTAATCCTGCGTGGGAAAAGGAACATCTTGAGCGAATGGAAAGAATGGTTGAGCTTTTTAAAAACCATTCAAGTATTATCTTTTGGTCTACGGGAAATGAAAGCGGTCATGGTCCCAACCACTTAAAGATGGTGGAATGGACAAGAAACCGCGATAAAACACGTTTGGTTCACTGTGAAGATGCTTCCCGTAAGGGTGAAGTGGCTAACGCCGATGTATATTCAAGAATGTACAGTTCTACCAATTGGATTGAAACCTTGGCAAATAACCCCGAAATCACAGCGCCTGTTTTCCTTTGTGAATACGCACACGCTATGGGTAACGGACCTGGGGATGTTTGGGATTATAACGAAATGTTTGATAAATATCCTAAGCTTATAGGTGGTTGCATTTGGGAATGGGCTGACCACGTTGTTACCGTTGATGGTATAGAAAAATACGGTGGCGACTTTGAGGGTGAGCTTACCCACGATAACAACTTCTGCTGTGATGGTTTAGTATTTGCTGACCGTAGCTTTAAAGCGGGTACTTTGGAAGCAAAAGCGGCTTATCAACCTATTAAAACAAGTTTTTTAGATGGTGTTCTAAAGGTTTATAACCGTTTGGATTTTACAAACCTTAATGAATACGAATTTTCGTATGAAATTGCCGTTGACGGTGAAGTGGAAAAGTGCGAAACACTTGTTTTGGAAGCCTTACCGCATACAACGGTTGAAGTGAAAATTCCATACAAAAAGGCTAATTGCAAATACGGTGCATATCTTAATTGCTATCTTAAAAAGAACGGTAAAGAATATGCCCATACACAGCATAAATTAGAGTTTGAAATAGAAGAAAAACCATTACAAAACTTAGCTAAGCTTACCCAAGATGAATTTAATATTTATGCTTCGGGCGATAATTTTAACCTTATATTTTCAAAGCGCTATGCTACTTTTACAAGCATTGTTGTAAATGGGGTAGAACAATTGGCGGATAAGGTGTATCTAACTTCTTACAGAGCGCCAATTGACAACGATAAAGGCTTTAATGTTCGTTGGGCAAGGGTTAATATTTGGCAAGGTGAAAATATTGACTGTCAGTTCTCTAAGGTTTATGATTGTAATATTGTTAATGGTAAAATTGTTGCAAACTGTTCGCTTGCCGGTGTTTCACGCGTGCCTTACTTCAGATACAATCAAACCATCGCAATTTATGAAAATGGCAAAATTGATATTTTGGTAAGCGGTAAGGTTCGTGAAGATACATTCTTCTTGCCACGCTTGGGCTTTGAGTTTTCTTTACCCGATGGTACAACTGAATTTACGTATTATGCAAACGGTCCGTTCGAGAGCTATTGTGACCTTTGCCATGCGTCAAAAGTTGGAATTTATAATAGCTCTGCCGAGAGTGAATATGTTAAATATGCTCGCCCTCAAGAGCACGGTAACCACAATTTTGCAAAAATGCTTAAAATCGGCAATATGACCTTTGAATCACAGGGTGAATTTGAGTTTAATGTTTCTAAGTATTCAACAGAAGCTTTAACAAAAGCTGAGCATACCGATGAATTAATTAAAGACGGCAAAACACATCTTAGAATTGATTACAAGGTAACAGGTGTGGGTTCAGCGGCTTGTGGACCGGGTCTTCCTGATAAGTATAAGTTTAATGATAAGGAAATTGATTTTAACATTTCAATTTTGTTGGGATAAATTATATAATAATAATTATTATTGTCTAACAGTTTTAGTATTTGAACAAAAATATTGATTAAATGTGATTTTTTGTTCTCCCTTTCAGGCAAGAAAGACTGCTGATTTTCAGTAGTCTTTCTTGCTTTTTGAATATATTTAATCCCATTTTCATAAATAATATAAAGATAGTTTAAGGGTGAAGAGTATGAATTTTTTAAAACGCGGAGCATTGCCGCTTTTTTTGGTGCTTATTATATGTGCAGTATCGGTTTATTTTTATGCGAGCGATAAGGTGGCATTAACATCTTCCTTATATTCGCGGGGGCGAAAAACTGTGATTATAGATGCAGGCCACGGCGGGTTAACTAATACTATAGATTAGGTCCAAAACTGCCGTGAAAATTCAATATTAAACACCCCGAAAACCCGCTATTTAAACGGGTTTTCGCCATTTTACGATAAAAATTTCATTTTCAGAGTTTGTTGCGGTAATTATACTTATTTAAAACTTGTTTTTTGCGTTTTGTAGTCACTTCTGTATAAATTTGTGTTGTAGAAACATTGCTATGACCTAAAATTTCTTGAACAGAACGGAGGTCTGCGCCATTTGCAAGTAAATTTGTAGCAAATGTATGCCTAAGGTAATGTGGTGTAGAATTGATATTAATTCCTGACTGCCTCTTTATTGAATTGTAAATATATTCTATACCATGAATACTTATAGCTTCACCGTATCGGTTGACAAATAACGTATCGGTATTTGTAGGACGGGTTTTTCTTGTTTTTATCCATGAAGTTATATTATTCCAGGTTTCGGGACAAGAAATATAAATAAGTCGTTGCTTTCTCCCTTTTCCATGAATCAAAATAACTCGTTCGGATCCTATAATATCATTAATAGTTATATTTGCAGCCTCAGCTATACGTATGCCTGTACTTATCAGAATATCAATTAAAGCTAAATTGCGTGAAGTTTTCCATTTATCAAAGTCGCTTTTTGCGTTAATAGATTGATTTGTAACAAACGATAATAACTTTGAAGTATCTTTAATCGCAATTGTTTTGGGAAGTCTTTTTTCTTTCTTAAATTTGAATTGATGTGATGAGAAATAGTTGTTTTCTATGTAGTTATTAGAGTGCAAATATTCAAAAAACATTTTAAGCACAATAAGTTTTCTGTTTATAGTTGTATCTTTTAGCCTGCGAGTGATTGTAAGTTCTTGAATATACTGTAGAATAGTTTGGTTGTTCAATTCATGATTATTAACGAATGAATTAAAATCATTTAAATCTGATTTATAAGCCGTAATAGTTTTTTCTGATAAATTTTTTGTTGACAGTACTAATTGGATGAATTCAGGAATAATTAATTTTAAATCTTTCATATTGCACCTCATATTTCGATAATATATTGAATATTTTACCAAAATATGCTATAATAGTCCTACAAATAACTTACAATAACTACAAATTATTGTAAGTTGATGTTAAAACAAATATTTAAAAAGTGGAGTTTATATGAAAGAAAGAATAATATGGATAGGAAATAGAGAATCTGAAATAATGTATTCTAATTTATTTTATAAAAGCATAACAATGTATGGCACAAATAAAAATGGAAACATTTCATTTGACAATAATTCCTCAAAAACAATAACAAATTTTTTATTAGATGCAATAAACTTAGAATTAGAACAGGGACCAATAAAGTTGTTTTTTTATAGCAACAATATTGCCGAACGTGTAATTTCTAAAGCCCCACACTTAAAAGAATATACTATAAATAAATATGATAGTGAGTTCATTAAAACTATTGAAAACAAAACCTATGCTAATTTATGGGCTAGCAACATAATGCCAATTATAAATTTTACAGAGTTATTTGGCAACGAATGCAACTACGAACAAATTTCTCAAAAGTTTAATGACAATGATAAGTTTATTATACAAGAAAATCATTCTTCTGGGGGTACCGGTACATATCTATTAACGAAAGAAAATGCAGCTAAAATTTCACAAAATTTAAGCAAACATAAGTGCTATAAAATTAGTCCTTACTATGAAAAATCTTTTTCAATTAATATGCATATCATTATCACTGATGATTATGTATCTGTTCTACCCCCATCAATACAAATAATTGAAAATATAAACGATCGATTACTCTACAAAGGTGCGGATTTTATTGCATACCAAAAAATTCCTTACGAGCAACAACAAAACATATTGAAATATGCCAAGAAAATTGGTGAAGCTCTAAAGCATACTGGATATATAGGAATTTGTGGTCTTGATCTGCTCATTAGTGAAAATGATATTTATTTCATGGAAATAAATCCAAGATTTCAAGCTTCTTCTATATTGATAAACAGAGCTCTAAAAGACAATAATTTACCGGATTTACAAACAATTTTATACAAAATATTTACATCCTCTTTTTCAACGGAAACACTAAAAAAAATAGAAAACATAAAAATCAATTATAGTACAATCTCTTTTTATCAAAATAGCAACTTGAAATACAATGAGTATATCCTTAAACTGTTAATTAAATCATTAAATCATATAGAATCTATTATGGTAGAAAATGAAACTACGACTACTATAAATGAATATATGTTTAGAGTGATTTTCAATACTAATATTTCGAGTTTGAATTTTGATGGCAGTATTTTTGTATATCAAAATTTACTAAATTATAGTAAATACACTACCGAACTGTATAAAACAAATTTAAATATTCTTAAATGTGCATTATTAACACAAGGTGTTATTGTTGATAATACTGTTAAAGATTTTTATGATAATAAAAATTCTATCAAGAAAGCAACATTTGATGCTATTGATATAACTATTGATAAAAGCCATGTAATAAATTGTCCGATAAAGACAAAATTCGTAGAATTATCACCATTTTTAATAAAAAATGATAACGGAACAGTTGGGCTATTTTATGTAGATGAATTTCTTTTTGAAGTAGAGATTGCTTTGCAAGAGAAACTGCCAGTAAAGTACACAAAAAACAATATAAATGTACATCGTATTGGTTTTTTAACTACTGATCGTTTGCGCATAAAACATACTTCTGTTTGTGAATTCAAAAGAAAAAACAAAGGCTGTAAATTTTGTCATATAACAAGCAACTTTTCCAACGACATTCCTTTGGAAGATATATATGAAACAATTAACTATTATATAAAGGATGTAAAATTTAGACACTTTTTAATAGGTGGACCATCTAATACTTATGAAAATGAGTACTATTATATATCCAATATAATTAAATACATTCGTAGCGCTTCCGACAAACCAATTTATATTATGTCCATACCGCCAATGGATTTGTCTTATCTTCGTGAATATCACCAGTTGGGTGCTTCAGAGGTTGCGTTTAATATAGAGATATTTGATAGAACATTAGCAAAGGAAATAATGCCCGGGAAAGGTGAAATACCATTATACCAATATGAACAAGCTTTGAAATTAAGTTCGAAGCTTTTTGGGGTTCAAAACACAAGAAGTATGTTAATAATTGGATTGGATTCTAAAGATTCATTTTTAAATGGAGTAGAATATTTGTGTCAGATTGGCGTTACTCCGATGATTTCACCTTTTAGACCAATGGAAAATACAGATTTATCACATATGGTTCCACCAAATATTGACTATATTTTAGAAATATATGATCAAGCCAAAAGGATATGTAAAAAACACAGTATTGAATTAGGACCAAAATGTAAATTTTGTAGAAACAACACTTTAACTTGAAATACAAACGTCAAAGGTTACCCTTTGACGTTTGTTACATTATAAATTAAATTAGATGTGTATTCTGTTAAAGTGCCTACATCAACATTAATAGAATTATAAGTAATGTTTTCTATATGTACACCTTGATTCTTTAATTCTTCACAACTCGTCAAAATAGGTTCTATATTATCAATTAAAGAATCTAAACCCTTGGTGGTAGAACTAATTTGTGTTTTTTTAGTTTCCTTTTCGATTTTAGATATTTCCAATTCCAACTTTTTGTTTTGTAATTTTTTGTTCTCTGTTAAAAGTTTATCGTTTTGTATTTTTGCTTTTATTGTCAAGAATTTATGAATAACATCAGGCAAATGAGAAAGTCCTTTTATGCCAGAAACCAATAAAGTAGTGAAGGCAGTAATTAATGCAACAATGATGGTTGTATCTATAGAATTAATAATTGCGATTATTTCTGCATCACTATTATACGAAAAATTAACACTGTAATTAGATTCAATTCCTACTGTGCTAATTAAAACATCAATTGTTTTATAGAATGATGATAACACCTTATAATCATTGTTTTTGATGTTGGTTTTAAAAGAAACTGTTAATGAAGCGCTATCCGAACTTAAAATAATGTTTTTTAGTTCAAAAAACCGCTGCGTCATAGGATTGTAAAAATTATAATTAATAAGCAACTTTTGATTGAATAGTCTAGAAATCATCTCAAGAAAAGCTTTTTTATGTTTAATATTAAACAGACTGCTCGAACGTATTAAAATACAGTAATTTTTAAGTTGCTTATAATTATTTAGATCTATCGATAATTTTATACCATTACTTATACTTTTATATGCATTATTTACATCACCTTCGGCAATATAAATGTTCGACAAAGCAAAAAAATTAGATGTTTTTTCATAATAAATTTTAAAATGTGGTAATAACTCTAAATATTCATCTTTGCTTATTTGTCCTTTTTTTGCAGATTTAATATATACGTTATCGGTTGTATTCATTAAATAATTTATTCCATTCACGATAAACGGAATGGTCGGGAAAGGCAAAGCCGTATTGTTTATATGTATATTATTAAATTGAGCATATTCAAGATTTAAATTTTTAAAAGATACATTATCTAATATGGTATTATTGAATACAGTTCCGTCAAACGACGTATTATCAAAATCGCAACCTTCTAAAGTTGAATTATGAAATATTGTATCTGACAGTCGACAACGATCAAAACATACATTTTTAAAGTTACTTTCATAGAAATAACTTTTAGCAAAACTAGCCCATAAATATGGCGTTTCATTAATAAAATCACACTCGAACATATAGCATGACTCGAAATTACAACTTTCAAAATTACAATTTTTAAAATTTGTATTTCTAAATAAAGAATCTGTAAATCCTGTGCCTGTAAAATCTGCTAAATAAAAATTGCTATCACAATAAACAGAACGACGATGATTTTCGTTTACGAATGATTCTCGTATGTTGGGATTTTTGGTTGAAAAATATGCGTTTCTATAATAAAAATTTTTATTAACTACATGTTCAGTAATTTCCTCTAAAGATTTTTCTAATTTTGAATCCAATTTAAAATCATTCGACATTAAGTTCATTAATTCATCCATAATAATACCCCCGAAATCAACTTACAATAATTTGTAGTTATTGTAAGTTTGTTAGAAAATGTATATTTAAGTTATCTTATAAGTCGTAATTCATTTTTAATGTGTTTGAAATCCAAATGAATAAAATCTGCTTTTGAGTGAGTTTTTAACATATTATAGTTATTAAGACTGTAAAATTAGTGCAAAAAATAAGTTAAGATATGATATAATTTAATACGGTAGGTGAACAAAAGAATGGATAAAGCTATGAAAAGAAAACAAGATCTACTTAACCTATGTAATGGTATGGATGAACTTGATATACATAAAAAAGAGAAATGCTTGTCTTTTTCTGAAGCAATGCTTTCGATAGAAGAAATCAAGGTTAGCGAAGAAGTTGCACTTGCTCTTAAAAAATGGAAAGAAGGTAAGGCAACATATTTATCAATATTCGAATCAACACTTCAAAGATACGGGTTTAACACATAATTAAATGCTTAACAGTTGAATTTTAAAATCATATGTTGTATAATGTATTAAATACTAAAGAGGAAAGGAGAAAAAGTTTATGAAGGATTTTGAAATTTTAAGCCGTGATACAATAGTTGCTGTTTGGAAAGATAATGAGCTTAAAGTGTTGAATAACGATTTGTTACCTTTATATTTAAAGCGTGTAAATGATGCAAAATCTTGGCTTGAAACGAGAGCTATTGACTCGCATAGAGCTAACTCACGTCTGCTTAAAAAGGCTTTGAGACTTGCCGAAAAAGACGATGTTTCAACAGTGCTTCACGTTAATGCCGCAACCATTACTGACACCTATTGGGTGCGCGCAATCGGCAGCGATTTAAAATATGAAGATGTTCGCTTCAATAAAGACTATTTCTCCAATCTGGCTCTCAGAGGACTTTATTCAAGTTTTAATTCTGCTGCAAAGCGTAAGGATACCAAAACACCGGAGCTTACCAATATCGGTAGTTTTGAAAAGTGTTGGAAGCTCAAAGACGGAAAATGGTGGATTTATAAATCTGCTAACCAAAAAGAGCAGTTTTCAGAACTCTTTGTATATGAGTTGGGCAAGGCACTTGGAATGAATATGGCCCACTACGAAAAAGGTGATAAATGCGTTAAATCACTTGATTTTACCGATTCGGCAAAGGTCATATTTGAACCTGCTTCATCCTTTATGGGCGATGAGGAAGATTATATAAAGGTAGTCGAAAAACTTAAGGAACTTTGTCCCAAAGCAATTCCCGACTATATTAAAATGATTTTCCTTGATACAATAACCGCCAACCCCGATAGGCACACAGGAAACTTCGGTCTAATGTGTGATGTAAAAACAGGTGAGCTTTTGGGACTCGCACCTAACTTTGATAACAATATGGCACTTATTGCTCGTGGATATCCCACAAGTAAATCGGCAAACGACTTACTAATCACACTCTTTAATGAACTAATGGAAAAGTATCCTGAATATAAGGAATACTTGCCAAAAGTCACAGAGCAGATGATTAAGAAAGTTATCAGCAAGCTTAACATGAAAGTAAAATCCCAAGTAATTGTCGATTTTGTAATCAACCGTTATCAAGCAATTAAACAATTACAAATCAGATATTGAGAGATTTACTGATAATATAACACAACCCCACTTCTGCAAATCGCAAAGGTGGGGAGTCTTAATTTAAGAGCATGATCTGACGGACAGCATATACATCTATTATAATAAATTTCCTCTCAAAATTTTCGTCAATAAATTTTCTGTTGTTCATTGTCAGATTGCGATATTATGATAACACAGCTTTATATAGGTTTTGCAAGAAAAAACGTTGCAAGATCTTGAATCTTTAACTAAGTTGTGATATAATTATATCTGTATAATTAGATTTTCAAAAAGCGTTTTATATCTTGCTATTAGGAATTTATGGGAGATTATCAAAATGAGAAGAAAAAAACTTCGATACATTGATTTATTTGCTGGAGCTGGCGGTTTGTCTTTAGGATTGCATAACGCCGGTTTAAAAGGCGTTTTTGCTATCGAGAAGAATCCAGATGCATTTTACACTTTAAAATATAATTTAATTGATAATCACCATCATTTCGAATGGCCGAAATGGCTTCCAGTTAAGAATCACGATATATGCGAAATTGTTGAGAACTATAAAAATAACCTTTGTGAGTTAAAAGGTAAAATAGATTTAGTGGTAGGTGGCCCTCCCTGTCAAGGTTTTTCTATGGCAGGTAAGCGTGATCATACGGATATACGCAACACAATGGTTAATTATTATCTTGATATTATTGACTATGTTAGGCCTAAATACTTGGTATTAGAAAATGTTCACGGTTTTACATTGGAATTCAAATCAGATTCAAAGAAAAAACCATATTCTCAAATTGTAATTGATAGATTAAAAAAACTAGGTTATTATGTTACAACTAAAGAAATTAAAATGGATGAGTATGGTGTTCCTCAAAAAAGAATAAGGTTTATATTAGTTGGTAGTTTGAAAGACAATGTTCATAATTTTTTTGAAAGGCTTGAAAAAAACAAAAAAGAATTTTTAAAACAAAAAGATTTAGTTGAAACAACTACTGTTGAGGATGCAATCAGCGATTTGCTTAAATCAAACGGATGTTATCGTTGTCCTGATTGTGTTCAAAATTTTCAAAATGGTAAATATGGCAAAATAACTTCAAAATATCAATATTATATGCGTAAAGGTCAAAATGCTCAACCAAATAGTCATCGTTTTGCTAAACATACTAAAAATATTGTTGATTTACAACAAAGAATTATAGATAATATAACCCCAGGATTAAGAATAACGCCTTCAGATAATTTGATTGAAGGATTAAAACGTAGAGGTGTTACATTATTAGACAAGAATGGTCAATCTCCAACAATAACATCACATCCAGACGACTTGGTTCATTATTGCGAACCTAGAATTTTGTCGGTGAGAGAAATGGCCAGATTGCAAAGTTTTCCTGATTGGTATGAATTCAAAGGTAAATATACAACGGGTGGAGAACTCAGAAAAGTTGATGTTCCTAGATATACTCAAGTCGGTAATGCGGTTCCTCCACTTTTTGCCGAACTTTTAGGAAAAACATTAATTGAGGTGTTTTATGAGGTTCAAAGTTAGTACAAATATTAAAAGTATTTTAGGTAAAGATATGATAAGCGATAAGTACATCGCTATTTTTGAATTGGTTAAAAATTCATGCGATGCTGGAGCAAAAAAAGTATATATAAATTTTCTAGCCGATAAAAACATTGTTACTAAAATTATCATTTCTGATGATGGTTGCGGTATGACTGATGATGATTTACGCAATAAATGGCTGTTTATGGCGTATTCCGAAAAACGTCACGGCGAAATGAAAAATAAGTACGCTGGTTCCAAAGGCATTGGACGTTTTTCTTGTGACAGATTAGGTGCAAGTCTTGTATTAACAACAAAAAAACATAATAAAAACATCGAACAATTACTAATTAATTGGAATGATTTCGAGAAAAACGATTCTAAGAAGGTAGAAGAAATAGAGTTAGAGCATAGAAAATTAGAAAAATTCGAACAAATATCTGATTCAGGAACAGTCTTGGAAATTTCTAACTTAAGAGAAGATTGGTCTCGAAATGATATATTAAAACTCAGATCCGCTCTTATGAAATTAGTTAGTCCTGATAAATATTCTGACACAAAACATACTACAATTTCTATTATAGCTGAACACGAAAAAGAAGGAGACCAGATAGAATTAAAGAAAAATTCTAGAGGTGTAATAACAAAAGGTGTAGGAAATTTATTAGTTAATGGACCTATAGAGAATGACGTGTTTGAAAAATTAGGATTGAAAACAACAATTATTTCAGTTGATATTTCTGAAAATGGTGATAATATCACAACTAAAATTGAAGACAGAGGTGATTTTGTTTTTAAAATTGTTCGTAAGAACAATTTGTACGATAAATTGCATAATATAAAAATTAAGTTGTTTTATTTAAACCGTGCAGCGAAGATGAATTTTGCAAGAACTATGGGTATTGATAGTGTTAACTATGGTTCTATATTTGTATATAAAAATGGGTTTAGAATATATCCATATGGTATTACTGGTACCGATTTTTTTGGTATTAACGAAAGAAAATCACAAGGTTATAATAGATATTTAGGAACTCGTGAATTGATGGGTCGACTTCTGATTGATGGTAACAATGATAAATTCGTAGAGAAAAGTAGTAGAGATGGTGGTTTTATTGAGAATCCAGCGACTATTCAATTAGAGAAATTTTTTATTGCTGAAGCTATACGAGTTCTTGAAAAATATGTCGTTGATGGTATTGATTGGGGTGACCCTGAAAAAGAAAAATTCGAAATAGGTAAAAATGAACAAGGATTAACATCAAAAGATGTTGCAGATAAGATTATAGCTCAATTTGCGAATATGACTAACAAAGGAGATATTATTTCTGCTGAAATAAATCCTGAATTGGTGGCTTTTGCAAGACCTCATATTGATTCTCTTCAAAAGTCGATTAAGGGATTGGAAAAAATTGCTGAAGTTTCTAATTCTAGTGATATTTTAAAATTAATTGATGAAATAAAAAGTGATACCGAAAAGCTAAAAAATGAGAAGAAAATTGCGGAAAAGAAAATTGAGCATATATCAGAGAATTTAAGAAATAAAGAGGCCGAGCTAAAAACTCGTGAAAAACAGAATATAAGTTTACAGAATAAACTTAAAATTGATCCTATACAATATGAAGATGCACTACATATTTTGTATGTGATTTCCGAAGCTAACAAAGCTGAATTAGAAACTATATATAAATTAGCGGATAAAAAGAATTTAAAACTTATAGAGAAAATCACGAATGTTATCAATAACAACAAAAGAATATATAAATTAACTGATTTGTCATTGAATTATAATTATGGGATTAGTGTAAAGAAACCAAAAGATATCGTTAAATTCATAAAAAACTATACTTGTGATTTTTGGGATGATAAATTAAATGTTAATATAACATCTGCACAAGATACTATTGTTTGCAACTTTGATATTTCAAAAATTTCTTTAATTATTGACAATCTTCTTTCTAATTCAAAAAAGGCAAAAGCAAAAAACATTGAGATTTCTATATCAAGAGTTGATGAAAGCATTTGTTTAAAATTTGTTGATGATGGTATTGGTTTAGATAAATCTATATCGGATATCAATAATATTTTTGAACGTGGTTATTCTACGACATTTGGTTTTGGTTTAGGCTTATATCATACAAAAAAGGTTGTTGATGATATGGGTGGTTCTATAAAAGCGTTTGAAACTAAAGAAAACACAGGATTTATAATAGAGGCTTTGATAAAATATGAATGTAAATTTTAAATTGGTATGGTTTGAAAATGAGCAACCCGCATATGAAGCTCATTTAGATAAAATTCAATCTGTTATTGAGCAATTCCATCTAATACCTGATATTCAAAGATATAGATGTGATGAGTTTGATTTGAATATTGTTGAAGAAGCTGATCTAATTTTAGCGGATTTTGATTTGGGTACAGATAATAGTATTAATATTATCAATAATTCATTTAGAAATCGCGAAATATTTATAGACGCTCTTCTCTATTCATCAAAGTACACAAAAATGGTTGAAGAAATTAAAAAAGTGAATCCGTTGATGGAGGGGATATTTTGTGCCAAACGCGGATCAGAAGATTTGTATGAAAAACTTCATAGTCTGATTTTTAGAATTGTGCGAAGAGCTCAAACTGTAGAAAATTTGCGTGGAATTGTTATGGAGTACTCTTCTGTTTTTGACAAAAATATATACGATTTAATTAAAAAGTTTTGCCTTAATAAAGAGATTTTTGCAGTTGTGGGTAAATATATTGAAACTAAAATAAACGATAGTAAAAAAGATAGAGTTTTTAAAAGTTGTAATAAAGCATCGGAAAATTGTTCTAGTAAATGTGCAACTTTTAAGGGAATATCTAGTGCTGTTAAAAAATGTTGTTATCAACCTGAGAATCTAATTGATATAGATGATTTGCTTATGAGTGAAGATTTGTATAATAAAAGTAGGATTCTAGATTGTATATTGAAACACTTAGTCAAGAAAAAAATATTAGATGATACATATAAAAGTTTTCATAAAAACTTTTATTCTGATATTATTATTTATCGAAATGCACTTGCACATCAGAACAGCACTGATAAAAAATTATACATTAGAGAAAAGGAAGAATTTGTAGAAGTAGACCAATCAATGTTCAATCAAATTAAAGACAGTATAAAAGAATACATTGATTTATTTGATTCTCTATTAGAGATTTTAGAGGATGATGAAAATGATGTAGAAATAGATAAAAAGGAACTTGCTTTAGTTTAATTGACATTCTCTTGCAATAGCAGTCATTTGTCCTATGTTACATACACGATTAAGGTTCAACACCTTGGTCGTGTATATTTTTTAGAAAGAAAGTGTTAAGCCAACAATTTATGGATATATTAAAACTTTGATTTGAGGTAGTAGATAGTATTTTTATTGTTGAGACCCCGTTTCTAGGAAATGAAGCGAGGCCTATTTATGAATATTATTTCTTAATCCCTTTATAAATATAATAAGGCTTTGAGAACAGATACATACCGTTTATATCTGCCATAACTAGTTCATTTATGAATGTATCGTATTCCTCTTTTGTGAGAACTCCAGTGTTTTCGCCTTCTACCCAGTTGGTTGTTTCGCCGACAAGCCAACCGATATTTTGGCTGAATTCATAACCAAACATTCCTTCTTTGTATTCGGTTTCGATAACGCTATGAACGTACACACTGCTTTCAAAAAATCCAGAGTTGTTAAATACTCCATAAACCCTTCTGCCCATCCAACCGTCAAGGTCATCCATCCAACCTTGTTTTGTTACAGCGTATGCGTGTATGCATTTAGTAATCAAATCTTGATTTTCGCCATTATAAACAACGCTGTCAAAATCGGCGTGTACACATATTACCGTGCCACCAGGCTTCAAGATTCTGTTTATTTCACTTACAAAAGTGTCTTTGTCGCTAATACATTCAAGCAAATCTTTGGTTAATACCAAATCAAACGTATTATCGGGAAAATCAAGCTTTCCAGCACAGTTCATAATTTTAAGCTCTACAGGCGCACTATACGGAATAACGCCAAAATTCCTATCAGTTACATCTACACCGATTGCTTTCGCAACTTTATTTGGGAATTCTTTTATAATTCCGTTAAGATAGCCTGCGTTCCTGCATCCCAAATCCACAATAGCAGCATTATCGGGCAGATCTATTAATTCGTATATCGCTTCATTAAGCGATGATTTGTTTATTTTCATAATAATTCTCCTTAAAATAAAAAATACTGTTGATAGCTCTTGTGCCGTCAACAGTACAATAAAAAGTTAAGTTTCTTTTCATCATTCGTTTAGGCACAAAGCGAAATAAGCCTGTACCTAAATCAGATACAAGCGTTCATCGTCTGCGTCGAATGATGATAGAGAACATATCCTCAACCTCCAATTTAATTTACTTAATAATAACATCCACAGAAACCTATGTCAAGCAAAGAACTTTATTATTTAAATTTGGATAAAACTAATTGTAAATTAGATAACGATTGACCGTTGTATAGGAAACTATAATATGGTAAAATGAAATAAATAATACTTTAATGGAGGGGAAATAGATGATTGCTCTATTATCTAACGGTATCACAAGTGAAGCATTAAGAAATGCATTAAGTAAACATATTTCTCCGTTATCAAGTGCGGCTATTGTTGTAACTGCAGACAATGAATATAAAGATCGTAATTATCATGTTCCCCGTGTCATAAACGAGCTTAAAGAATACGGTTTGTGTGTTAACACTTTTGATTTGGATACACAAGAAGCTAAGGAATTATTAAAATATGATGTAGTTGAATTTATGGGCGGCAATCCTTACTATTTGCTCAATTCAATTCGTGTACATAATGCATCGGATATAATTAAACAACTTGCAGAGAAAAAAGTATTGCTCGGATGGAGTGCGGGTGCAATGGTGTTTACCCCGTCTATTGAGATTGTTGACAAATTAACTCCGGAAATAAATATAATTCCTCTTGATGATCTCAAAGGGCTGTGTTTGACAAATACACACTTAATTCCTCACTATAATAAATTTCTCAAACGTTTTGATAAATTAGAGGATATCTGCAAAGCGTACGAACAAGAACACAATTGCTCCGTTGTTAGACTTAACGATGGTGATGGAATAATTATAGAGAACGGCATTGAAACACTAATTAAAGGTCAGTAATTTCATAAAGGAAAATCATAATGACATTTGAAGAAAGAAAAGCACTCGTAAAATCATATCTCGGCAAGACGGTTGATATTAAAATAGACCGTCCCATAGGTTATGTGCATAAGAAAGAAAACTACAGTTTAACTTATCCCATCAATTACGGATATATACCCGGAGTTATTGGCGGTGATGGTGAAGAACTTGATGCTTACTTGCTCGGTGTGGATAAACCTGTAACTGAATATAGTGCTAAAATCATTGGCATTGCTCATAGAGAAGATGACGTTGAGGACAAGCTCATTGCAGCACCTACCGATATAATCTTTTACCAGAACGAAATTGCAGAAGCCATACATTTTCAAGAACAGTATTATAAAACAATGGTTGAATCTATATACGAAAAATCCGCAGGTGCAGTTGTTTATACTGTATTAGACGATAAGATTAAATATCTGCTTATCAAGTCGCAAAATGGGGATGTCGGTTTTCCTAAAGGGCATATTGAACAAGGGGAAAACGAAGAAGCTGCTACATTGCGTGAAATTTATGAGGAAACATCCATTAAGGCGGAACTTACGGGTGATTTCAAAGCTAAAATTAAATACACCATGCCAAATGGCAAAAGTAAAACCGTAATATATTTTACAGCAGTGTATGCTAATCAAATGCCCAAGCATAATCATGGCTTTGAGCATAACGAATATATGCTGCTTGAATATGACACCGCTTTAAATTCACTGACTTTTGAAAATACGAAAGAGATATTGACCAAAGCAAATGAATTTATAAATAATTGTAAGGACTAAAAATATGAATAACCGCATTATAAATGACATAACAAACTTCATATTTGTTGAAGATAAACCACAAACGGTGGATGCTATTTTTCTACCTGGAGGCTCACACCCTGAGCAACCTGAATATGCTGTTGAGCTTTATCACAAAGGATATGCGAAATGGCTTATTCCGTCAGGTGGAGTTAGTGTTAAACGAGATAAGTGGCCCGGCGTTCGCTCGAAAGCAGATATATACAATGGCGATTATCAATCCGACTGTGAGTTCTTTACAGATGTATTTGTTAAAAACAGTGTACCTGCTGATGTAATTATCGGAGAAGAAAAGTCAGGTCATACTCGTGACAACGCTTTCCTATCTCGAAAGGTTATTGACAAAAATGAATTAGAGATAAAGACTGCAATTATAGTTTGCAAGGCATTTCACGCTCGGCGTTGTCTTATGCTTTATCAAATGGCTTTTCCCGATACAAAGTTTTATGTTTGTCCTGTGGTATGTATGGGAATTACCAAAGATAATTGGTATAAATCCGAGCAAGGTATTGACCGTGTGCTTGGTGAACTTGCTCGTTGCGGCAACCAATTTGTCGGGGATATTAAGGAGTATTTGTTATGATTCACTATATGAATCTTGTTCCAACTGCTTTTGTGAAAATTGCAGATGGTAATAAAACAATTGAATTAAGGCTCAATGATGAGAAGCGGCAACGAATCAATGTTGAAGATACCGTTGTTTTTGACTGTTCCTCAACCAAAGATATCATCACAGCACAGATTTCTGGACTACATAAATTCTCTAATTTTAAAGAATTGTACAATGCGTTGCCACTTGAAAAGTGCGGCTATACAGTTGCCGAACTTGATACTGCCCATTACACCGATATGGAACAGTATTACACCAAGGAGCAAATTGAAAAGTATGGTGCTTTGGGTATAGAACTTTTTAATGTATCTTCGATCTGTGATATTAAAGAGATAATAACTGAACCTGATATATTAAAATTACTTGCACCGAGCTTATACAATTCCACAGAGGAACGATTACTGAACAGAGCAAAGAAATATCAAGAAGATGAAAACACTAATATCTATGCATATAAAGATAATGGTGAATACAAAGGTATTGTAGTTTTTGAAATTTTAAATAACTCAGCAACCATACTTGATATTGCCGTAAAATCTGATTATCAAGGTCGAGGCATTGGTAGTAAATTTATTGATTTTATCTTTAATAGTTTTAATGCCCAAAACATAACAGCTGAAACCGATGACGATGCTATTGGATTTTATAAAAAGTATGGATTTACTGTTGCAGATACAAAAGTTGAATTCGATACCAAAAGGTATGTTTGCGTTTGTGAAAGTGTTACCCACCACTACGATTTGTTGATAGACGAAAATAACGACCCTGTTCACGATCCGAAACCCTTACAGGATTATATGGATAAATGGGATGGACAAGCCTTCATTGACAAAATGGAGCTTGATAAGGATAAAACCGTCCTTGAAATTGGTGTAGGAACCGGCAGACTAGCCGTTCGTATAGCCCTTTTCTGCGGCGAATTCTATGGGGTGGATATTTCCTCCAAGACCATCGAACGTGCGACGGAGAACCTTGCCGAGTTTGAGAATGTAAGACTTTCTTGTGCAGACTTCCTTTCTTATGAATTCGGTCGCACTTTCGACGTCGTTTATTCCTCTCTGACCTTTATGCACATTGAGGATAAGCAAAGAGCCGTAAATAAAATTGCCGGATTACTGAATGATGCAGGCAGATTTGTTCTTTCCATTGATAAGAATTCGAGCGAGTTCATCGACACCGGCACGCGTAAGATTAGGATATTCCCTGATACACCTGAGGCGATAAAAACTTATATTGCAAATTCAGGCTTATTACTAATAGAATACTATGAAACTGAATTTGCAACAGTTTTTGTAGCTCAAAAGCAGCCGACATAACAAAGCACACAACATCGGGAAACAAAAATCGCCTTTTGATAGAATGAAGGCAGACAAGGAGGGATAATATGGATTGGATTGTTGGAATGCAGAAAGCGATTGACTATATTGATAATCATTTGACCGAAAAAATTGATTACGATATGGTTGCAGCACAAAGCTTTTCATCAAGCTATCACTTTCAACGTGTGTTTAGTATTCTTTGTGGATTTACTATCGGTGAATACATACGCAATCGCAGATTGTCGCTTGCAGGTACGGAACTTGCTACAAGTGATGCAAAGGTTATTGACATTGCGTTGAAGTACGGCTATGAAAGTCCGGACAGCTTTGCAAAAGCATTTCAGAAATTCCACGGTATATTACCGTCGCAGGCTCGTAATAACGGTAGTATGCTGAAATCCTATTCCCGTCTTGTACTGAAATTTTCTTTGGAAGGCGGTAGACTTATGAATTACAGAATTGAAAAGAAGCCGGAAATGATTTTAACTGGATACAAAGTGCATTTTACCGGCGCACCCTATGGTGAGGACAGAGAACGTCAGGAAGAACAACTTTTTGTAACAACGAGAGGAAAACAGTGGTTTCTTCGTGGTGCATCACGAAACATTGATGCACATTGCGTTATCACCAATATCACAGATGAAGGTTATGACTATTATTACTGCCATCTGTTAGATGGATGGGAAAGAGATAATCTTTACAACAAAGAAGTTACCGGCGTTGATTTTGTTGAAGACTTAGGTTTGGAAAACGTTGTTATCCCTGAAACTACTTATGTTGTTTTTGAAACTAACGATGTCAAAAGCCCCATTTGTGATTATTTTGATCTGCTTAATTTGCGGATTCAGATTCTAACTGAGTGGATGCCGGAAATGGGTTTCCAACTCAAAAACGCCCCTGAACTTGCAGTCTATCATTGGCTACCGAAGGCAGAACGTAACGTTCAGATTTGGATGCCGATAGAGAAAGTAAAATAACCATTATGCCGCCTGTGTTTTGCGGGCGGCATTTATAAAACATTACAACTCAACCTATGGTTGCATACAGGTAAACGGTTATGTTATACACATTTGAACTGCTATGATTTATACTATAATCAGAAAGCGCTTTCGAGTAAATATTTGGAGTGAATGCTATGTTAAAGATTGGCGAAAAAATAAAAGAATTGCGTAAAGCACAGGATGTAACCCAAGAAAAGTTGGCAGATTACCTTAATATCTCTTATCAAGCAGTTAGTAAATGGGAGAACGGATTAGCTCTGCCAGACATAACACTATTGCCTAAATTGGCAAACTTTTTTGGTGTAAGTACGGATGAGTTGCTAGATTTAAAAGCAAGTGAAAATGAAATTGAATTAAGAAGATATGAAAAAGAATATCACGAACTTGGACGCAAGGGAAAAATTTTAGAAAAAATTAAATTGTCACGTAAAGTGCTTGATTTGTATCCAAGAAACTATCAATGGATGTTAAATCTTGCCTATGGGTTAGTATCTTATGGTGCTACAAGTGAGCAACAAAAATATAGAGAAGAACATAAATTTGTTGAAGAGGCTATATCCTTATGTGAAAGAATATTAGAAGACTGTACGGTTGATAGTATTCGACATAGCGCCATACAAATACTTTGCTATGAATATCCCAAAATGAACAAAAAAGAAGCAGCTATTAAGCTCGCGGAAGATATGCCAAACATGCTAATTTGTAAGGAAATGCTATTGAGTCATATTTATTCTGGAACAGAACGCTTAAAGCAA
>JAZSCF010000114.1:0-10268 GCA_045602785.1 Acutalibacteraceae bacterium
AAGAAGTGTTTGATGATGTTTCTTCAGAGCTTACATCGTCCTTGGTTTCAGTAGTAGCAAAGAAATCATCGTTAACAGTTTGTTCTGAAGAAGTTTCTTTACCCTTATCGCCGCAACCTGCTACAGCAAAAAGCATACAAACTACCATTGCAAGTGCTATGATGTTTTTTATTGTATTTTTCATATTTCTCTGTCCCTTCTTGAGTATATTTGCAATCGCATTCAAAAGAATTTAAAGTTTACAAATACTTACTAAGAGTAAACTTTGCAAGGCGGATATGTTGTCTTGCTACTGTATAAGACATTGCAAGCTCGTTATTTTCATAATAGTCTACAAATGGATAGAAACAACTTGAATGCATTTTAGCTTGAAGCAACACTTCACTTTTTGCAATATCGGTTGTATCAATTTTAACAATACCAATATGGTCGCGGTCTATTGGCGCGTGGAAAAGGTAAAGGTTACCGCCGTAGAGAATAAAATCTCCGCGTGACTGACAGTCTTCAATCTCCACAGGCTTATCCCAAGTGTTGTCAAGCAGATTATAAGCCGTTAAAAAGCCGAATTTGTTTTCAAACTGCTGTCTAACAAAATAAAAAACCTTATCCCCTAAAACATAGGTTGCGTTCTCCCACTTAGAATCATTTATAAAATCGGGTTGTGATACATATTCCCAGGTAATTAAATCCTTACTTTTAATTATGGCAGTAAAATCACCGCTATATGTACCTGTGTAGTAATATCTTTCACCGTTTTCAATTCGGCTGGACATTTTTTGCATAATGCCAATATCTACATACATTTTTTTGCAAGGAATATCGTTAACGGCGAGTGCCGATTTTATACCGCTTATTGAAAAATCGTTTACAGTGTTCCCTACTTTAAATCTGTTAACTCCAATCTCGCCAAGTGTTTTGGTTGAAAGGGTAAAGGGACAATAAAAACGGTAATAATTGCCTTCGGTTTGAGCGGTCCACATAACATATATGGTATCATCATCTTTTTTCATTAAAATAGTATCGTAAACCATATCAATAACCTTACCGCCAACTATATCACCTGTAGTTTGCAAATCGATAAAGGTTTTGTTTTCCAAATCATTAAGCGGCGCATACACTAAGCGTGCGGTTTGGTTTTTCGGGTCTTCGGAAGGCTCCTTAGTGTTAGCGTAATATGACATATAAACATAATCATTTGCAACAATAAAGGTTGAAACGTGCGCCATTTTATCGCCCGGTTTTTCAAAATCTGATAAAAAACAATCGGTTATCTCCCCTGCAAAGTCATCTCCCTTTTTTATAGCCAAATCACTTACATTTACAGTAATTGTTTTTGCAAGGTCACTAATAGGAGCGCCTTCTGTTATTTTTAGTTCCTTTTCGGTTTTAATGTCATCTGTGAATACTTTATTCATCATCTTTAACCCCTTTTATAAAATATAATATAATTGAAAAAATTGAAACCGCTTCGTTTACAACCCCTATGTAAGAGCCTATTATAATATCGTAAATCAAAAAAGCAATTGATATTGGAATAGATATTAGTTTAGTTAGCCTTGGGTTATCTATCCAAAGCGATATTGTAACAAAGGTCGAAGCCGTAATGGGTAAAAGGTTATACCACGAATGAAAGGTTCTAAACCCTAAACCCCAGTTTAAAAGTATAAAAAGTATTGGCCACAAAATACTTGCCGCCCATTTTTTATCCTTGCGATTTATGAATACAATTTCGCGCAGTATACCTACCGCATTTGGAATCATTCCCGCAAAACCGCCAAGGCATAAATAATGTATTACCCAACAAACATCGGCAGAAAGCTTGCAAAATAACATCTTCTTTCTGCTTTTTTGCTGATAAATTAAAAACAGCGAAGCCATAGCGCCAATGCCGAATAGCTGTGCAATCAGTTTCATTACTTCTCCTTATTGACATAGTTTGTAACTTATCATATAATAATTATATTGGCAAAAACATTATAATTCAATTATTATATTGGATTAAATTAACACTATATTGGTATAAAGGGGTGTTATTATGCTTAAAGCTCGCTACGAACAATACGAGCAGTCGCGTGGTGGACTGCCATTTGTATTTAATGCTAATATAAGCCGTGACCGCTTTAATTCAAGTAAAGAAGCTAATTGGCACGAAAATTTGGAAATTCAGTACTGCATAAAAGGTAGCGGCAGTGTATTGCTTGACGGTAAAACCTACCCTTTTTGTGAAAATAATTTTGCTATAGTAAACTCTAACGCAATCCACTATACCGGCACCGATGCAAAGCTTTGGTATGACTGCATTATAATAAGTACATCCTTTTGCGAGCAAACAGGCTTCCCGCTTAATAATTTAAACTTTGAGCCAATTATTGAAAGCAAAAAACTTATAGAAATATTCTTAAAGCTTAAAGAAATATATTTTGATTTATCTGCTCCCTTTAGAACTGCAAAATTAAACAAACTACTACTGCAGTTACTTTTAGCGCTTGCAGAGCACCACAACATAGAAACTCCCCCGTCAACTGAAAAAGCCAAGTCTTACGAAAAGGTAAAGCTTGCGATTATGTATATTCGCGATAACTACCACCAAAAAATCACATTGGATGAAATTGCAAAAAATGCCTTTTGCGATAAATACACACTTTGCAAAGACTATAAAAAATACACAGGGCAAACGGTTTTCCAAAGCCTTAATAATCACCGATGCATAAAAGCTATTGACTATTTGTCGGCAGGGCGCACAGTTGCCGAATCCGCATCCCTTTGCGGATTTGACAATCTTTCATTTTTTACTAAAACTTTTAAAAAATATATCGGAAAACTACCGTCTGAGTATAAAAAATAAAGGCTATCTCACCATAAGTGAGATAGCCTTTAACATTGCATATTATATAACCTTATAAAGCAATTTCATATCCGCCAACGGGACGAATAGAAAGCACGCTGCAGCTGTCCTTGCCATAAACTGCTTCTATCATTTGCTTATATGCGTCAAGCTTTTCGGTTGGGATATAGCACTGAATAGTACCTGCAAAACCGCCACCGTGAACACGGCAAGCACCTTCTTCACCCAAGAACTGCTTAGTAAGAGCGATTGCAAGTGACAAGCCTTGCTCCTTAACAGCACTCACAGAATAAAGGTTTTGCAAATAATCAAAGGAAGACTGACCCGATTCATTAACAAGCTTTAAGAATGCCTTAAAATCACCCTTAAGTAATGCATCGCGTTGTTTTAAAACACGCTCTTGCTCGTTAAAGAAGTGGAATGCACGAAGTACCGCACGCTCGCCAAATTCTTTACGTAATAAAGCCAAAGAATTATAGAACTTATCCACATCAGCGTCACGCAAGAATTCAACACCTAAAGCGTTGCTTATTTGCTTACATTCGATAGTAATATCGGCGTAGTCTTGTGTTAAATTAGCGTGGTTTCCGCCTGTATCTACAACACAAAGTGTGTAGCCAAAATCCCTTATATCAAGGTTAATGGTTTCGGTAATAGGCTCAGCCGGATTATTAAAATCGGCATAAGTGAAGCCGCCTAAGGATGAAGCCATTTGGTCCAAAAGACCGCAGGGCTTACCAAAGTACTCTCTCTCAGCAAATTGACCGATTTTTGCAATTTCAATCGGAGTAATCTCTTTATTAGCGAATAAACCGTTAATAATATTGCCTAAAAGGGTTTCGAAAGCAGCTGAAGATGAAAGTCCCGAGCCTTTAAGTACATTAGAAGTGGTATAAGCATTAAAGCCTTTAACTGTGTAGCCAAGCTCAGTAAACTTATAACAAACACCGCGAATAAGCGAAATTGCTCTACCGATTTCCTTGTCACGCTTATCAAATTCCTCAACGTTTATAACATCCATATCATAGCCCTTAGACTTAACACGAATAACATTATCATTATTCTCGGCTACAATGGCAATAACGTCCATATCAACACCGCCGGCCACAACACTACCGTGTTGGTGGTCGGTATGGTTACCGCCGACTTCGGTTCTACCCGGGGCGGAGAAAATGCGAATATTATCACTATCGCCGTAAAGACCTAAAAATTCATCACAAGCATCACTATAACGCTTTTTTGCCTTTTCGGTTTCGCCGTAAAGCATTAAAAAATCATTATCATATTTGCCGTTTTGAATATTTAATTTTATTTCATTAAGTGTCATTTTATCACCTATTATTCAGAAATGATTCTTAAAGTATCTCTTGCGATTGCAAGCTCTTCATTAGTGGGGATAATATAAACATCCACTTTACTGTTTTCGGTAGAAAGCTTAACTTCTTGACCGTTCTTCTTGTTTTGCTCGGCGTCAATTTCAACGCCAATGTATTTTAAGTTTTCGCAAACAAAAGCGCGAAGACCTGCATCGTTTTCACCGATACCGCCTGTGAATGCAATAGCATCAACACCGTTCATAGCAGCAACATAAGAACCTACAAACTTTAAGATTTGATAACGTTGCATATCTATTGCTAACTGTGCTCTATGGTTGCCATCCTGAGCAGCAGCCTGAACGTCACGGTTATCGTTGGATATACCCGAAACACCTAAAACGCCCGATTCTTTATTGCAAATACGGTTAATATCAGCAGGGGTAAGATTTTCCTTTTCTGCGATAAAGGTTAAAGCAGAAGGATCTAATGTACCGGTACGGGTACCCATCATAAAGCCATCAAGGGGAGTAAAGCCCATAGAAGTATCAAAGCACTTGCCGTCCTTAACTGCGGTAATGGAGCAACCGTTACCTAAATGGCAGGTAATAATCTTCATTTCCTTGCGGTCTTTACCAATAACCTCTGCCAAACGGTTAGAAACGAAATCGTGACTGGTACCGTGTGCGCCGTACTTACGAACACTGTACTTTTCATAATATTCGTAAGGTAAAGCAAACATATAAACATGCTCGGGCATGGTTTGGTGGAAAGAAGTATCAAATACTGCAACTTGGGGAATTTTATCACCAAAGGTCTCAATGCAAGCTTTAATAGCCAACACATGTGCAGGATTGTGAAGCGGTGCTAATGCGCCTAAATCATCAATATCCTGTAAAGCCTTAGGTGTAATAAGGCAAGAGCCCTTGAATATTGCGCCGCCTTGTACTATACGGTGACCGATAGCCGAAACTTCGTCAAAAGAATCAATAACCTTAGCTTCAGACTTTGTAAGGGCATAAACTACTGCGTTAAAAGCTTCGGTATGAGTAGGCATAGCGGTTTCTGCCGAGTATACTCTGCCATCGGGTGTTTTGTGGGTGATACTACCCGAAACGCCTATACGCTCGCACAAGCCTTTTGCCAATACGCTTTCGTTCTCCATATCAATAAGCTGATACTTAAGAGATGAACTACCTGCATTTACTACGAAAATCTTCATTTTTTCTGCCTCCAAAAAAACATTGAATTGAATACTAAAATATGGTATCATACAGATAATATAATACTACATTATAATAGTTTTTTCAAGTTTTTTTATAAAGAAGTGATAATTTGTCTATTATAGGCATAATTGCGGAGTTTAATCCGTTGCATAAGGGTCATAAATACCTAATAAATGAGGCTAAAAAATACGGTAAGGTTGCTTGCGCTATAAGCGGCAACTTTGTTCAGCGCGGCGATACCGCTATATATGACAAGCAAACACGCGCAAAGGCTGCGCTAATGTGTGGGGCAGATTTGGTAATAGAGCTCCCCGTTTGCTATTCTATGTCTACTTCGCAAAACTTCGCTTTAGGTGGCGTTTCGGCGCTTTTAGCACTCGGGTGCGATACTTTAATGTTCGGTAGTGAATGTGGCGATGTAAGTAGCCTTATAAAAACTGCCGAAATTTTAAAATCTGCAAAATTTCAGGAAATATTACCCGAATATTTACACCAAGGTATTACCTTTGCCAAAGCGCGTGAGAAAGCTGCCGAAAAATGTGGCGCGCCTAAAGATATTTTAAACGGCGCCAATAATAATTTAGCGGTTGAATATATAATCGCCGCTAAAAGCATAAATTCTAATATACGCTTTAAAACTGTAAAACGGCTTGGCGCTATGCACGACAGCGATATTTTAACTGATGAATTTGCAAGCGCTTCTGCTTTAAGAGAAAAAATAAAGCAAGACAAATTGCTTGACTTAAAAAACTTTATTCCAAATGAAGTTTTTTCCCTTTATAAAAACAACAATTATTCGGATATAAGTAAGCTTAGCACAGCAATTTTGTCTTCTCTACGCGCTAAACCGCAAAGCTTTTTTAAAATGCTTCCCGATTTAAGCGAGGGTGTAGAAAACAAGTTGTATTCCGCCATAAAAACCGCAAAAAGCTTGGATGAGCTTTACGCCAATATAAAGGTTAAGCGTTATACCCTTGCGCGTATACGCCGATTGGTGCTTTCGGCATATTTAGAAATAGACAACCGCTTATTTTTGAAAACACCGCCTTATGTAAGGGTTTTAGGGTTTAATAAAGACGGCGAAAATATATTAAAGCAAGCCGCTACAGTATCCCCTATTCCTATTGTGTTAAGGGTTAGCGAAATTGAAAATTTAGGTGATACCGCTAGATATATGTTTGAAACCGAGTGCCGCGCTTCTGACATTTACGGTCTTTCCTTTAAAACACCAAAGGACTGCGGCATAGAATACACACAAGCTATTATAAAAGTTTAAGATTTTATTTATACACTGTTAATAAATATGTTTTAATATAAATTAAAGAAAGAAGATGAAAAATGGAAAATAAAAATATAAACCTTGACTCACTAATCGAAAAATACACATCAATTTGTTTGGATAACTGTAAAATCGACCCTGAACTTAACATAAAACATAAAGTGTTTAGAGGTCTGCGTGACTTAGACGGTCGCGGTGTTTTAACAGGGCTTACCGAAATTTCGGATGTTATTTCAAGAAAAACAGTAGACGGTAAGGAAATTTTTTGCCCAGGTGAATTATATTACCGCGGTTATAATATCAAAAGTATTATTGATGGCTTCACTTCCCAAAATCGCTTTGGTTTTGAAGAGGTCACCTATTTGCTTTTATTCGGTTCCTTACCAAATAAGGAGCAGTTGACAGAATTTAAAAATAACTTAGGCGCAATGCGAACCTTACCTGATAATTTTGTACGCGATGTTATAATGAAAGCCCCGTCATCAGATTTAATGAATTCCTTAGCTCGAAGTGTTTTAACACTTTATTCTTATGACCGCAAAGCTGATGATACAAGCATCTCTAATCTTATTAAGCAAAGCTTACAGCTTATTGCACGCTTCCCTGCCTTAGCGGTTTACAGCTATAATGCACATAACTACCATTGGAAAAAAAGCGATAGCTTTTTTATTCACGAACCCAAAAGTGAATTATCAACCGCAGAAAATATTCTTTATTTACTCCGCATTGACGGAAATTATACCGAGCTTGAAGCTAAGGTTTTGGATATGGCATTAGTGCTTCACGCAGAGCATGGCGGCGGTAATAACTCCACCTTTACAACCCATGTTGTATCTTCATCCGGCACTGATACTTATTCGGCAATCGCAGCAGCGTTAGGCTCTTTAAAAGGGCCAAAGCACGGTGGTGCAAACCTAAAGGTTGCCGCAATGTTTGAAGATATAAAATCAAATGTTAAAGATTGGAAAGATGATGAAGAAGTATCTAATTATATAGATAAAATTGTTAACAAACAGGCCTTTGACAAAACCGGTCTTGTTTATGGTATTGGCCACGCAATTTACTCAGTATCTGACCCACGCGCGCAAATCTTTAAAGGCTATGTTGAAAAGCTTTCATCCGCAAAAGGTCGCAATGATGAATTTTCGCTTTACTCAAAGGTTGAAGAGCTTGCCCCGAAGCTAATTTCAAAGCAACGCAAAATGTATAAGGGGGTTAGCGCTAATGTCGACTTTTACAGTGGCTTTGTTTACGATATGTTAGGTCTTCCGCGCGAACTGTTTACCCCCATTTTTGCAATAGCGCGTATCGCTGGTTGGTCAGCACACCGTATTGAAGAAATTCTTAATGCAGGAAAGATTATTCGACCTGCATATATGGCAGTTGAACCCCACAAAGATTACATTCCTTTGGAGAACCGTAAATGAAAAAATTCAAAATAGTAAACTTTTTGATGCTTACTGTTGCAGGTATTATAAACTCTATTGGTGTTACAATGTTTTTGTCCCCTGTAAAGCTTTACGACAGCGGTATTTCGGGTACATCTATGTTATTATCACAAATCACACCCGAATACTTAACGCTTTCTATTTTTCTTGTAGCACTTAATGTTCCGCTGTTCCTTTACGGATTAAAAAAGCAGGGACTTAGATTCACGGTTTATGCTATTTACACAGTTTGCATTTATTCGCTTTCGGCCTGGCTTATAACCGATATTTTACCTATAGATGTAAGCATTGCTTCCCCACTTGCAGGTAAAGATTTGCTTCTATGCGCCCTTTTCGGTGGGCTTATATCGGGTGTTGGTAGCGGTATGGCTATTCGATTTGGCGGCGCTATGGACGGTATTGAGGTTATGGCAGTTATTTTTGCAAAAAAGCTTAATATTACTGTTGGAACCTTTGTTATGATATACAATATAGTTTTATATATCTGCTGTGGCATTGCTATACATAGCTGGATTTTACCGCTTTATTCAATAGTGACCTACGCAGCAGGAATAAAAACAGTTGACTTTATAGTAGAAGGTATCGACCGTTCAAAAGCGGCAATGATAATAACCGTTTGCCCTGATGAAGTATCAAACGCTTTGGCTGAAGAATTTGGCAGCGCACCTACAAAAATTTCAGCAACGGGTGGTTACTCAGGTACCGAAAAAACCGTTATTTACTTTGTTCTTAACCGCTTTCAAATATCCAAAATGAAGGACATCGTACACGAAACCGATTCCACCGCATACATCACTATTTCCGAAGTGGCGGATGTATTTAAATCAAATATGTAAATGTGAATTATAAAATATTAATCCCACCAAAAGAAATTCTCTTGGTGGGATTTTTTAATTACAAAATTTAGAACATAGAAATTTGGTTTGTATCGGGTAGCGAATCAAGTGCGCCTAAATCTGCAAGGTTTTGAATAATAGTTTTAGAAACACCTGCTTGTAGTTGAAAATCTTCTTTAGATATAAAATCGCCCTTTTGTGCAGCTTCATAAATAGCATAAGCCGCCTTTTCGCCTACACCCGAAAGTGCGCCAAAAGGCAAACGCATTTTACCGTTTTCGGGAAGATATTTCATAGCGTGAGATTTCTCAAGGTCAATTGGTAAAATTTCAATTCCCCTTGTCATAAGCTCATTAAAAATAAGCATATTTTCGTAAACATCCATCTCTTTTTGAGTGGCATCTCTACCCTTATTTCTAATTTCTTCCAAATAACGCCTAACTGCAGGTATTCCGCCCATCAAGGTAGGAACATCAACATCTTCGGGGCGCGCAGTAAAATAAGCGCAGTAAAATTCTAACGGTTTATAAACCTTATACCACGCAAGGCGTAAAGCACCTATAACATAAGCCGCCGCGTGAGCCTTAGGGAACATATACTTAATCTTATAGCAGCTGCCAATATACCACTCGGGCACACCAACCTTGCGCATATCTTCTTCCATTTGTCCCCATTCTTCCTTAGAAACCTTACCCTTTGCAACCAAGCCTTTACGCACAGTTTCGGTAATTTTAAAGGCTCTGCCCTCATCCATACCTTGATGTATTAAGTACACCATAATATTATCGCGCGTACCAATAACTTCGGAAATGGTGCAGGTGCCTTTATCAATTAAATCCTTAGCGTTGCCAAGGTAAACATCGGTACCGTGGGAAAGACCCGAAATTTGCAGTAAATCGGAAAAGTTTTTAGGTTTGCAGTCCACAAGCATATCACGTACAAACTTTGTGCCAAACTCAGGAATACAGAACGTACCCGTTTTAGAGTAAATTTCTTCAGCGGTAACGCCTAAGGCTTCGGGCGAGGTGAACAGGCTATAAACCTTTTCATCACTCATAGAAACCTTACTTACAGGTATACCCGAATACTCTTCAAGGTATTTATAGGTAGTAGGTACCACGTGACCAAGCTCATCAAGCTTTAATATTGTATCGTGGATAGAGTGGAAGTCGAAGTGGGTAGTAATCACACCCGAATCCTTTTTATTAGCGGGGTGCTGTATAGGGCAAAAATCGTAAATAGTGTTGGTGCGTGGCACTACTATCATACCCGCAGGGTGTTGGCCCGTAGTGGTCTTAATACCCGATTTTTCCACAAGGGT
>JAZSCF010000115.1:0-32673 GCA_045602785.1 Acutalibacteraceae bacterium
GGCTACGATCCGACTTTTATTCCGCACCCGCTCTGTCAAGCCAATTTATAAATCGTTGGTAACATTCGGGACATAAATCAAGTATTTGTGGAACTTCCGACCTTTTTACACCTACACCAAAAACGCTTATTTTTGCAGAACTTTCAGTTATGGCAAAATTATTATAGCAAGGTATTTCTGCACCGCATAAATCACAACTCATTGATTTTGATATCATTATATCATATACTCCTCGCCTGTTATTTCCTTATACCCTCTACATAATGTTTCCCATTCTTCATCGGTTATTCTTGACTTACCAACACCAAAAAAGTGTTTTTCATAGAGGTTAGCCATACACACTCGCAAATATTCTTTGTTGTGCCAATCGGGGAAAATGTCTCGTTTTACCCTAACAGAAACAATTTCACTTGTGGAAAAATCAATCGTAAAATCATCTCCATACTTAAAATCAGCAAAACTCATAAATTCTTCGTAATAAGATATTTCTTTGTGATGTCTTTTTTGAAACTCTATTCTGTATCTCAAAAAATAACTCGTTAAATGTGCTTTGTCATACTCCATAACCCGATTGATTAACAAATGGTTCGTTTTACCTGTATCACGCCAACTTCTCATTACTGCAACAACCTCACGGAGTTGTCCTTTGAACTGTGCATCAGGCAAATATGGTAACAATTCATAATGCCATAACCTCATAGCAAAAACCTCTTTTCTTTATTTTGTGATTATATGTTACTACATTATTTTATATTTGTCAATAGTTTTTTATAAATTTTTTGAAAAATTTTTATTTTGTAAACACTTTTAATTTATAATGTTAACAAAAACGATAACACAAAAACCCTTTATTTATGCGGATTTCAAGCACTTGTAAACGGTGTTAACAGTGTAAACATAAAATTTTTCTCTATACACGAATAAAAATATATAACTTTATATTTTGTGCTATATATAAGGGTATCTAAAAAACCGTTAACACTGTTAACATTGTTAACAAAAATATTAAAATTCAAGGTCGCCATCGTCAATTTCGGGCAATTCTTGCTCTTTTTTCTTAATTATACACACACAATTTGTCGGTGTTCCTGCTACTCTTGAAACTATTGTGCGCCGTTCTTTTGATGTTAACAAATAATCCATACGCTTCGCCCAAGAAAGAAAAGCGGTAGAATTAAACCCTGCATTTTGCATTTCACGGTCAAAAACCGACTTAATAATATATAAATGATTTCCATCTATTTTTCCCCATACTTCTCCTTGATAATCGCCAAAATCGTTTGTTTTGAACTTGTTCGGATTTCTTGCTACCAATTCAAGAATATAATCATAAGCTCTTGTGTTAACATTAACTTCGTCTTTTTTAGTCATAATCTTTGCCATATCTTGAACGGTTAAATTATTGTTATCTTTGAAAAATAACTCGGTTGCGATATGGTCGGCAGTAAGAATAGCCGAAGCTGATGCCGCTTGTTTGTCGGTGCTATCGCTTTTCAGCAATTCCCGATAATATTCTTTTTGTAAGGCATTGACTTTTTCAAACATCCCTTCTTGTTGCAGATGCTCTATAAACTCACGCCCTGCAAAACCATAGTTTTGGTTTATAATTGCACAAATGCCTACCAAATCACTATATACCTTTTCTGCACATTCAAATTCAATAATACGGTTGACCGCACCGCCACCTGAATTAGCATTACTTATTGGGTGTTCGCCGTTGGTTATAATGCAATTTTTCCAAGTATTTTGTTTTTGTAATCCACCTGTTTTAGAGCCTCTTGTTTTACCTACACCCTCTGTAAGTTGATAGATTATTTTGTCGAAATCTTTAATACCTGCGGAAGATTGTATTTGCAATTCATCCATACAATTTGGTAAAGAATTAAGAAAAGACGAAGTCATTTCTTGACCTACAAGTGTACTGTTGAAAGTAGTTATATATTCGCCCATTTTAGGACTTGCCCACACCGAAGCCGCAATCATAAGTCCAACGGTTTTTCCTGTTTCAGTTCCACCCCAAGCGTGAACAAAGAACGGAAGCAAACCGCAAGGCTCTAATAATACACTCGCAAAAGAAGCCGCCAAAAATAACCGCCCTGCCGTTTTTTCTGCTCTTAACAACTTCATTGTATCAATCCACTTTTCACGGCTACCATTAGATTTTACGGCATTAAATATGTTTTTAAAGTTGTTTTCACCGTCAAAAACCAAATCATCCACATAAGGCGAAAAACCACCGCCAACCCAACCTAAACGGCTAACCGACTTTTGTTCGGGTAGTGTTTCATAGTTCAAATCTTCTATTTCAAGCAGATATTTTGACAATGCTTTTGCGTTTTCACTTGTTACAAGTACACCATTGGAAGCCAAATCAAGAATTTTATTGCTCGATGCGATTGTTGACTTTTCGGCAATTAAAGACCGCCAAAATCTTCCTTTGCGATATGCAATTTGCAATCTTTCTTCTCCACTATCTACATTCACCAAACGGCGAACAGGCATTATGGGGTGTCGGCAAATAATGTTTTCAAAGCCGTACTTGTCTTGCATCATAACGCCTAAATCGTCGCAGATGTACTCGCCCGAAAATAATTCCAATTCTTGACCGTCAAACTGCGTTGAGTTTTCAAGTATTACGCCTTGTTGTTTTGCCTGCATTTGGCAGTACGCATCGAACAAAGCCACAAAGCATTTTACACCTACCGCCCCTGCTTTTGCTTTCATTTTCTGCAATAATTGTTTGAGCATAAATTTATTTTCTTTGTATTGATAAAGAAATTCATACGGCTCGGAAGTATTAAGATATTGTTCTGCCGTATAATCAGGTATTACAACGATTTCTTGTTTCATATAAATATAACTCCGTTTCTGCACACTCAAGGCGGTATTCTGCGTGTGGTAAATTTATTATAGCCTCAATAAACAAAGGGTGCAAGTCCTCAATTTGTGTTTTTGGCTTATATTTCGTTTTTTGTTTATCAAGTTTTACCCATTCATCAAGGGCAATTTCACGATTATTTTTTAATTGGTTATATTCCGCTTTTTTCTTTTCTCGTTCTTGTCTTGCCTTAAAAGACCTTTTTGCCATATCAAGTTGTTTTCGGCGACCTAACTTTTCGCCTGTTGGTAAACCCAAATTAAAATCATCATTTAACTTTTTTATTGCTTCTTTGAACGATAAATCAAAATAACGCATCACAAAATCAATAACGCTTCCGTGTTCGCCGCACCCAAAACAATGATAACCGCCATTTCCTTTGTAAACCTTAAAAGACGGTGTTTTTTCATTGTGAAAAGGGCAACAAATAAATCCTTTTCTATTAGGTTGTAATCCATAATATTCAAATACTTCTATCGTATCTATTCTATTTGTTATTTCGTTTGCAATATATGTTCCGTTCATATAATCACCTTTTTTGGTATAAAAAATCCCTATGCTTCGGGTGTGTCGGCACCGTCCACATAAGGATTTATAGGTTGACAATATTTAGTTGCTGATTGACAGCACCGACATACCATCAACCCTTTTTATTATTTTACCACATATCCACAAGAAAGTCAAGGGTTATTGTGCCAAAATCTCAACAATTCTCCTTGCCGTGCATCGCTTGTCACAAAAAAGAAATTCAACGCCATAACTGATATGAACACGGTATATTTCATCCATTAGATGCCGTCCATTTACACCGCTATATTTATCGTTCCAAAGTGCAACATCCTGAATTGATTTAATTTTACCGCCGTGTTCACAAAGAATATAAAGTTTAACGCCTTGTTCTCTTGCTCTGCGAACTTCCTTCCAAAATCGGCTATGGTCGGCTTTGTTGGTGAGGTTTCGGCTCAATTCCGATAAATTTTGTTTTCTGTCAACACTTACTTTTGGATTATCGGGAAACATAAAGTCCCCGACATCCAATTTTTTAACCTCATATTCAATACCATTTTTGTCAAACCAAGTTTTGATATGGTCGCATTTCTTTTCTCGACTGTCGATAATTATTTTCATTTAATCACCGTCAAAAAGGAAGGTCGCTTTTTGCATCATCCACAACTACATCTAAATTGCCCTGTGTTGCGTTTGTATTTATGGGGTTATTATCTTCCTTTTTGCTCTCCACAAACTGAACATTGTTAGCAACAACTTCAAATGCGGTGCGATTGTTTCCATCATTGTCTACCCATTTTCTTGTTTGAATAGAACCCTCAACACCTATCATTTTTCCTTTTTTGAAATATCGACAAATAAATTCGGCAGTACTTCTCCAAGCAACAATATTTATAAAATCTGTAACTGCTTCTTCGCCCGATTTATATGCTCTTTGCACGGCAATAGAAAAATTAGTAACCGAAACATCACTCGGCGTTTTCTTTAATTCGGGGTCAACGGTTAGCCGACCTGTCAACACTACAAGATTAAACATTATTTATTCCCCTTTCAACGCATCTGTCAAATCCGATGCTACTTTTTCCGCTTCAAACCATTCTGCAATTTTGCTTTCTCCCTGCTTAATAGCATTATAAATGCCGATATAATCAGTAAAGTCATCAATCGTCATAGTATCAATTTTGCGACCGAGCCTTTTTTCAAGTTGGTCTTGTTTAACGCCAATTTTGTCAAATGCGACAACCATTTTCTTTACACGGTCAATTAACGGTTCATCATTGTTTCCTGCAAGTGTCTTTTTACATTCAGCAATAGCCATATCAACCAAGTCTGTGGGAAGAATTGCAAGAATACGGCTTCTTAATCTTCTTGCGCCCATATTGGCATTTATTTCGTAAATATCTCTCTGTGAGGTCAAAATCTTTGCCTTACCGCCAACTTCTCTAATGTGAGGGTTAGTAAAGTTTTGAACGCTCTGTGCATTTGTTTCCAAATCCCAAGCATACGCCTGCATTTCGCTTTTGCCATCATCCTGCGAAAGTTCCTTGATACCATAGTCAATATTGCCCCAACATCTCGCCAACTCCTCTGCGAAACGGATAGTCGGACCGCTGACAGTTCCACCGCCTCTATTATAAGAATAAAACGCTTTTTCTGCGATACCCTTGCGCTGACAAGCCTGTGCTACACGGTTATAAGCCTGTACCTCATCTCTCGGAAAACGCTTTGCAATAACGAGCTTTCCCTGTGCCTCTGCGATAGCTCTTGATGCTTCGATGGCGACTGTGCCTTGATTGATGTTGTCTAATTGTGCCATTACGCCATTGTTCATATTCGGCATATTCGGCATCTGCTGTTCCTGTACGATGATTTCGTTGTTTTCCATTTTTTAATCCTCCTTTATTTCCATTAAATCTCGCCACTTTTTATCGAACTCTAAAAATGGTGGATATAATGCTACTTGAAAATTAAGTTTTTCTTCGTTTGGCTCTGCTCCCAAACACATTAAAATATTTTCGTTTTCCTCTACAAGCCCTGCGACATAGATTATAGTTCCGTGCTTTTGTTCGCACTTTACCTTACATTCTCCATAGGTTATATCATAATCACCTATTGTTGAAAAATCTACATCTTCAATAACTTTGATTATTCTTTGTCCTAAACTTAAATACATATTATACCTCCTTTCTCCAACTTGTTCCTCTTACTATGTTTCCTATTTGAGTTTGACACACTCCAAATTTCTCGGACAAACCTCTGCACCCGAACTCTTTACTTTTCCTTTTATACAATTTTCTTATTTTTTCAACTGTTTCCCAATCAAGTTTTCTTCTTGGGTGTTTTTCCGCAGAAACAATCTTGCTTCTAAAATCGTGTGTCATTTTCCCATAATTTGAATTATACTTATATGTACACCATTCTAAATTATCAACAACATTATTTTGCGGATTTTCGTCTTTGTGATTTATTATCGGAAGATTTTCGGGATTTGGTAAAAATGCTTCTGCAACCAATCTGTGTATTTGAAATGTTTTTCCCTTTCCTTGCTTGCTTAAATGTATATTCAAATATCCTGTTTTAGCAGGAATAGGCGACATAACAAATCCTTTTCGGTTAAACCCTCTCCCATCTTTTCTGTCAAGAGAACGAATATTCCCTAAATTGCTTGCTTGATAAAGTCCTTCATAGCCTTTAATATCTCTCCAAATTTCTTTCATTTTATCTCCTAATAAATATAAAAACCGCAAAGGTACTTGTATGGTGTCAGCATACTTTCCCAATGCGGAATTTGACATAATATAAGTTTTTTGGTTAAATGTCTGACACCCATTCAACACTTATATTATACCATATATTTCGATAAATGTCAATACTTTTATTCGATTTCTTTGGCTAAATATGCAGGTAAATTCAAATTATTTATTTGGTTATATCTTCCAAAATATCCCCAAAAATTGTTGTTTTTCACACAATCAGCATATGTTCCTATGCACTCGCGAAAAACATCATATCCGTACTGCAAAAACAATTTATCGCATTGCAAGATATTTATTGAATACGGAGGCTCTTTTTCGATTACAACAAAAACAAATGCGTGTTCTTTTCCTGTGTTTTGCTTTACGCCCTCACTATACATTGCCGCTTGCATATGATAACCGTGTTTTATTGCATCACGAATAAAAACATCTGTACTTGCATTTGTGGCAGATTTCAAGTCAACAATCAATGGCATATCGCCAATTTCTACAATGCAATCTGTTCTACATTTGCAATCAATACCTGTCATTTCGTCCACCCAAAAGAACGGTTTTTCTTTTTCTCCTTTGAGTAACTTTTTGGCAAACTCGTTTTCGTTCAATGCTTGGCACATAGCCGTTGCCTGTTCGACCATATCAACCGATACTATGGTTTTTCCCTCTGTCTGTGTTTCAAATTCCGCAAACGCTTCTTTGCCCGCCTTTGTTCGCCTGTCAACATTCGGCATAACTGCGAGCTGTTCCCACACCGTTTCGGGTGTTAAAGCCATAGCGTGTAACAACTGACCAAATACAAGCGCAGGTGTCGGTTCTTCGGGGTGTTCTCGGTAATACTTGAATTTTTCGGGGCTTTCCGATATTTTGAAAAGTTCCGACCTGCTTATAGCAGGATGTTCTCTGTATTCTTTTTCCGTCAATCTTAATCCTCCACCCTTTCCGCTTCATCAAGCAATTTTTCCCATTTTGCATTGGTTAGTAAATTGGGTTGGTTTTTCCCACTTTCAATCCTCCAAATCTCCGATTGACTAACCCCGAAAAACTCGGCGGCTTTTCGTGTACTCCAAAGCCTTTTAATCCTTAACGCCCTTAATCTTTCTCCTATTTTCACTTCTTCACCTCCTCCGCCAACTTTTCGGCAAACCAACACTTATCTTGTTTGGCGAACCCAGAGCAATTTATATGTTTTTCCGTGTTCTTTAAATGTTGATATAATATTTCTTCAATGTCAGCAACATCAAGCAACGACACCAACAAAGCATTAATTTTAATTTCTTCTTTTTCTTCTTTTGATATTTTATAACAAACTTCAAAATTTTTGCTATATTCATTCACGCAATCATCACAAACACAATCGCCATTTAAATCTTCTTCCAAAAACTCACCACCGCAAACTTTACATTGTTTGGTTTTTTCAAATTTTCCTTTGCAAATCGGGCAACCGATAAATTCTTCCGCCGCATAACCCATTCCATAAGGGTGATGTTCTTCCCACCTTGCCTGTTCACCATCTTCAAAAATATGTCCACATTCTAAACAACGATATGCCATTTTTTTATTCCTCCTTTGTTTTTGTAAACTTATTTTAACATACATTTTTACATTTGTCAATACTTTTTTTGAAAATTTTATAACTTTTTTAAAATAAAAACCACCCCTTGCGGAGTGGTAAAAACATTGTTTTATTTTTTATTCAATTTTTCGAGCATATCAAAATAAATTCTGCGTTCTTGCTCGTTTGTTGTTGAAGCATAAACTGCACGGCAAAATTGAGCAATTTCAACACATAATTTTTTAAGGTTATCGGTGTTATGCAATATCTTATACTTATGCAAAGCAGGGAAGATGTCAATCGCTTCTCGGTATTCTGTTGTAAGTTGCAAAGGCGTGACTTTATCTTCAAATTGTTCCATATACATAGCACCATCCTTGTTTGTTATGCTCGTTCGAGTTTTCTCATACAATCCTTGAGGATTTCTCGCTCGTTTGGGTCTGCATCCTCCATCATAGAGCCAAGTTTATTCATCATATGGTCTTTGGCATCGCCACGAGAATAACGTCTGTCCATTCTTTCTTCCGAATAATCATCATAAGAAGAACCGCCATCATAAGAACCGCCCTCACTTGAATAACGACCCATACTATCGCGCTTTGCGTTTCTACCTCTGCCTCTGCGTTCGGAGTACATCATATCATTATCATATGAAGAACCACCCATTGCATAAGAAGAACGACCACGACCTCTGCCACCTCTTGCTTCGGAATAACCACCGCTTTCTTCTTCAAGCATTTCAATCTTGTCAAGATTTTTTACGGTGTCGGTGAGTTTCCAAATCATATCAAGGTCGCCACCTGTGAGTTTCTGCTTCATAGCATACTCGTCAAGTTCTTTGCAGAGCATTTTTTTAATTTTTTCAATATATTCCATAAATCAACACTCCTTTCATTATGCTACACGGTCTATAACGATATTTGCATTGATTACATCTATCGGTGTGTCGCTGATGTTTCTTACGGAAATTGTATCACAGCAACCACAAGGCAATTCAATAAAGGTTTCAAGTCCTACATTGAAAAACGCTTCTGCCACTGTAGGTGTAACTGTTGCGACCGCATTTCTTAAAACTTCGCCATTCTGCGTCAATGCAACTGTGATAGGTTCAAGAACACCGCCCTCGTCAGCAGGTGCAATGGCTACATTTGCATTAAAATGTACCTTATAAATTGTTTTGCAACAATTAGATACGCCCTTAACACGAAATACACCCGAATTGTCATTGTGGGAAATTAAACCTTTTTTGCAACATCTGTTGCCATTAAGAAAAAGAATGTTCTCGTCAACCTCTACAAATTGAGAGGGAATAAAAGAATACTCAACTGCCATAATAAAATACTTCCTTTCAAATAAAAATAAGGCGATAAGGTTATGACTACCCTACCGCCTTTTAACATTATCGGTCAAATACCGAACAATCCGACTTAACGGAAAGTAGTCTAATTATTCAATTAGAATGAGCCGCAACCGCAACCTGCATTAGCAAACTGAACCTGACCGCAACAATTTGTGGGGAAGTTTACGGGTGTAGGTGCAGAAACAACATAAGCGGGAACAGGACATTCAGCTCCTGTGCGTCTTAAAATTTCGGCTTTGTTTGCATCCATTGCCGCCATAAGAACTGCGTTCTGGTTAGCCTGAGATGCAGAAAGTTTAAGACTGTTGTTTTCACTTTCAAGAGTGCGAATGTAATTAGCATTAAGAGCATCAAGAATAGCACGGCTATTTGTGTTAGCATTTTCGAGAATATCTCTTGTGGTGTTCTGTATTGTGTTCTGTATTGCACAGGTGTTTGTAGCGTTTTCGTATTTTACGCCATCAATAGCACGCTGTGTAGCACAGCAACAATCAGCTAACTGATGAGAAAGTCCGTTAATGCTTGTCTGTGTGTTGTAACCGCTTTGAAGAATTGCTGTGTTGATGCCATTAAATCCCTGACATAAAGCACTATCAATGCCGTTAATGCCTGAAAGAACAGCTGAATTGTTAAAGCCTGCCGCAAGGTCAGCCTGTGTTGCACAAGGTGAGCCGCAAGAACCGCCACCGAAGCCACCGCCGAAACCGCCGAAGCCACGACCGCCCCATCCAAATAGGAGGAGTATTACAATCCAAGCCCAATCGTTGCCATTGCCGAACATACCGCCGTTGCCATATCCACCATTGGTGCTATCTCTACCAACTGCATAGCCTGTTGCGAAATCGTTTGAATTATCCATCATTATTTTTCTCCTTTATAAAATAAATTTATTATAAATCAAGCCGTACGCTCTTGATTATAACCTTAATATTTGCCCATCATCTGTGCGACCTGTTGGGCAATCTGCGAATAATGGTTGAACTCTGCTTGGCTCATCTCACCCGAATTAAGCAATCGTTCAACTTCTGCACGAGGATTTATATTTGCGAATTGTCTTTTAAATGCCCGTGCCTGTTGGATTAAATTTCCAAATTGATTGTTGTTTCCGAAAGTATTAAATAAAGGGTTAGCCATATCTTATTCCTCACTTTCCTTTGCTTTTTTAGTTGTTATTTTTGGTTTTTCAACAATAGGGTGTGAAAGTTCCTCATATTTTGCCGTTAAATCGTCTAATTTTGCCTTTAAATCGTTTATTTGCTCTTTGGTGGCAAATTTATCCCCACAAGTGCATTTGTGTGTTGTAGGGGCATTTTTGGGCGTTTCTTCATCAACATCAATTAACTTGTATTTTTTAAATGTTGGCATACCTGCTCCGTCCGAACTTTTTATATACATTGCAGAAGAACTTTTATCAAACATTGGTACAACATTATTTGGCGCTACAAGATAATTTTTTGCTTGTTCCTCATTATCTACCCAAATCAAGCCACCATTTGATTGTATCGGTTGCTGAATAGGTTGCATCGGCATTTGTTGATATTGCCCTTTATACTGATTAAGCATATCGGGTACTGCTCCATTTTGATATTGCGGATAATAACCGCCGTTGTAATAATTTGGATAAGCCATAATCATTCTCCTTTATAATAAAAATAAATCGGTACTTCGCCCGAACTGTTCCAAGTATCAAACACGCATCCGTCCTGTACCACAACACAATGCGTTCCTGTTCCAATAATAAAAGTGCCTTTTGGGTGTTCATTGCAGAAATCTTCTATCGTGTAACATTCAGGGCAATCGTTGGAAATAATATCCCTTGTAAAACCTTTATTTTTTAGGTACGCACCCCATACGGCATTGCTTGACAATAAATCGCCCATTAAATAACCTTGTATTGTTAAATCAATGTATGTATCTTCCCACGGCTGATTAAGTGCTTTTGATATTGCGCGAATTACGCAATCACCAACACGGATTTTATAGGGATTGGCATTGTAATAACTATACATTCTTTTTCTTTAACCTCTCACCGTCATATTCCAAATATCCGTCCTTAACAAGTTCGATTATTGTTAGATATACAGCCATAAACGGCATTAAATCAAATTCCTTTTTGCTTTTTATATATTCGGATATATTCAATATAATCAACTCCTTATGCCTAAATCATAGCATAAAAAAAGCACCCTAACAATTGCGTTAGAGTGCTTTTTTAATTGAAATATAGTGTATATTTCGTGCGTTATTTAATTTTCTTAAAAAGTCTGTTTTGTAATCGGGGTATCAACCTTGCGACTTTATCCCTTGAACAATCAAATTGTTCAGCTATTTGCTCGTAAGTTCTGCCGTCAAGCAAGTTTCTTTTGAGCATTTTTCGGTGTTCTTCATCAAATATCCAACGGTCAATTAAATCTTCCCATTGGTAGCGGTCAAAATCAATATTATTCGGCATCTTCAAGGAACTCTACCTCCATACCGACTAAATTCGCAAAATCAATCTCTTTGCATACGCCTTTTGACAAATCACTTGCAACAATTAACTTATCGCACACCGAAAGAATATCTAAACAAGCCTCAATCTCGGCTTCATAACCAATCTCGCCATATTGCAAATGCGAAAAGGTCAACAAAGGGCAAATATATGTGTTTTCAAGGTCATTGACTTGTAAATCGTGAGTAATTTTCTTTGCTCGTTCAAGATTTTCAATATTTCCACCATAAGCGTGGCTTACATATATCGTTGCCATATTATAACCTCGCTGACATTTCTTTTTTTGTACCGCTTAAATATATAATTGGCGAAGTCTTACTTGACGGCTTAAATTCCTGCGACTCGCCGTATCCACCATAATTCAAGTTTGAAGCCGTGTTTACAAACAATTTTTCAACATATTTAACGGTTGAATTTTGCTTGTCTGTTCTATGATAACCTTGTTTCATTATCATTGGTAAATGTGTGTGGGCGTGGCAATATATGTCAGTATCAATTATACTTGACATATCTGCAAGGCGAATAGCCTTTGCGCCCTCTTTTCTGCCGCCGCCGCTTCCGTGCAACATAAAAATTGTATAACATTGTTTGCTATCTCCACCGTGATTTCTGCTTTTGCCAAATCTTAAAAATATTAAAGCAGATGTGGGGGAATATCTTTCAAACAATCCTAATTGAACCGCTAACAAACAAGAAAGGTCAATACCTTCTTTTCTATATGTTCTCGCTTCGTGATTTCCGTGAGTGATTGCAAGAATTTTGCCTTTTTCTGCCAAAGGTTTAAACATTTTAACCGCATTTTCTAACTGTTCCATAGGATTAAATACTTGTGCATAAGTATCGCCTATGCTCGTTTTGGTAGCATTGTCAATTATATCTCCATTTAATAAACAATAAGCATTGGGTGTATTTTCAACATATTCAATGCGTTGTTTTAATCTGTCAAGGTCGCAATGTTCATCGCCTATATGCTCATCAGCAAAAGTGTGCAACTCTATGTCTTCAATCTCTTTCGGCAAATCAATTTTAATTACTTTCAACGGAACACCACCTTATTTACGCTTTATTTTGCGAACTTTCAAACCTTTTGCATTATTCTTGCGTTTGCGTTTCACTCTCGCCTTTATTCTCAATCTTTGCCCCATTGTCTACCTCGTTATCATTTCCTATAATATTTGTTCCTTGACCATCTTGTGAATAATCATAAGAATAATCAATAGTTTCATATTGACTTTCATACCATACAAACAAACCGAAAGAACCAAACAATAAACAAATTAAGACAATTATAGCAATAAACTGCTTCTTAATAATTGACATCAATCTCTGTTGTTCTTTTTCGTGCTGTGCAATCGGCATAACCGCCATATCATTGTTTGTTCCGCAAGAATTACAAGTTTTAGCCATTTAATTAACCTCCAAAATTAAAATAAAGGAATGTTACTATGCCTACAATTATACAACCAAGAACAGCGCTTGTCAACCAATTATTGAATTTCAATCCGCTTTTGGTTTCACTTCTCATTTGTTTTATATCGTTTGTCATAAGGTCAATTCGCTTGTCATCTTTTGCAAATTTTCGATTGACTTCGGTCTGTTTTTCATTACAATCATCAATCTGCACAAAGATGTTTTTGCATTCCGCAATGACCTCTTTTTTGATAGCCGTTATTTCTTCGTGTGTAAGCGCCATTTTTAACCCACCTAAAAACTTTTTTTGTCTGTAGGGTTATTAACTATTCCAAAAGCAATTAAAATAGCACCTATACTATCAAGAATTGCATTAAAACTTTCGCTTGTTAAACCTATAATTTCAGGAACACCAAAAGCAGACAAAATAACCCATAACGCACCTGCCACTGATACCCACAACGCCCAAGACTTAAATCTGTTTTGTTTCATAATATTCTCCTTGTTATTCGCCTTTTATGATTTTGATTAATTTAATAATAAATTGAAAAAACTTTACAATTATATTTGAATTTTCTTTTATTACTTTTTCGGCATCTTTTTCGCTCGTATCGGGTTGCTGTTCTTTTTGCAACTCTTGTGGTTCTTCATTTTTCGTAACAGGGGGCTGAATTTGTTGTTGTGTTTTGTCGATTTGTTGCATTTCAACAACTTTCTTTTCAATACCCGCCAATTTTACAAGTGCATTTATGCAACCCTTAACAACCTTATCAGCAAATGCTTCCGTTAATATAATCGGTGTGTCGGTGGTGCTATCCATAAAACAGCACTCTAACAATACCGCTTTCATTTTGGTGTCTTTCAAAACTGCAAAACTTGCGGTGTTTATCGGCTCGGCTCGGTTGCCTTTCATAACACCCGATTTAATCAATTCTTCATAAAAGGTTTTTTGCCATTTTGCCGTTTCGCCATTTGCGGAAAGTTTATTGTATCTATATACAACTAAACCACCACCGCTACCGCCGTTAATACCAGCGTTGTGGTGTACTGACAAGTAAAAGTCTGCACCCCAAGAGTTCGCCAAGTTGCAACGCTTTGATAAACTTACATCGGTTTTGCCCGTTGTATCATCCATACGCTTTACTTCGACGCCCTCATATTCTTTTAATGCGGCTTGTAACTTGTCGCAAATGCGAGAGTTTAAAGTCCACTCTCTCGTTTCGTTCGGGTCGATAGACTTCAAACACCTTTTGCCTGCGGTGTTATAGCCGTGTCCTGCGTCCAATGCCAATTTAAACATTATGCCGTTCCTCCTCTTTTATGGTTTCAACATAATTATTATATTCGGCAAATTCTTCGGGTTTTGTGTCCCTTTGCCTTAATATAGCCAGTTCATCATCAACCGAATATTTTTCTCTTATACGGCTGACTACTCGTTCTTGGTAGGGTGGTTGTTCAACATTTTCAAAAAAAGCCAATTCTTCTTTGGTCATATCTCTATATTTTCCATTTTCTAAAACTCTCATTTTCTCACCCCGTATAAATTAAATTCACTGCCCGAAATAAAAGTTTTTTCCGTGCCCGCAATAATGTAAAATCGAATTTTTGTGATTGGCTCATAATTGTAGCCCCTTGGAGTAACCGCTGGGACAATGCCGCCTATAAAGGTGTTCAAATTAATGTTAGGCACCAATACCGTGCCAACAGTCTGAGCTGGTGCTATACATAACTTTGCCGCACCCAAGTCAATATAATCTATATACCAAGCAGATAAACTGGTTGCCGATAAAACAATATTTGCATAGCCGAAAACGTTTAAATCGTTCACCTGTAACACTACCCTTGCGTTACTGCCATCTGTTGCCCCAACTTTCATAGTAAGGCAGAAATCGGTCAGTTTAAAAGTATTCCCTTCACTATCGGTGGAAAATACGATACTTGTCGGCAAGTTGCCGTTTTCATCGGCGGATACCTTTATCGTTGCAATCTGCTCAAAGTTTTTTTGTTTGCTTTTGTCAAAAAGCGTTATCGCTTCTGCCACCGCTATACCGCTTTGAGCATTGGGGCTATTAGGGTTGTAGGTTTGGTCTACTTCAACTGTAGCATCGGATACCGCATCATCCAAATCTTTTTTTGACGGTATGTTTTCTTCAATAATCCTGAAGTTATCCGAAATTTGATTTATGTCAGCAATATCATCCCCATCTCTCGATGGAAGGTAAAAATTATATTTTTCGCTATATTCCATTTATTTTATTACCTCCGTTAATATTTCTATTGCTAATTGGTGACGATTCATATAAAAAATGTCGATAGTTGAATATTTGCCATCGTTGTTTATATCAAACGCTTCTAAACTTGGTTCGTCTAAATGTATCGCATCTAATATGTGAGCACGTCCTAAACATATATCTTCTATTCCTATTTTCCCATCTCCGTTTAAATCGCCTTTGATAATCATATTTGCACCTCGTGACAATTTATTTTTTGTTTAAAAACCCCATTATAATCAATTTCCACTGAAGTTATTATACCTTTTTTTAATATTTTTTCATCATTTTCATCGTATAGAGATGTTTCTACTGTTACCATATCTGACGGTTCTACAATGAAATTAGGCAATGAAACAAATTCTATTGTAGAATTGTTTTCATTAAAATAATTATCTAAAAATGTTAATCTCAATTTTGCGATTTCGGTGTCTTTGTCGTAGATGTTTATAGGGTTGTTTTCATTAAAGGCGTCTCCATTTTTGTTGTTGTTAATAAAATTATCGTAACTATTAAAAGAGATAGGAACGACAGATATAACGTTGCTTTCGCTTGATGTACTATATAACGGACGCAAAAAATAATTTATTTCTGAATGGTTATTCGCATTTTCTACAAGTTCTCCATATTCTTTAAAATCCCAACGATAACAATCTAAACTTTGCCCATCATTATAATATATTTTTACAACTGTCGGACTTATTTCATAAATATCATTTGTTTTTCTAATTGTTTTATAACTTTTAAAATTGTACCCTGAAATATTAGAACCTTGTTTTATTTTTGGATTTTCAAAAAGTATATTAGAATTAAAAAAAACGTTATTATCAACAATCGAAAAATCACTTACAAAAAGTATTTCATTTTTAAAATTCAAAAACTTGTTTTCCAATGTTGATAAATTCTTTAAAATATCTTTTGTTTTTCCGTCAAATATTATATTTTTTTCTATTGCAAAATCGTCATTATTCTCCAATGCGTTTTTAACGGTTCGACTTATGGCATCGAATATCTTTTCGTTTTTTAAAAAGCTTGCTCTACTTTCAATTAAAAAATACGAAAAAATGTTTTTTGAGAGTCTAAAATCTTCTGCGTCATCATCGTTTATTTTAAAACTTTTTGTGTTTTCATTGTCTAAAAAATACAACAAATCTCTTGCCGTCCAAGTAATTGTTTGACCGCTTATTGTTGGTTTTCCACTTAAAAAAAGTTTTGGCACAGTAATCGTTTCTTGTGAAACTTGGTTTTTTAGCTGTTTCCATTTGATATTGCCATTAAATAAATCTTTCCACGTGATTTCGCCACTAAATAAAGTTTTCCAAGTGTTGTAAAAACCTAAATCTTGAACCAAAGACAACTCAACCTGCATATATTGAATAATATTATTATATTTTTCGGGATAGTTTTCGGCGTTCAACTTACCTGTATAAATTTCAGTCCAAGTTAATTCCATATACGGCAATTCTCTGCCTACAGGGTCGATGCCTCTTTTATATTTTAAATCCTTAATATTTTTTGCTCGCCAAATTAATTCTATATCGTTTCCATTGTTATCTTTACCCGAAACTTTAACAATTGGCTCTGATTTTGGTCTAATGTTTGATTTAACCAATTCCTTATAAGCATTGCTGGCTTGTAGCATCAAATCACCGCCATTTCACTTATTATTATAACATCATCTGCACCAATGTCAATAACATTAAATCCGCAACCCTTGTATTTTTTAGGAACTGCATATCCATTCAATATTTCGGTGTCGGGTGAGGGAATACCCTTTTCGATATTCCCCCTATAAAACTGTTGTATTTTAACTTTGCCGTCTGTGTGGCTAAAATATTTCATCCAAAACACATAGCCGTAAGTATCAAACCACCGATTAATCTCCCACCATTTTTTGTTTGGTAAGGAAGCCCATTTAATTGAAATGGTATATTGAGTTCTGCCAATTTGCTGTATCAGCATAACACCATTAGCATTTCTGTTGGCGTCTGCCATAAATTCGTTGCTTGATGGCAACTCCGTTGGTACGGGCAACCGTAAAACATTATTTAAGGTGTTGTCGGCATTTACGCTTGTGCCTATTTCTATATAACTTTCTCTTGTGTTAATAGACATTTGCAAAACCTCCAAATACTGTCTGTGTTCCCATATTGCCCTCTGCTTCTCTTACGGCTCTTGCAATCTCTCTGCCATCAATGATTACAGGAACTTCAATTCTGCCGTTAAAACCGCCACTGCCACCAACATTGACTTGTGCAAGAACTTCTGCAACCGCTTGTTTGATTGTGTCAAGAGGTGCTTCGATGTTTGTTCCGTGTTTTTGGTCGCCAAGAACTGCAAGAAACTCACGATTTGGCGGTATTACTGCACCTTGGGCGAGTTTGGGAATAAGTGGAGGATTGGAAGGTATTTCCCAACCCCAATCTGCTCCCACTAAATCTCCTATACCTTTAACTATTCCACCGACACCATTTATAATACTTGCTAATGCTCCATATAGACCGCCCCAAAGGAAGTTTAAGCCGTCAATAATAGCATTTATCACTCCCTTGACAACGCCCCATATAGCATCCCAAATTCCTACAAAGAACGCTTTTATTCCATTCCAAGCCTGTTCCCAATCTCCTGTAAAAATGCCAACTATGAAATCTATAAGACCGCCAAGAGCATCGAATACGCCTCCGAGGACATCCGAAACAGTGCTGACTATCGTGTGGAATATACCTGAAATTGTATTTCCAATCCAAGTAAATATCGGCTCTAATGTTTCAGTAAGCCACATAACAATCGGATGAATAAATTTGTTATATATTTCAAGTGCGCCATTTACCAATTTCATAACAAAGTCAACGACCTTGTCTATCATAACGGAAATATGTTCATCCCACAAAGAACTCATTGTCTGCAAGAACGGAGTTATAATCGGCTCTAAAACATTGTCATATATACTTTGGAAAAACCCTATGATATTATGCACAAACTCGCCGACATTATTTAATAATGTTGCTCCGTGTTCGTTCCATAAATCAAGCAAAATTCCTGTGAAGTCCGCCCAAGCTCCAGTTACTAATTGTATAAATGGGTCAATAGCCGTAGTCCATATTGAATTAAACAATTTACTTGTGGAATTTATAACAGGTTGTCCCCACTCCGTAACTGTCGCATCAAAATCTCGCCAAACATTAGTCCACAAATCGCTTAAATTGGTAGACATTGTGCCAAAATCTTTTTCAATATTTCCCCAAGTTATTTTTAAATTTTTCCACAAATCTTTTCCAAGTGTTGACCAATAATTCCACAAAAAAATACCATAAATTTTAGTCGCTCCCCAAAACGCTTGAACAGGTTCAGAGTTCCAAGCTTTTTTTATTATCTTTGATATATTGTCAAAGACATTCTTAAATGCTTTTTCAAATGCTGATAATTCTTTTTTTGCTTCTTCTGTTTCAAGACTTTCGCTTAAACCACCGCCACTTGTTTGAGGTGCAATAAATTCCGTTTCCTGTTCTTGCGACATTTCTTTTGAAAGAGTATTAATTTCATCAAACCCTGCAAGTGCTCCCTTTTGTGCTTTTGAGGTTTCTTCAACCGCTTCCGTTAAAGCGTTTTGATTTTCAACACTTTGTGCGATTTCGTTAGTTTGTGCTTCTAAGACTTTTTGCGTACCGCCTTTAAAAAGGTCTGTAATGCCTTGATAAATGCCTTTTGCAAGTCCTATAATCATTTGATATACTGCATTTAAAAGGCTTGGTATAGCCTTAATTAACGCTCTTGCTACTGTTTGAACAAGCATTGGCGCTACTCTTTCTATAAGTTGCCCTATTCCTTGCAAAGACCCTTCTACAACGGGCACAATATTTTCAAAATATTTTTGTATTGAGTAAACAAGGTTATTTATCGCCCTGTCTAAATCTCCACCGCCTGCGATTGCAGATAAAACATTCTGCCAAGCCGCTTTCATCATATTTGCAGAACCTGTTATTGTTTTTTCGGCTTCTTTTGCGGTTGTTCCTGTGATGCCTAACTCTTCTTGTATTGCGTGAATAGCCGAATAAACATCGGCAAGGTTGTTTATATCATACTTAATGCCTGTAAGTGATTCCGCATCTTTTAAAAGGCGTTCCATTTCTGTTTTAGTGCCGCCATAGCCCAACTTTAGATTGTCAAGAAGTAAGTATTGTTGCCTTGCAAATCCTTGATATGCTAATTGCACACTCTCCATTGAAGAACCCATTTTATTGACATTGTCGCTAATATCTTGCAAAGCCATATTTGCGACATCTGCCGCTTTGTCGGTATCTCCTGCGGTGCTTCTTATAAGAGCCGCCGAAAATGATGTCACTTGCTTCATATATTCATTTGCTGACACGCCTGCTGTGTAAAAAGCGTTTTCGGCATAAGCCATAACCCTTTTTGCCGAACCCTTAAAAAGTGTTTCAACACCGCCGACTAACTGCTCATAATCGGCATAAGCAGATGTTGCCATTTTTGTTATAGCGACTGTTGCTGTTGCCGCCGCCGCACCAATAGCCAAAAGTGCTTTTCCTGCGGTTGCGCCTAATTTTTTCATAGACCCAAGACCTTTTTTAAGTCCACTTTGGTCTACATTGGTGGTCAAAATAATACTACCATCGCCGCCACTAATAGCCATATAAAATCAACTCCTTTCTACCAATCGGAGTCAAGCCATTCTTTCTCCTCATCGGTAAGGTTTTGGGGTAAATCTATATCTTTTTTGTTTTCTCTATAAATTTTTTGTTCCCATTCTTCCAACTTTTGACCGTGCATTTTCTTTTTGCGAATAGAAATTATTGTCTGCCAATAACATTCTCCAATTTCCAAAAAAGCACCGTAAAAACTCCACCAATGCGTGTATTTGTCGGGTGTTCTCACATCATAGCCAAGTACACGGCTAACAGCAGGGGCAATAAATTTAAAATCTTTTTCCCAACTCATAAGGCGTGGTTTTGGTTCGCTCTGTTCGATTGAATTTTCTGCAAATTCTTCTTCACTTTGACAATCAATAACTCTTATCATTTGCTTAACCGCTTCTTTTGCATTTTTTATCTTTTGCGGTTCTTTGTAAAAAATAATCAATGCAGATTGATGTTGAGTCACTAAATCAAGGATGCTATCTTCATAACATCCTATGCAATCCAAAATCACCCTATAATCGCAGTTATTTTCAATCTCAAATTGTTCGCCGTCAATGGTGACAAATAAAGGATAATCCCACATTATCTCTTAAATTTATACTGATATTGTGCAGTGTGTTTATTCATAGCCTTTTCGAGTGCCGAAACAGTAGCCTTTGAAGTTTTGCCTGTTTCTTTCTCAATTAAAGGCATTAAATATTCGAGTATATAGAAAGAAAAATATTGATTTTTAGCAACTATGCCGTGCGGAGAAACATACTTAAATATGGTATCAGCAACATTATTGCCAAAAGCCACATCAAAAGCATCTTTAATTTTGCCGTTAAGTCTGCGGATAATTTCTAACTTTTCAAAATTATCTTCGGTTTTTTCATATTTGTCGGCTAAATCGTCATACATTCCACTAATGTTGTTTATCATATCAGTTAAACGAATAAAAAACTCAACATCATTTGGGTTAAAATATATCTTTTCTTCGCCACGGTCAAAAGGTAGAATAAACTCTACCAAACCTGTATCAATAATATTCTTGCCTGTCATTTCATTTTACCTCTTTCTTTAAATTAAATATACCGCCCTACCTAATAGGGCAAGGCGGTATGTGTGTTTTATTTATGCGGCACTATCAGGCGTGAAAGTGATTGTTTCACCGTCAACCTTTGGCATTGTGCCTGTTGTGGTCTTGTTTGCGTAGTGAATATCAATTTCAAAACCAAGATAACCGCCTGCTTCGCCTGTGAAGTTGTTAATTGCAATCATAACATCTTCTTCAAGTCTTGCAAGGCAAGTATCTTCGCTATCGCCATCAGCAAACTCGAACTTCTGTAAAATCTTTATTGCATTAAGATTTGAATAATCTCTTTTAAACCAAGCATCGAAAAGCATTTCGCCAAGTTTAGAGCCTTTTCTTAACTTAATTGCAAGACCACTCTGTGTGGGTTGTGCGGTGGAGCGTTCCATATCAACCATACCTAACACATCGGTCACCTTTTCCACATCGGAATTCTCCTCGATTGTGTAAGACTCAATTCCACGACCCTGTAATTCCCATTCGGGAGTGCCACTTGTGCCAATGTCGGCATACAATTTAAATCTTTTTGTTTCTATTTTAGGATTAGCAAAATTGTTAAATTCAGCCATATCAATTCTCCTTTACATAAAATTAAAATCTACCGCTTTGTAACGCATTGTTAAGTGTGCGGTATAGTTTGTCTTTTTGCCCTGCCTTTTCGGCGGCTATATCCCATTCATAAGTGGAATATGGGTTTTTCTTTTGGAAATTCATATCCGAACCATTATATACCCTTTCGGCATACTTTGACTTGTAATGCAATTTGAACGGTAATATATCAACCGTCTGCCCTGTTATTCCCATCAATACGCCTGTATCTCGTGGAGTGTATGGGTCAATCAACCTTTTCCACTCGTTTGATACAAGCAATCCAAACCTATCACTTGTAACCTTTTCCCTTATGCGTGGCTCATTCAAATCAATCCGCAAATTCATATTCCACCGTCTTTCTCGGTGTGCGGTTTACATATCGCAAACGAACTGTGATGAAATATCCAACTGTGTTTGTGTCTGGGTCAACATATCGTATCTGCGGTACAAACGGGTTGCACTCAATAGAAACAATTAACTCATTTATTTCGGGGAAATTGTTTGTTTCATTCTGTGCCTTTACCCAATCGCAAACACCGCAAACTTGCTCATAAGTCAACACGTTTTCATTAAACTGCGGAGGGTTTGTGTCATTGACATCGTACCACTCATAGCAATTAATTTGAAAATCCTCATACACAGACGGATAAGGCTCGATAACGCACTCATAAAAGCCATTCACATCAAATTTTTCTTGATACTGCACGGCAGGACTTGCACCCTGTGGAAGAATAACCGTGTTACCCTTGTTACTCTCACTTGCAATACTCATAAGGTTTTTCAAATAAGGGCATTGACGGAAATAGTTAAATAATACTGCATATTTATCCAATCTTAACCAATCCCCCTTATGCGTGAATTATCTGCACATTGTCAACCGCCATACCGTTTATGTATTCATTGACTGCCGTAACAGAAAAACCATTGTTTTTGTATTTGCTCTGCAAATCTTGAAATTCCCTTGAAGTTGTAACAACATCGTCAACCTCTGCCAATACAACAAAGTCATTCACATTTGCCGTGAAATAATTGTCTTTCATATCGGCAGGAAGTAAAGCATATTCAAGCGGTGTTTTGTAATGCTCAATATCCTTTGTGGTTATTGTCTGTGCGTTTACAACCTTTTCAATCGTTCCGTCTGCGTTCTGCAATATGCCTTTTTGAATGTTGCAAAGGTCAATCACAAATCGGTGAAAACTGCGTGGGTTTACCCCATCACTTGCAATATCGTTGTAAATTGTTACCTTTTTGCCGAACAAATTTGTCATTCCGTTTTTTTGGAACTTTGGAACGGTCTTTTCGGTAATAGGTATATCAATTTCAATACCTTCGTGCAAATCTTTCCAATTTATAGGTTTAGTTTTTATCTTCAACGCATAGCCCCCCTATATAACAAGGGTGTGCCTTTATCGTCTTTTTCATTACCTAAATAATCATAAATGATATTTTGAATATCCCCATAAATGTCATCGGCGGTTTTGGTTGCGTAACTTTCGCTTTCACTAACACCGCCTGCCGATTGACTTCGAGAAGATACAACCATATCACTTGTTGAATACCTTGCAAGATATTCTACCAAATCCCTACAAAGTGACTTTGCTCTTTGCGGAACTTCTGCCATACAATCAATGCGGTTGTGTGTAGCATTGTCAATTATACCACACGCACGGTCAATAAAACGGTTAAAGGCGGTCAAATCACAAATACCGCCCATTTCTGCGTATTCGCCATAGGTTAAGTATGTCATAATTTAAACCGCCTTTCAATTATTCTTTGTCAACCTTTTTAGTTGACTTTGTTTTCTTTTCGGGTTTGTCCTCAATATCGGGAATTTCTTCAATTAAGGGGCAACCCTGTCTGTTTTTATCGCTTGCAAGTTCCTTAATTCTGCTCGGTAAAACGCTTAACCCTTTGCGTGGATATGTATTCCTTGCAGGGTTTTTGGGGTCATAAGCATAATTATTGTCCTGCAAATCCGTAAATGCCTTAATTACCCTGTACATTATGCGCCCTGCTCCTCGTCGCCAGCATCGTCGCCAGAACCTGCCCCGATTGTACCCTTAATAACGCCCTCTGCATATTCAACAAGGAACTGAATGCCGTCCATAACAAGGCTTTCAATCTGTGCTCTTTCCTCGTTCTGATAACCTGACTTAATACCAATATAACCAAGTTCATCAGTTGTAAGGTCAAAAGCGTTTGCAAGGTCGCCATTCATTGTAAGGTAATACATAATAAAGTTATCTTTTGCAGTTGCAATAAATGTACCCTTTGTAACTCTTGATGTCATAATTACTGTACCAAGACCGAGGAAGTTCTCAATATAGTTCATACCAAAAGCAGTTGCAAGTCCTGTTTCTTTTGTGCCAAGATGTTCAGCAACATCAAGCGGATTTAAGAAATAAACTGCTTCTGCGGTATCATCTTCAAACTTAACCTGTAACTGTCCCCAAGCATTTGCAAGTGCTTCCTGAAGGTTGCTACCCTCTGCGGTTGTGCTTCCTGCGATTTCTCCATTAAGGAAGCCAAAGAGGTCTGTTCTAATACCGCCCTGAACATCACGAAGTAATGCTTTATCGGTGTCGATAATTGCCGCATTAGAGCCTGACTTCTTAATCGCTTCTGCGGATACTGCTTTTCTCCACTTTTTAAGAGTGATTTCGCCCACAGGTGTTTTAGTTGTTTCATACTGTGAAAGCGGAATGATTTCACCTTCGGGAACTGCTCCGTCCTGTAATGTGCCTGTGGTGGAATATACATACATTGTTGTACCTTCCATCATAGGAATTTTTCTTGTTACGCCCAAAACTTCAATAAGTTTATTAAGCGAATTATGTGTAAACTGATTTACAAAATCAACTTCACGAACCTTTTTCATCTGTTCCTGTGTGATAAGGTTAGTTTCAGCACCTGTTAATACATTTGCCATATTTATTTACTCCTTTATACTTTTAATTCAGGGAACAAGTGAGCGTGTGCAATCATTTCAGCCTGTCTTGTAGATGCGTCTTTGATTGCGTTTATTTCTTCTCTTGAAGAATATTTTTTACTACCCAAAGTTCCCTGCGGTGTACCACCCTGCAACTTAACGGCTGTAACGCCAGTAAATGCGGTGGCATCATCTTTTATGAGATTGTGGAAAATCTGTTCGTCAGACAAAGACTTATTATCTTCAAGTTCAATGGCTTCACCGAATTTTTTAAGATAATCAGCCTTGATTGCATTGTGGCTAAATGTCTTTTCGCCAACAACGGCTTCAAATCTCTTATTGATGTTTTCGGTTTTTTCAGCCAAAATTCTATCTGCCTCTGCCTGTTTTGCTTTCGCCTCATTGTCGGCAACAAGTGCTTCATACTTTGACTTGTATTCTTCTGCACTTGCGTTGTTTGCTTTCAAATCTTCAAACTCTTTTGAAAGATTGTCAAGGCTCTCTGTCTTTTCTTTCAACTCTGTTTCAAGTTTTTCTCTCTTTGCCTTATCGGCTTCAATTTCCTTGCTTCTTTCTGCGAAGATTTTTTCAGCGACTTCCTTTTCCACGCCTAAATCTTCCAAATACTTTACTGTAATTGCCATAATTACCTCCTGCGTTTAAGTCCTTTTTAAGTGAGTATCTTTGCACTTCGCTTGACTGTTTTAAGTCTAATCAACCGACTAAAAATAGAATAAGAGTAGAACATTAGAATTCTACTCTTACATTATAGCATATTATTTTTTATTTGTCAATAGTGGCTGTTTCTGTCTTGCTTTCTATCTTTGTTTCTTTCTTTTGTTTCTTTAACGCAATCGGTTTAACTGTGTCGGTTATTGCTTCTTTGACATCTCCTTCCTTTCCTTTGCTACGAGGTAGCGAAAAAACTCTGCTACCGACATATCGTGTTCCTTTGCCTGTTCCGTTATATCCTGTCGCTCCTGTTCGGTGCAACGGATATTTATCCATTTGTCTTTGGTCATTATTTTACCTCCTTGTATTCACAATCATATTTTTTGTTTTCGTATTTTTGGCACAAAGAATAGAAAATTCTTCTTGCCTCTGCGTTTGTAAGACAAACTCTTGTGTTTGTTTTTGGCGTGGTATCAAACCAATTCGATGTATAACTTTCTACCTCGGTAACGATATTGTCAACACATATAATTTGATTGTAAATAATGCAATCATTACCATAACGTTTATACTTTGCTTTCATTTTATCGACCCACTTCTTCTTTCAAAAATTCGACCCATATTTTTTCTGCTTTTTTAGACTGTTGGTTTGACTCATATATAAGCAAATCAAACAGAGCCTCATAACATTTCTTTTGTTCTTCTGATGTCGCAAAATTCACAACTGACTCTTTGCAAGACTCCAACAAACCTTCTGCCGATGCTCTTATTTCTTCACAATGCCATTCAGCAAATTCTTTTTCATCAAAACCTTTTATTTGTTCAAATCGTGTCATTTCATCACCTCAATTCTCACAATCGTGATATATTGCCAACCAACCATCGCCGTGTATAACAAGACCTGCATTTTCATAACATCTGTACTGTGCCATAGCATCAGCAAAGATAAGTTTTTTGAAACTGTCGCACATAGCCATAAGTCTGCGAACAATATCTCTGCGGTTTGTGGTTCCAAAAGTCATAATTCTTGCAATTTCAATCATTTTTTTATTACCTCTCTTTCTTTTGTAACTACATTATAACACATTTGTACCTACTTGTCAACCCCTTTTAGCAAATTTCTCAAAAAAATATCCCCTGCTTTTTAGGGCAGGGGGAATGATTTAACATTCTTCGTATGCAAGGAAACAGAATACACCGCCTAAAATCCACAATAGCCATAATGTAGCATTCAGCCAAAACATAACGGTATAATTCGGGTGTAACGAAATTCCTGTCGGTTGTGTCAAACTTCCGCTATCATTCAAAATTGTTTCTCTTAATTTCATCAGCATATTGCTTTCTTCAAGTTCCGTGGTTTCCCCTCGTTCAAGCATTTCTCTTAACTGCGTTTGTGCGGACTTCAAATTGTCATACCACATTCCAATATCATTTTTGGGGTAGTAAACAAAAATTTTTGTGTATCCGCTTGTAAGGTTGTTTTGTTCAAGATAATCAATCGCTTTTGTGAGTTGTTTTTCTGCAATCTCAATACTGTTTGCATCGGCAGACAATTCAAGATAGTTTCCGCAGTTCGCACTGAACTGAATGCCATTTACAATGCTCGGTATCCAACTGAAAAACGGACTTGCAAAACAGATAATTGCTAAAATAATAAATAATGCTTTTTTCATAATAATTTACTCCTTTAATTTGTTTTTGGTTTGCGTGGTACGAACATTCTTTTGGTTTCAGGGTAAAAGCCCGTTATGTTGGTTATTTCTTCATATTTGCCTTTGTAAGCCTTTATTTTATCGTTGCATTGTTTTACTAATGCTTTATCTCCGCTCGCCTGTGCGGTCTGTTTTATTGATTTCTGCTCACGGATAGCACTCTCAACCCTACGCATCATTTGTTGTGCTTCGTAACCCGAAACATCCTTGCCGTTTATATTGTATGTTTTTGCGTTCTGCTCATTTAACCGATTTAATTCTTCGGATGAATATCTCGGCTCGGAAATACCGCAAATAATAGGTGTTTTATAGTGCAAACATCCATAGTCCTGTAAACGCTCATTTGCTTCGTCAAAACTGTCAAAATTCACTCCGTTTATTGTTCTTGCTTTGCCTACAACAAACTGTTTACCTTGCATAAATTCGTGCGAGGGGCGTGGATTTGAGTGCCAATCAACCTCATAACCGTCGCAACCCAATTCTTCGCCTATCATTTCGTTGTATTGCACCGATGCCTGTTTTGCCCCCCATAACAAATTTTGCCGTACAACTGTATCGAGCCTTCTTGTTACTCCACCGCCGTAATCAACCCTTACACCGCTACCGCCCAACTCAACGATACTATCACGCATAGCCGTGTGAAAATCCGTTGCTTCTGTTGTTACTTGCATAACCGCCTTGTCAAGAACATCGGTGTAATATTTCTGCATACCTATCGGCTTACCATTTGCACCCAAAACACACAATGCCTTTGTCTTTGCAAGGTTTATCATCGTTTCGCCTGTGGTCTTTGCGTATGCTCTTGCAATGGCTTGTAGTTCTCGGTTATCCTTGAACGGCACAAATTTCTTGCCCCTGTAATCATACAACGGCTGATTTGCAAGGTGTTGTTCTTCAAGCAGTTCACCATACATCTGCTCAATCTGTGATATATTGTAGCCTGTAACTTTTGCAAGTTCTTTGGTTATGGCATCCATATCTTGCTTGACCGTTGCAATGTTGTTTATGCTCTTGACATCAGCCAAAGACAATTTGCCATAACGCTTTATGCGTTTACCGATGCGTTCCAATGTGCTTGTTTCCCAACCCATAACATTCTGCATCAACAAATCCGCCTGTTGTTCTAACTTTGAAATATCAGCCATTCGCACCACCCCAATCCAACTTTTGACCGCAGAAAGCACAATGCGGATATGTGTTGTCGGTTTCATACATCTTGACAGAACTATTACAATTTGGGCATCTGTAATGAGGGCAACTGTGATAATCTCCTTTTGGCTTTTTCGGTATTTCCTTTCCAAGAGCATTTATCGCAAGTTCAGCATATAATTTTCGGTTTTTGTAAACAATATTACTCTCATTCGGCTTTGTGCCAAATCCGCTATCTAATACCACAATCGCATCATTTCTTACACATTCAAAATGCTTGATTGCTTTCTCTATGTTCTCCACTTAATCACCGCCTTATATATTGCATTGCATATTGCCGATATGTTTAATGGCAATAGTCCAATCGTGCAAATCCAAACAAAGACATTGTAATTTGTCATTTTCGTCCTTGTAAACAATCTGCATTTCATAAACTAAATTATCACAAGCCATTGTTTTATATTTCAATTCCAAACCGATACGAATACACTTGTCAAGAACAGTTTCCTTGTAATCGTCAAGGGAGCGTGTCATATTGAAACGATGCTTATATACAACTATTCCATAATCAAACTCTTTCTTGTTCACTTCTCCCCACCGCCTTTCTCGGTTGGGTGATCGGTTTCAAAATGGTAAATGCTATTTCTTGTTGTTACGATTATCTTACCGCTTGTTCTGTCAATTCTTTCAATTCTGCTTGTATGCAATATTCCTTCTTTTGCATTACCTTGATTATCTTTTATGTATTCCAAAGCCATAATATCGCCAACACAAAGATTGGTATAAAATCTTACCTCGCTACCAATGCGAAGTGGATATCTTCCGTCTGTTCTTGTTTCGCCTGTTTTTGAATGTTGAATATCAATTATTTTCATTTCCCCTCATCTTCCTTTCTCATATCAATCAAAATATTTAAGTCGGTCAATATCATCAAAAATGTTTGCGGACGGATTTTCGACTTTTTCCATTTTTACGAAATATCTTTCTCCACAATATTCAATGAGATATTTGCCGTCTTTGGCGGTTTTGCTGTCATAACCAACCTCAAATCCTTTTACAAAGTTGAGAATTTCGTGTATTTTGTGAATAAGGTTAAGCATTCTTTTCATCTTCCTTTCTCTGCTTATCTATCAGCCTTGTTTCTTTCGCTATAAGCATATCAACGGTGGCAGATGCAGATAGATTATAATGCTTCGCCACTCTGTCAAGGTCTGCCCTCGTGTCCTTGCTTATTCGCATCTGGAATGTTTCTTTTTTCAAATTATCACCCCTCACCATTCCAATTTATTATGACATTCAAGGCAATAATCTCCACGATTTTTCCTTGATGTTACCATACGATAATCACAATATCTTTTTACTGAATATTCGGGAATTGTCATACCAAAAACCTGTATTCCCGATTGCTCTTTTTTGGGAATATAATCGTAAATGTTTTTACCACACTTGTCGCAATAATGCTTGATTATACCGCCTCTTACATTTCTTTTCATTTTTACACCTCTTTCTTTCTGCAAGGTCTTATTTACCTTGCACCTATATTATAACACATTGTAATTACTTTGTCAATACCTTTTCCAAAACTTTTTTTAATTTTCCACAAAAAAATACCGAAAACATTTCTGTTCTCGGTATCGGGTGTATTATTCAATTATTATCGGTATGGAATATTCGCTTTGTTCTATCCCGTTTTCTTTCATAAAATCTTCCATAGCCTTTTTCATATATTCTATTGGAGTTTCTATCGGTAAGTGCTCGGAAGGATGTGGAATTGCAAAAAACGGCTTAAAATTTGGCACTATCGTTCCTTTTGCTAATTCGGGAATTGTATATTTACTCATATTATTGCCCCGCCAAAATCCTCTCTAATGCTTGGTCGGTGTTGGTCTGTGCCTGTGCGGATATTCGTGCGAGTTTGTCGGCAATTTCCTCATCGGTCATATTCGGGTAAAGCCAGCGGAGTTCATCTTCCTTTTCAAGCACTCCACGGTCAACGGCTGAAACAATACGGTTGTACTGCTCTTGCTCATCTTGGAACGCATCAAACCAATCAACCATAACTGTATAAAGGTCAAGCGGAATGTTCAAGAACACCGCATCTGCTTCAAGTGTTGCCTTTATTCCGTCAAACATAGCAGATTGAATTTTCTTGACAAACGAGCGTGTCTTTGTGTTTGCCGTGCGTATCTCGGTAGCCGTTGCCCCTGCCGTATGTTCTGCCTCGGTCAAGAAGCCTCGGTCAAGTCCTACCATATCTTCCCAATCGGCTTTTGCATCAATGAGTTTTTGCTTATAATCGTTGTATCTTGTAGACGGAGCAAAACTGTCAATAAGTGTTCCGTCAACTCCTGCTTTTTTGCGAATGGTATAAATTCCTTCGGGCAAATCAAAACGCTCGCCGTCTTTTGTGCCGATTTTTCTTGCCACAGTTTCATCGGCGAAAAGTTTTGTTTTCATAAGGTGCATTTCTTCGTCAAGGTTATTCCTTGCAACCTTGATTTGATTTTCCACTTCCTCGCACCCAAAGTTAAGCGGAACGCCCCATTGTGATAAACCTCTGCTGTCCTGTGGGCTTTTATAGTACGCTACACCGATATTGTTTGCATTGTAATAAGCAACATTATCATTCTTGTAATGCTCCCATTCTGCAAGATATTCCTCATTACCGCTTTTGTCTGTGGTGTAGTAGTAAACATACAAAGTGCCGTTCTCGTCAAGTATATGGTGTCTAATCAAGCGATATTCCCTATGCTTGACAATCTTCTTGTCAATCACCATAGCAACCTCATACATCTTGTCGGCTACCATACGATAAACGGAAACATCAGCAGGGGCGATAATGCGGTGATACGGCTCATCATCTTCGCCTGTTGCCATTGTTACGAACACGCCACCTTTGCCGTTCATCATAGCACAAATCTCATACCGCTTTGCTTCAAGATTTTCGGCAAGAGGTATCAACGGCTGAACAAGTGTGCTGTCCGTCTGCAATTCCACCGTTGCTTCATCGCATACAAGCGAGGTCAATTTTGTATTCGCAATAGATAAAGGATTATACTCTCTTATATCTTCCCATTGCTGAATTTTAACCTGTATTTTCTTTTCTTCGTCATACTCGTCAAGGTTTTTCTTCACCCAACGCCATAAATTACTCCAAAATCCCAAAATATCACGCTCCTATATTACACTTCAATATAATGCCAATAACTACTCTCGCTATAACAGGCACTATCGTATGTGTCAATTTGCATACTGCCATCATCAAGCGGAATAGGTCTGTCGCTTCTATCATCAAATACAAGATTTTGCATTTCGTCTATAAGGTCATCACACATACCATCAACGAACTTTATTTTATCCATTGAAAACAATTTGCTATATAAAAACACTCTATCTTCAAGCGGTGGTTTATAACAAAATTCTGCCCTGTACCTTGTATTGTCATTTATCGTATTCACTATAACGGCTATATGGTCGCAATTTATAATACCAACTCGCACCCCATATTCACGCTCAACCTCACCACAGAACTCTACAACAAACTTTTCTATATCATCCATTGCCATATCTTCCGCTTGTCGCTTTTCCGCTTTCAATCGGTATTGTACGCCGTCATATCCCTGTCCTGTGCAAGTCATAGCATAAGCAGAGCCATTACCACCAATATCAAAACCAACCTCAACGGAACGGAAAGACTTCGGCACATCTTCGCGCTTAATTATCCACCTATCAGGGTTATTTGCAAATTCAGGGAAGATTATACCCTCTGCCCTTACGAACTCGCCCAAAATAAAACGCTGATAAAATACACCGCTATATTCCTTTTTCAAATTCTCTTTGTATGTTTCATCAAGAAATATATTGTCATCAATCAAAAACTTTATAACTTGCTTGTCAAGTAAATCATTATCAATTATTTCGGTCTTAACATAATGCTTCGGGTGGTCGGGGTTGGTAGTCGCAAGGAACACCGCACCTTTTTCGCTCAATCGGGAAAGAGCCATCAAATAAAAGTCCTGCGGTATCTGTGTCAACTCATCAATGTAAACGCCCATCAAGGTCATACCACGAATTTTGCTTTCGCTTCGTTCATCATTTGCACCCTCAAGCCAAACAGTACGCCCAAATATAACAGCTTTCTTTTGCGATATTGAATAGGTTATGTTATCGCCTATCAATTCTTCAAGCAATACAAGGCAGTTTCTTTTCAAAGTGGTTATCGTCTTACCTACCATAAGAAACTGCTTATCACTCGCCTGTTGTCCTACCCATATCGCCCATTTTAACAAAGATATCCAAGTCTTACCACTACGGACAGAACCATAAAGCAGATTGATACGGCATAAATCGTCTTTTAGAAATTTCTTTTGCTTTTCGCTCAACATCTGCTTACTCATTTTTCAAATACTCCGTCAATTCATCAAGTATGCCGTTGTTATGTTCTTTCGCATTATCCTCACCCAACAACTTACTCAACCGTTCCAAATCGCCCAAATTTCCGCTTTTAACGGAGTTTAACAGGCATACCATAGTAAATATATCCTTAACCGATTTATCGCTTTCTACGCCCATTTTTGACGCTAATTTTGCGAACTGTGGGCTGTCCTTTATCTCACTATCAAGCAAATCCGCAAGTATCTTCTGTATGGTCTTTTTTTCTCGCCTTGCCTGT
>JAZSCF010000116.1:0-17260 GCA_045602785.1 Acutalibacteraceae bacterium
TCTTCTAATCTCTTTCGGTATAACCACACGACCCAAATCGTCAATTCTACGAACTATTCCAGTTGCTTTCATATATACATTTCTCCTTAAATTACAAATTGTGTTGTTATTATCTGTCAAAAGAAGAAAAATATACTTGAAACAAAGAACCGCAAGCATTTATTTTTTACACTTGCGGTTCTTATATTTTTTTAAACTCTTCTCCAGTGATTAAAAAATTTATTGATACGTTAAAATATTTTGACATTTCTACAAGCAAAGAAAGCGAGGGCTCTCTTTTTCCATTTTCATAATAGGATAACGATTCTCTTGAAATATGCAAATCCATAGCAACTTTTTGCTGATTAAGTTTTCGTTGTTTTCGTATATTTCTAAGACCAATCATAAAATCACCTTGATTTTATTGTAACCTTTTGTTACAATAATTATGTAACATTTTGTTACATAAAGGAGAATTTTGGTGGTAATATTATGAAACAATATCATGACGAATATGAAGGTCAAAGAGAATTTTATAGTAGAGTAGGTATAAATCCTGATTTATCTCATAACACCGACGGTGTGGATAAAGGAAACCTATATGAAAATAAGGTTGATATTAAAAACATTTATGAGGTTTTATCACAAGCGATAAAATATGCCTCACGTATACGTATTCGTGGTGAAAAACTGCCAGCAAACCTTATTCTTAATGACCTAAATAGAGAAACCGCCTATATCTTTAAATCTGAGGATTTATTAGACGATATTGAAAAAGTTTATTTTGGTGCAGCAAGTAAAAATAATGAAACATATAAAACCGAAGCCAAATATATCACTATTGACTATTCTACAAGTACTGGTTTACAGGAATTATTAACGATAGTTAATAGTGAGGATTTTGTAAAATATCATGTTGATAAAAACAATATACTTGGTTTGTCTCAGCAATTTTATAAGCATAATCAGGATAAAGATAAGTTTATTAAGGGTAAAAATGCTGAGATAAGAAAACCGAATATTTTGGATGATAGGATTTATCCTTATACTAAAGCTGATAATATTGAATTTGAAGATATTATGGATTGTTTAAATCCTGGTCTTTTGCAAAGAGAACAGGGTGCTTATTATACTCCAACTGCTTATGTTAACGAAATGCATAAGATGCTCTTTAAGGCAATAGATGAAATACCCGAAGGTATGGATTATATAATCATTGATAGATGTGCGGGAACAGGAAATCTTGAGGAAGGATTGCCTGATGAAATATTAAAGCATTGTATATTATCAACAATCGAATTTAATGAGTACGCGATATTAAACTATAAATATGGTGATAAATGTCTTGTTGTAATTCCTAACATAGATGCTTTGGCATACGATATCATACCAGCTGAGAAAAACGAGCAAGGGATAGCAAATGATTTTATACGTGAAAGGGTAAATGACCCTAATTGTGTTGTTATACTTATGGAAAATCCGCCTTACAGTGAATCTGGTAGTGGCGGTGCTCAAAACACAGGCAAAAAAGAGAATGTTTGGAAAAACAGTTTTGTTATTGGACAAATGCGAAACGAATATAAAGGTGTACCGTTGAATGATTTATCTAACTTATTTATTTGGAGTGGATTTAAGTATTATTTAACAAAAGAATATGATAGTTATATTTTATATTCTCCAACAAAATATTGGAGAAATCAAAATCTTGTAAACAAACAATGTGCAGGAGGATTTCTATGTAACAGAAAAGAATTTCACGCAAGTCAAGTATCTGCAATTGGGTGTATTTGGTGGAGAAATGTAAATGATTATTCTACCGATGTATTAACCTTTACTCCATATGATATAGTAGCCAATAAAACTGAAAGAGCTGCTGCCGATGTTACTATAAGAAAAGCTTATCATAATTTCACTGAAGCTTATGATTACCGAAGTTTTGAAGATGATGACATCGGAATTTTTTCGGAAAGTGATGGCAGTGAATATATTGATAACGGTAGAGTTGTGCAAACCTCACCTATATACAATAAAAACATTATCGCTTATATGATGGTTCACTCATTTTTAATAGACAGAAAAAACATTTCTTTAACACGCAACGGTTTATTTAAAGGTCATGGATTTTATGTTAGAAATGATAACTATATAGAAAAATTGCCCTTGTTTGTTGCGGCAGCATTTCCGTATGACAAGTGGTATAAAACTGATGTTTATTCAAAATCTTATGACGGTCAAGGTTCATATATAGAAGATAAAGAATTTTTAAAGAAATGTCTATTTTATACTTCGTTAACTCCAAAAAATAAATGCCGTTCATTTAAGGGAAGTGATAAACGTTTTTATCGTAATGAATTGTGTTTTGACCGTGAAGACACATTGGCATGGAACTCATTACAAGAATTTTTAAAAGAAGGTTTAGAATTATCTGAAATCGAACAAACACTTTTAAAATATTGGAGAGATGTATTATTTGAAGCATCTAAAACAGATGAATATAAAGCAGCTAACAAAAAGGTTCGTTATGGTTTATGGCAAATAATGCAAGAAATTAATATCAAGATAGATAGCGGAAGAAAAGATAAAAAAGGCAATCCAGTTATGGTATATAAATATAATGCTTTAAATTCGGAAATCAAGAAATTAGACGATGCACTCAAACATTATTATAGTAATGAGATAATCCCAATGTTATTTAAATATGAGTTAATCAAATAACAAAATCGGAGTGGAATTCCCACTCCGATTTTGTGCAAATGAATTTTTAAAAACAAATATATATTATATAATATATATTTGTTTTTAATTTTTAGATCTTGACAAATCCGGATCCCGTGTGTATAATATAATTAACTTCTCCCCCCATGCCTCTATATCCCCATCATAGGATATATGCACACTTGGGGGGCGTTCTGTTTTAAGGGGATATTTATGGCTGTTAAAGACTTTTCTACCATCGAACAACAAATAACCATTTTAAAATCACGAGGACTTTCTATTCCAAACGAGGAAGAAGCAAAAGAATTTTTAATCAGAAACAACTACTATCGTGTTAGCGGTTATTCTCTGACTTTGCGTTCTCACGATAAGTTCTTCCCATCAACAAATTTCCAAAACATTGTTGACATATATGAATTCGACCATAATATGCGTCATATTTTGTTAAACTACATTAACAAAATAGAAGTAACCTTTAAATCTATATATTCTTACGAATTCACAAAAGTATATGGTCCACTTGGCTATAGAACTTCCGCTTATTTTTCCAATGATACTGAATATGAACGTATTATCGCAAAAGCAGAAGACCAAAAAGAACGCCGCCGCGCCTATGAAGCCTATTTGAAACACTTTCTTGACGACTTAGACCAAGACATCCCTTTATGGGCATACATAGAACTGCTCACAATATCGGACATTTCCTGTTTATATTCTATATCAGAGCACAACATCAAAATTGCTGTCGCAAACGCTATGGGACTTAATTTTAATCGCGGTCCCGAACTTTTGGGCAAATTTATGCATAGTATGACAATTATCAGAAATCTTTGTGCCCATGGTAGCCGACTATACAATCGCCTATTTGAACGCAAGCCTTCGCTTAACAAGAAGGATTTTTCGCTGTTGCGCGAAATGTCAGATGGCACAAAAGACAATTCTCATTTGTTTGGCTTTATCTTAATCGCTCGAAGACTTCTCAAACCAAATGAATTTTCTTGTTTGAAGAAGGAAATTATTGAATTAAATAAAAAATATCCTTTTGTAGATTTAAAACACTATGGTTTTTGTAATAATTGGAAAGACATACTGTAATATTTACTTCTATAATTGCATATAATAAATATTGACTTCTCCCACGAGCTTTTATTAGCGCAATACTGTGGGCGGTCTGTTAGCGGAGATAGAAATATCTCCGCTTTTCATTTGCAATTGCAACTATTAAAGGAGGTGAAATCCACCTCGCTTTTACTATGTATAGGTCGAAATATGTAGTTTTCGTCAAAAATTTCTCTTCAAAAATCGCCCAAAAACTTAGTATTCATAAGGCTTTACCTCACTTTTGTGTTATTATAACACGTGCCTCAATTCTTCTCACAATACCTGTTGCTTTCATATATTCATTTCTCCTTAAATTACAAATTGTGTTGTATATTACGAGCGAACGCGAGTAACAAGGTTCACTCAGGTGTCAAATTTTCCAAATTTGGAAACACCGTGTGGTTCTTATTATCTGTATTTTAAGGAGATTTATACTTATGACGAACTATCTTTTCGTTTCTTTATTTTCCATAATTTTTTAGTTCTCTTGGAGTGCAACCAAAATGCTTTTTTACAACTCTTGCAAAATACTTCGGGTCATTAAAACCACTTTCATAAGTAGCGTTTTCTACAGAAACTCCGCTTGATATTAAACTTCTTGCATATTCCAACCTTAAACTTGTGATATACTCTACCGGTGGTTTTTGATAATGCTTTTTGAACAGTTGCCTGAAAACAGTCGCACTGATCCCTGCTTCAGCACAAATCATATCCATATTCAGAGCACTGTTTCTGTAATTGGAATTAATAAACGATATTGCATCTAAAAAATGTTGTGGCAAATTTGTTTTGGTGCTTTTTTCGAGTATTACTCCTAAAATCATATATAGCTGCGAAAGTGCATGGACATGAAATCCCGGTTCTTTATTCTTCCAAATACCAAGAGTGCTCAAAAACAGCTTGTAGATTTGCTCGACATTTTGCAGCGAATACACCGCCACGTCGCTATCGTTTTTTAATGTAACAAAATGAATAACCAACATTTCTGTGTCCGTATATTCTGCCTTGTATGCGACATTTTGTGGCATATACAAGATATTATTTGAATGTATATAATGCTCTTTTCCACCGATGGTAATGGTTGCATTTCCGCTTATTCTAAATGCCAATGCTGAATAGTTACGCGGCCTTATATTAAAAACACCGCCTCTCCAGCACATATGCTCAACACCAACGATTTGTAAAATAGGATTGTTGCCATCGTATAACATTTTATCCACCTCAAAGTCATTATAACACAACATTCTCATATTTCAAGCGTCGAAAAATCCACCTTTTTCCTCAAATTGTGGGTTTGTTTTTCTCTCTCCGCGGGTTATACTTAAATCGAGGTGATTATAAATGAAAGATTATCTATTACTCACTGGCAAAATGGCAGCTACTGCCGACGAAAGAATGAATAATGAAACGGTCAAAAAACTTTGGAATAGTTTTAACTTAACGATGGGAGATATCTCCTTTGAAAAAGGCGAAACCTACACCTTTCAATTAGGAAACACGCCACTGCCGACACTCTCTGCGGGTAAGGAGTATGCTCTTAAGGTGGATAAGCACGGTGCTGCAATCGTAGGCAAAGATTACAGCGGGCTGATGCGCGGGTTTTTCTCACTGATCATGAAAATCGAACATGAAAGGGAAATGCCGATCATCAAAGCAGTTACCGAAGAGAGCGAATATACGATCCATAACCGAATGATACATATTTGCGTTTTTCCCGAAAACGATTTGTACTTTATCAAGAAACTAATACGTCTCTGTGCTTTATGCCAGTACACACATATTGTAATCGAGTTTTGGGGAATGCTTAAATATGATTGCTTGAAAGAACTTGCATGGCCTCACGCTTTTACAAAAGAGCAGGCAAAAGAGCTGATTTGCGAATGCCGCGAGCTTGGCATTGAACCTATACCGATGTTTAATCAACTCGGTCATGCTACCGCATCCAGAGTTTGTTACGGAAAACATGTTGTATTAGACCAGAACCCAAAATTACAACATATGTTCACACCGGACGGCTGGGCGTGGAACATTGAATCTGATGCGGTCAAAAGCCTGCTGAAACAGGTCCGCCAAGAACTTTACGAACTTTTTGGCGAAGGTGAATATATGCATATCGGTTGCGACGAGGCATATTATATTTCTCGAAACAACGCGCTCCGCAAACAACTTCCCGAATATTTAAAAAAACTCACTCATGAAGTTGAAAGTGAAGGCAGACGTCCGATGATTTGGATGGATATGTTTTTAGAAAAAGGAGCTTTCAAAAACTGCTACACCGCTGGAGAAAAAGACGAAGTTGAAAACATTCGAAATGCCACAGCAAAATCCACTGTTTTTGTAGATTGGCAGTATGACTGTGTTGAAACACCCATTCCTTCCCTTCTGTCATTAAAAAATTGTGGCAGAGATGCCATGGGTGCACCTTGGTTTAAGGCGCAAAACTACAATGCCCACGTTCAGACGATAGAGAGCAACGATCTGTTTGGCATTATGCTCACAACATGGCACACCCTGAAAGAACATATGATTTCTATTCTCGGATGCGCGAAAAAATGCGGTGCAAAATCATTTGTTTGGAGTGAATATAGCGGTCTTCACGAAGAAACCGCAACTCTTTTAAGAAGAGTGAGTTTTGAAGGTAATACGTATGCCGACAGCGGTTGGTCAAAAGAACAGATAGAAATCTAATCAATTCAAATGAGGAGTTTATAAATATGAACAATTTTAAAGACCAGATTATTGATTTTGCACAAAAAGATGGCGTAGACCTGATCGGCTTTGCGGATAAGTCCCGCTTTGCAGACCTGGATGAGCGGGTGAATCCCTTCTCCATCTTCCCCGAGGCCAAGACCGTGATCCTGCTGGGAAAGCGGATCTGCCGGGGCGCGCTGCGCGGTGTGGAGGAAGGCACCAACTTCGGCGACTATGCCCTTTTCGGCAAGAACTGGCTGGAGGACGAGTTCCTGGCCCTTTCTGCCTACAACGTGACCAATTTCATTGAGAGCAACGGCTTTGAGGCTGTGCCCATTTTCCCCAACCCCAGCGACTTAGAACCCTCTGGTGTGTCCGTCGCCCCCGGCAGGCCCGCCCCCAATGTGTACCCAGACTTCGATTACGCGGCTGTTGCCTGCGGTCTTTGCTCCATTTCCTACAACCGCATCGTCTTCTCCAAGGAGTTTGGCTCCCGTCAGCGTTTCCATATGATCCTCACCGACGCAGAGCTGGAAAACACCCCCCTGCTGGAGGAAAATGTCTGCGACGGATGTGGCAAGTGCGCTGCTGCCTGTCCCCTGGGCGCAATCAGCCAGACTGAGACCGAGACCATCGAGATCTGCGGCAAGAAGTTCACCGTGGGCAAGATTGACCTACAAAAGTGCAAGGTCTGCGAAAACGGCGCAGTTGCCAACCGGTTCTCTCCCAACTCCGCTCCCGACAGGATCGCCGCCCTGTGCAACCGCACATGTATGTGCCATCTTGAGGAAAAGGACGCCCTTGCAAACAAGTTCTTAAACCCCTTCCGCACCGGCGAAGCCTGGCAGATCGGCTCTGCAAACACCACCATCGACCGCTCCGACGAGCAGGCAAATGTCCTAGGCGGCCAATTCTCCAAGACCGGAAAGCGGGGTCACTAATATGAAGCTGACATCCGAAATTCTGAAAGCCAAAGCCAAGGAATTGGGTATCGACTGCATCGCCATCGGCAATATCGAACGCTTCAAAAATGCGCCAAAACTAATGAGTCCTATTTCCTATTTCCCCAAGGCCAAGTCGGTGATCGCCATTGCTATGCCCATTCCCCGGGGCGCAAACCGGGGCATTGAGGAGGGCACTCACTGGCACAACTATACTTTCTATACTTACAACAAGCTCAACGCCTTTTTCCGTCCCATCAAAACCTATGAGCTCAGCTGCTTTATTGAAGATCACGGATACGAGGCTGTTGCCCATTATCCGGCCGTTCCCGAAGGAAACGGCACAACCAGAAAACCCGTAGCCGAAGGCAAGCTCCCACCCGATATCGTTTGCAGTATTCGTGTTATTGCCGCAGGCTGCGGTTTGGGTGAAATTGGCTGGTCCAAGGTGTTCTTAACAAAAAAATATGGCTCCCGAGTTCGCTTGGGACTCATTTTCACCGACTGCGAACTTGAGCCCGATCCAATCATAGACACAGGCACACTTTGCCTGCATTGTGGTGCTTGTGCAAGGCGTTGCCCCGGCGGTGCAATTCCCGATCCCAAGGATGTACATGCACGTATAACCGTTGACTTTGGCGAAAAGCAGATTTGGTTCGGCGATACTCGAATGGGCCGCTGTACACTATCCCATCACGGAATGAATAACGAGTGTTCTCCGTTCTTAAAAAAAGAATTTCCCAATATGGCTTTCGATGTCCGCAACTCACAAATGACCGAAGAAGAAGCATACATACTCTGCTATTCTCTTGCGGGAGCAAAGTGGGGCAGAAAGCCGGGAAACCATGCTGTTATGGAATATTATAATCATATTATCGAGCACACGGGATACTTTGCGATCTGCGGTGCCAGGGGTTGTATCCGTGCATGCAATGACATGCTGGAAAAATCGGGAAGAATCGAGCAGACCTTCCAAAACTCCTATTATAAGAAGGACGTGTGGTCTCTGCCGTTGCATCCCGAAAAGGAATCTACGGGCGTAAACCCGTACAGAGAGGCATATCTTGACGAGCGTTATCCGGGCATTCGTGAAAACGAATACCAAAAGCCGGAATCTGAACCGTCTAAAAAAGACTACTAAGCCAACCATATTCCCACACAAAAAGCGAGGTGAAAAATCACCTCGCTTTTGCTATGTATCGGTCAAAATATGCTGTTTTATGTCAGAAATTTTTCTCCAAAAATCGCCCAAAAAACCAGTATTTATAAGGATTTATCACACTTTTGTGTTATCTCATACGAGTGAAGCGAGTATCTATGTTCTCAAAAACAGTCTAAATCTTTGATTTAGCAACTGTTTTTAGAGGTTATAATAACACATTTCTCTATTCTTCTAACTATTCCGGTTGCTTTCATATATAAGAACCTCACCCATTTGCAAAATCGTAGATTTTGAATGGGGGCCCGAGAACCTTGCCACACTTCGTGTGTAAAAAACTCCTTGCTTTACAAAGCCCAACTGTTAGTATCTGTAAAACAAGGAGATTTATACTGATTTAAAAAATAGATTAGCTACGCTTTTTTTACGATGATTTCGGTATGCTTTTGAATTTGCGCAATCCATTCTTCAACTTGTTGCCTAGTCGGTTGTTGAAAACTTTGGATTTTCTCTGTTTTGCCAAGTTTTTTGTATTTATTGTTACCTAAAGAATGGTACGGTTCTATTTCAATAACTAAAATGTTTTCGAGAGAATTTGCAACATTAGCAATGCCAAGAAAATGTTCCTCAGTATCATTCACATTCGGAATAATAGGACATCTTAAAATGATTTTTGAACCGATTGCGTCAATTTGTTGCAAATTCTTTAGTATCAGCGTATTTTGCGCTTCGGTATATTCTTTATGAAGCTTATTGTTGGTTAATTTCCAATCATAGAGAAAAATATCGGTAAACTCTGCAACTTTTAAGATTTCCTCTGTTTTAGCAAATCCACAGGTTTCAATACAAGTATGAAGTCCGTTTTGCTTGGCTAACGAAAGAAGTTCATAAGAAAATTCAAATTGAGAAAGGGGTTCCCCACCCGAAAGGGTTATGCCGCCACCCGAATTCTCATAAAATATTTTATCCTTTAAAACCTCTTCAATAACTTCGTTTGCCGACATAGGCTTACCGAATACTTCGTTTCCACTGTCAGACACTACGGTTTCACATTCAAATGAATGCGATTCGGGATTGTGACACCACATACAACGCATAGGGCACCCTTTTAAAAATACGGTAGTACGAATACCGGGACCATCATTTGTACAAAATTTTTGAATGTTAAAAACAATACCTTGCATTTATTAGTTATACTCCGTTCGGTTTAAAATAGCCAACTGTTGCCATTCGGGAAGGCTTATAAAGTATTCGCTGAAGCCATAAAGACGCACGGTTAAAGATTTATATTTTTCGGGGTGAACCATAGCATCCTTTAGCGTTTCGCGATCAACAACGCTTATACCTGTATGGAAGCCTCCCATTTGGAAGTATGATACAACAAGAGCCTTTAAAATATCGGGCGACATTTTTTTTGAAAACGTGAGATTAAGACCGCCGGTAACGGTTTTGTCGAACGGAAGCTTTGACAAACTTTTTAAAAGGGCGGTTATGCCGTTTTTATCTGCACCATAGGTTGGCGATTGATTTTCACTAAATGGGTCGCCTGCTTTTCTGCCGTCAGGCGTAGCAGGAATACTTAATTTCCAAGTATTGTCGCGTTCTAACGAATAAAAACCTGCGGCTACGTAGTAATTTTCGGGCAAGTTTAAATTCTCAACGGCTTTAATGTAAGCGTTACCTGCCATAACGGTATAGGTATCGTTATCGCTATCGTTTCCGAACATAGTGTAGCTTAAAATTTCGTTTCTTAAATCTTCGTGGTTTTGGTAATCGTCGTCAAGAATTTGCATTAATTCTTTATAGGTGTAACGTTTTTCTTTAAATACCAATTTGTCAATCACCATTAGCGAATCGCCTACAGTTGCAACACCGGGGCAGAAAATATTTAACATATGATATTTGACTTTAGGGTCACTCGGATAGGTGCATTCTGCCGCACTATCCGAAAGTAATAAGCAGTCAAGTACAAAACGCATACGGCATTCATTTATAGAATAGGGATTTATTGTACCGTTGACATATCTTTGCATTATATAATTCAAATCATTTTCAAACTGCTTTAGTAATTCTTCTAAGGATGAATACTCTTTTTTATGTATTGCTTCTACAAAGATTTGTAAAACAGGGGTAAAGTATTCTTGCCTAAACGTATGATAGTTGAGGTCGAAGGTGCAACAAGCCGAGTATGTAAAATCGCTTGCCACTTCATACGGAATACCTTGATTTAGCAAAGCTTTCACTATAGAGTCATAATTATAAATATTAAGTTTATCAGTAAGTACTGATAATGCTTCAAAAACGTCGTTAGTGAACTTTTCGTTTGCGTCATATTTTAAAAGAACTATGATTTGCGGTTGAGCCATATTATTAAGTTTCGCTGCATCTAAAACGACTGATGAAAACTCGTTAGGATTTTCACCGCCAATATTTATATATTGCTTTGAAGCATTACTTGAAATCGGCTTTACTGCGTGGTTATGGGTTGTTCTACCGCAAATTTCGTTTGTTTTAATCATAAAGCCTGCCAATAATTCGGTAAGCTCTTCCTTGGTTTTTCCTTCTGCTAACGCCTGCTCGTAGAACGGTAACATATATTGGTCAAAGCGACCGAAAGCATAGTCGCGCGAACCTACGTAACAGCTAGCCAGCATATGCATAATCCATATAGACTGTAAAGCAGAGTAAAAATCGTATGCAGGACGGAAAGGAACAATAGAAAGAGCCTTTGCCATTTCTTCGCGACCAAGCTTTTTTGCGGCGGCAGAATATCTAAGGCAATAATCCTTAACTGCCGTTACAACTATTTCGGCGTTACGGGCAAAGTCTAAGGAATCGCGGTCGCCCTTTTTGGCGGCGTTTTCTTTTATTTCGGCCAAAATACCACTAAGCCCCAGCTTTAACAATTTTTGGTAATTAGGATTCATATGTCCGTTAGAGAAAATAAGTCTGTTAGGTGCATTAATTCCTTCGTCGGGAAGCGCTTCAACAACGCGACCTGCAAAATAGTCGCAATCGAGTATAGGGGTTGAAACTTCTGATAAAAGCGTAGAAAAAATAATTGCATATTTATCAGCTTCGGTATAATCGCGCATCTCTTTTTCAAGACGGCTTAAAATACGTTCTTTTTCAATAAAACAGGCGTGATTGTCGGATTCGAATACTAATTCTTTTAATTTTGCCAAATTTGACATTTTAATCCCTCTTTTATAATTCGATTTCGGCCAAGGTTGCAGGTAATTCGTGCTGTGTATTGATTACAATATCGTTAGTAACGGTATCAAAACAAGAAACAATAAGTTTTCCGTTCCAAATAATTGGTTCCCCGGGCTCGTCAAGTTCACCGTTAAAGCCGTCGGTATCACCGTTTTGGCAAAGTTTTGTAACGGTGCCATCGGGTAATATTTTAACAATAGCGTTAGCGCAAAAGTCTGCGATATAAAGGTTACCGTCATTATCCATTATCATACCATCGGTGCTTATAAGATTTTCAGGGTCTTGTGCCCAAATATCATTGGATTTTACTGATAAATCATCATTAAATTTAATTCTGTAAACTGCGCCATCACCAAAATTACCAATTAATAAGTCGCCGTTTTTATCAAATTCAATACCGTCAACACCATATTGGTCATCTGGATTTTCTGTAACAAAGGTTGTAAGAATATTTTTGTCTTCTAAAGTGTTGGTAATATTTATGTTTTCATCATCAAGCTTGAATCTATAAACACAACTTACAAGCTTGCCTGACGGATGTTTTACAAGTTCCAACGAACTTTGAGTAACATATATATAGCCGTCTTTAATTCGCATACCGTTAGGATGCTCCATATTTTTTGCAACAATGGTAGTTTTTACAATTTTATCACCGTCAAGGCGCACTCTTAAAATTCTGCCTTTTCTTACAAGCTCGGGTTTTCCGGGCCAGCCTTGATTGTCGCAAATATATAAGTCACCGTCGGGACCAAAGGCAATACCCATTGGGCTTGCAAGGCCTGTTTCTTCATGAACGGGAACGTCAAACCATTTTTTTATGTTTTTGTTTTCATCAATTTTAAGTATACAACCGGGCATATTTTGATCTGCATAGTTTGGGCAAGCAAGAATAAGGTTATTATTGCTATCTATTGCCATACCGTCAGGTGTGGATACGTAATCCGGAAGTTTTGCAAATAGGGTTGATTTTACCATAATAATTCTCCTTAAAGCTTATCGAAAATTTTAGTAAGTGAATAATAAGCTTCATCAAAAGCTTGTTTCATAAAGTTGTAATTAGCTTGTACTTCGGCATTGGGCTTGTTTTCTTCAGCGATTTTAATAAACTTATCAACAACGTCAAAGTTCTTAAATGCGCCAACACCAACACCGGCAGTAATTGCCGCGCCCATTGAAGTGGCTTCTTCCAAATAGTTTGGAACAAGTACGGGAACTTCAAAAATATCACAAAGAATTTGTTGCCATATTTTGTTTCTGGCTCCACCGCCAATTAAAATTAATTCGTCAATATTGTTGCCGCTGGATTTAAAGGTTTTTAAAATTATGTCAAGGTTATAGCCTACACCTTCCATAACGGCGCGAAGCATATCTCCGCGATTATGGTTAAGGGTAAGACCTAAAAACATACCCTTTGCCTTGTCGTTCCAACGGGGACTGCGTTCACCAATAAGATAAGGTAAGAATAATAAATTCTTAGCGCCTACGGGGGATAAGGAAACTTCCTTTCCAACCGAAGCATAAATATCGTTTTTAGCGAAGTCTTTATAGCCTTCTAAACCGCCGTAAAGATTGCTTACAGCCCAACTAAGAGAGCCGCCGCCCGTCTGCATTGTGCCGCAAGGCATAATGTAATTGGGAACAATATGTGCAAAGTTAAATACTGCCATATCTTTGTCGCAGATGGGCTTTTTAGTGGCAAGCGAAATCCAAGAAGACGTACCTAAACAGCAGTTCGCGATACCTTCTTTTACAACACCTGTGCCAACAGCAGCACAGCAACCGTCACCGCCACCGCAAACTACGGGAGTGCCTTCTAAAAGACCCGTAAGTTCAGCGGCTTTTTTTGTAACACCGCCCGCAACATCAATGGAGCGTAGAATTTCGGGTAATTTTGCTTTATCAAGACCGCTTAATTTTATAATATCGTCTGACCAAGTTAAAGTATTTAAATCTAATAAACAGGTTGAAGAAGCGTCGGATGGCTCGGTTACAAATCTATTTGTTAATTTGTAAATAATATAATCCTTTGCGTTGAGCATTTTATAAGTATCGTTGTAAATTGAAGGCAAATTGTCCTTAATCCACATAAATTTTGTGATACTGTCGGAAGCACTTATTCTATGCCCTGTAATTTTATAATAGGTATCAGAATCTATATTTTGTTTTATATATTCAGCTTGCTCGGTTGAACGCATATCCGCCCAAATAAGCGCATTGTGAAGTGGGGTGCCATCTTTGTCCACACAAAGACATCCCATCATTTGACCGCTGAAAGAAATAGCAATAATATCTTTGTTATTAACTTCGCTTGCGAGTGCTTTCGACGTTTCGCAAACAGCTTTCCACCAGTCGTCAGCATTTTGCTCGGCAATGTTATTTTTACCTGTAATTAAACCATAAGCAAAAACGGTGCTTTTAATGAGGTTGCCGTCAGTATCAAATAGAGTTGCTTTATTACCCGAAGTGCCTAAATCGTGAGCTAAAATATATTTACTCATAGCGACTCCTTAAAATTTAATTACCATCTTCATTGTGGGAACTTTATTCTTAATATTATCAAAAGCCTTGTCGATTTCGGCAAAATCATAAACGTGTGAAATGTAATCATTTGGGTCTAGAATACCGGCTTTAATCCAGTTTACAATTTGGTCGTGTGCTTCACTTTCAGCTTTTTTGGATGGGAATTGGTGGAAGTGCAAGGTCCAGTTGTAAGGGCATTTGCTCCAATCAACCAATTGTGTCATATTGGCGGAAATACCGTACACACAAACCTTTGCATCGGGCTTAATTAGTTCAAGTGAGGTGTTAATAAAACTGGAAACCCCTACGGCATCAAGTGAATAGTCAACACCATCAGGGCAAATTTTACGAACAGTTTCAACAATGTCTTCCTTCGTACTGTTAATTACATAATCAGCACCTTGCTTTTTGGCAAGTTCTAACTTTTCATCTGTAATATCAATAGCAATTACAGGTCCCATACCGCTTAGTTTTGCAAATTTAACGAAGCTAAGGCCTACAGGACCCATACCAAGTACCACAAGACTCTTGTTTGCCTCAAAACCAAAACGTTTCATTGTGCTTAAAACTTCGCGGAAAGTTATAATCATTGCAGAGCTTACAGGGTCAAAATCTGCAGGTAATTTTCTCTGACCATAAGAGAAGTCCTCAGGGATAATACCGTCTTTTTCCTGTGCTAAAGCGTCTGTTACGATATTGTATTCCGAATATGTACCCCAACCACTGGAGTATCCTTCGGGAACATCTGACCAATAAGGCATAAGCACAAGGTCGCCTATTTCAAAGTTTGTAACCTTGCTTCCCTTTTCAACAACTCTTCCAACACCTTCGTGGCCTAAAACAACGGGATATGTGTCAATTCCCTTGAAATCACCGTGAATAATTTTTGTGTCGGTACCATTACATACACCGCAACTTTCAATCTTTACAAGCGCATCGTATTCGCCGTATTTAGGCATAGGCATATCATCAACAATTTTGCAGCTCTGATCTTCATAAACAACATAACTTTTCATAAACTCTAACCTCTTTTATAAATTATTTTTATATTCATCTGCAATAGCAGAACTATTACTGCATCCAATACGTTCGGCTCCTGCCTCAATCATTGCCATACAACTCTTAAGGTCTCTCACTCCGCCTGCGGCCTTAACCTTAACATCACTAGAAACATGTTCTCTCATAAGCTTTACATCCTCAACTGTTGCGGAAGAAGGCCCAAAACCTGTAGAAGTCTTAATGTAGTCGGGTTTAACTTCGTTTGCAATTTTGCACAAGGTAATCTTTTCTTCATTTGTAAGATAACAGTTTTCAAATATTACTTTAGAAGTCACATTATACTTTCGGCAAACAGCTACAATTTTCTCCATTTCTTCCTTTATGTAAGCAGTGTCACCCTGTTTAATTTTACCAATGTTGATAACATAGTCAACTTCACCTGCGCCATTTTTAATTGCCTCTTCGGTTTCACAAACTTTGCAATCTATGGTAGTTATACCAAGCGGAAACCCTACAGCAGCATCAACTAAAACACCGCTTCCTTTTAAAAACTCTGCACAAGCCGATACCATTCCCGTATTAACCGCCACCGAACAAAAACCGTATTTAATGGCTTCGTCGCAAACCTTCTTCAAATCTGCTTCCGTTGTGGGCGGTTTTAAAATAGTATGGTCAAATATTTTATTAAACTCTGTTACTGTCATAGTAATTTTCCTTTTATTTTACACCGCCAAGACGGGTTGATATTTCTTTTGATGCTGCTAATACACTTGGTAAAATATTATCTATAATTTCTTGGCATTTTCTATTAGCAGTAAATGCCGAGCAGCCAACTGTCGCAATTACTTTACCTGTATAGTCATATATCGGAGCCGCAACGCATGTAATACCGTTACCAAATTCTTCTTTGTCGGTTGCATATCCGTTTTTACAGATATTTTCAAGTTCTTTTAGAATATCAGATTTTTCGGTAATTGTATTTTTGGTCGTTTTATCAAAGTTTCTTGAAGTGTATTCCTCTATAAAATCATTATCCGCGTGTGCCAGTAACACTTTACCCGGAGCCGAGCAATATAAATCGTATTCTCCGCCCACACGGCCGGCAACGCGAACGCTTTTTACTCCGTCAAGATGCTGAAGATATAACACCTTATCATCATTTAGAATTCCAAGATATGTACTTTCTCCGGTTTTGTTTAGTAAATCGTAAAGAATTGGGGTAGCCGCTGTATTCAAAGATAGTCTGGAAATCGGCTTTGAAGCCAAGCCAAAAAGCAAAAGAGTTAAACTGTACTTTTGAGCGTTACAGTATACCCAACCTTCATTTTCAAGAGTGTTAAGTATTCTGAATACCATATTTTTATTAATCCCTGTTCCGCGACTGATTTCAGACACACCTATTTCTTGCTCACATTCAGCAAGAAAGGTGATTATTTTTGTAGATGCCTCAGCCGCAGGCGCCAAATTTGACATACTTTTCCCTCATTTGTTATATATTTATTGTACTGTTATAAATATAGCACATTGTTGTATTTCTGTCAACAGCAAAAGCGAGGTGAAAGTAATGAGCGTTAAGATGTTGTTGCCAAAAGATTTTAAATAAAAAAGCGAGGCGTTTGCCTCGCTTTTTTATACCCAAAAGAGTTTGGCGGCTAAGGTTAAGACCATAAGGAAAAGGACGTTTGCCGCGGTAAAAATTAAAATGTATTTTTTTGTTTGTTCGGGGTGAAGAAGTTTAAATTCGCTAAAGGTTATTAAACTTGCAAGTGATGCAATAAGTGTTCCTGTTCCGCCTATATTAACACCCAAAAGCAATGCGGGGTAATTGTTTGTAAAGCGAGAAAGCAAAATTGCCGAGGGAACGTTACTTATAAACTGGCAAGAAAGCACCGACACCAAAAGTGTATCCTTTTTTAGTAAGGTTGAAATTAAATTATTT
>JAZSCF010000117.1:0-6171 GCA_045602785.1 Acutalibacteraceae bacterium
AAGAAGTGTTTGATGATGTTTCTTCAGAGCTTACATCGTCCTTGGTTTCAGTAGTAGCAAAGAAATCATCGTTAACAGTTTGTTCTGAAGAAGTTTCTTTACCCTTATCGCCGCAACCTGCTACAGCAAAAAGCATACAAATAACCATAGCGAGTGCGAGAAGGGATTTTAATGTGATTTTCATAATTTTTTCATCCTTTCTTAAATATATTATAAACCGCTTTCGCGGGAATTTCAATCGGCAATATTAAATAATGCTTAAACTGAAAAACTTATGATTATATTATACCATAACTTTATTAAAATGTCACTAATAATTTTTACTCTGCTATACCGCCTGCATGAGCTCCGCCGTAGTCGCCGTTTTCATCGGCAAATCCGAAGGCGAATAGCTTGCCGTCTACAGTAAATTTAATTCTAATAATTTTGCCGTTTAAGGTTGCAACATCAAAATCAGGGAATTCGAGAGTATAGTTAGTGCTGTCACCGTTAAATTCTTTTGAAACTGCAAGTAGATTACCGTTTTCATCTAAGATTTCGACTTTAACTTTACCAATAGCGTTAATACCCATTGTCTTTTTGCCTGTAAACTCTAATTTACGGGTTAAAAGCGTGCCGTTACCGCTCATTGAGACAAAGCCATCACGTCTTAAAATAGCAATACCTGTAGCGCCGTTACAGTACATACCTGTTATATTGTCTTCCATTTCTTCCGCAGTTTTGCCTGTATATCTTCTGCTTTTCTTTTCATCGCCTGCAAATGCGGAGTAATAAATCCATAATTCGTCACCGTGGATAATACATACGCCGCCTACCGACTGAACATAACCCCTGTCCCAAGAGCCTCTGTAACGCGAAGCCCAGATAAGCGGATCACGGTTAGGGCGCGAGAAGTTAAAGCCGTCGCGACTGTACATTGGAATTAGCTCGGTAATCTTAGGAGCTCCGCTATCGCCAAAATCGGTATTACTTAAGCCTTGGTGTATTTCAAACATACCAAGCATAATACTTTCATAGCCTACTGCATCAACACAGTAAAGACCGGGATATCCGCCGTTAAACTTATTCATAGTATCATAAGCCTTATACGCGGTGGTAGATAAATTATACGGGTCGAAAATATCATCCTTATCGGCGGCTAACCAATATTTACAGGTTTCTCTAGTCCATTTTATATTTTCCGTAAAGCTATCGGTTTCATAATAACCGCGTGTTCTACCTGTATAGAAATACGGGTCGCCCGTAGTCCAGGCTTCGCGAACACTGAATACCCATTTTTTACGGAAGGGATTATAAAATGCACTACTGCGGTCACCACCCTCACCTGTAGTGCCGTGTATTTTCCAATGAATACCGTCAGCCGAAGTACCTACAACACCTGCAGCATCCCAACGCGGACCGTGGTGAGCCATTTTATAGCGTTCTTCCTTTGGCGCATCATAATCGATAAAGAAAGTACAGGAATCAGGCTGAAGCGCTTCAAGTGGTTTGTCTTCAAATTTAACGCTAGGGTCAAAGGGTAAAATTTGGTTGGTACCAGGTACTAAATCAAGGTTAGGTTTTATCCAGTTTATACCATCATCCGATTCGGCATAAGCCAATTTATGAAGCCAGCCTGCTTCATACCACATTTTATATTTTTTCTCTTCCTCATCATACCAAACGCCGCCACTTTTGGGGCAAGCAGAAGGAGAGCCTGTTTCGGTTTCAATCTCAGTTTTGGGGTAAAGTACAGGGTTTCCTTCAAACTTTTTAGCCTTATGGTACTCGGTTTTAAGGTCGGTTTTTTCAATAAGAAAATCGTCAACAAAAAGCTGTCTGCCAACCGTTACATTTATAACTTCAGGCGGATTTTTAAGATACGGAACATCGTTAGGATTACTCATACGATTAGAAAAATCGTCAGGTAGCATTATGTTGTTGTAAAGCTTTTCCATTATTTTTCCACCTCAAATATTTTAACCGCGCCTATTGCCGAAAAAGGAACGGCATCGTCAATTATATTAATTTTAGAATTAGTTTCGCGCTCTATTAAAGCAGACATCGGCTCAACAAATTCCACTTTGCCCGCAAGTGTTAAGCTTTTAGGATTCATTTTAGCAATAGCCTTAATTTCATCACAAAGGATAACGCCCATAAAAAAGGAATATATTTCAGGCGCGGTTTTGTTTTCCAAATTAGCCAAAATACGCACTTTAAATAAAGCATTATTAATTCCGTTTTCCTTGCAGTAATCAAAACCACCAAACAAGAATTGCTTATCTATTATATTTGTTTTAATATCTACCGATTCACTTAAAATGGTGTGCTTTGAAAGTGCCGCCGCCATTTCACCTGTAAGCATTGTTTTAATATCAGTTATTCGCCCGTTTTCATCAGCACACATTATTTTAGAATGGGTACCGGGTAAAATATATACACCCTTTTGCCCGTCATTAATACCAATAATCTCGGTTTCTTCGCCGCGTACCATATCGTAATCGGTCCTGACACCGCGAATGAAGTAAAACGGGATAGCGGTAATTTTAGCCATATCCGCTTTTACCATACTGTTATGTAGCTCGTTTATACCGGCAGGTGTTGTAATATGGGGATAGCTTCTTGTAATCATTCCCGAAGCCAAAACCGCAATTATATCCTTTTCGGTTAAATTATTATTTTTTAAGATATCACGAATACCGTTTTTAATTTCTACCCAACGCTCGTTTTCTTGGTTAGCGCCTATTGAAAACTTTATGCTTTGCACTACCTTTTCATCTTGCACTAAATGAATACGGGTATTGGTGGTACCGCCATCTATTGTTATGTAATTCTTCATATTATACACCAAGTTTCTCGAGTAACCGATTTTACAATTACACTTTTACACTTTGATTATAATACACAGAAAAATAAATATCAATGGTTATTCTATCTTATTATATTGATTTTTCTGCAAAGTTATAGTAATATTAAAAGGGTGATTTTTTGAATAAAACATTTTTCTATGAACTGGGTGGCGAAAATATATATTTTTATTACGCCAGCGGTAAAAGCAAAGCTATGGGTAAAGAGTTTCATACCTTTTACGAAATAATTTTGTTTTTAGAAGGTGAATCGCACCTTATTACCGATAAGCTTAATATGGAAATCGAGCCAGATACCGTAATATTAATCCCTAAAGAGACCTATCACCAATTAATTATTAAAGGGAACGAAAACAATTATTTACGCTGTGTTTTTCAGTTTGACAGCACTCCGTTTTTGCAAACCGATTTATCTGATATTAAGGTTTTTAAAATAAATAAAAAAATCGAAACACTATATAACATTTTAATTGATAAAGCAAAAGCCAAAGCTAAAAACCCCGATATTATACTAAAATCCGCTTTAGCACTTATAACAGATAATTTACCTAAAAAAGAAGCTATAATGCCCGTTACCGAACACGTCGGTTTAGCCGCTAAGGTAGTAGAATATATAAACCAAAACATAGATAAACAGTTCACATCAAACGATATAGCTAACAAACTGCATATATCCCTATCCACCCTACAGCACACCTTTAAAAAGGAAATGCAAATTCCGCTTTACCAGTACATTTTAAAAAAGCGACTGGTTGTTGCGCGACAACAAATACTTAGCGGTATTCCTGCCACAAATGTTGCTGCAAATTTAGGCTTTTCGGATTATTCAGGCTTTTATAAGCAATACAAAAAGCTTTTTGGGGTAACACCCAGCCAAACCGAAAAACAACAATAACCTATCTTGAAGGATGATTTTGTGAAAGACGAGATTATAAAAAGCCTTATAAAAAACACGGCCGAAGAGTGTGAAATTTTAAATAGCGGTTCTAAAATAGACCGTAGCCTTTATATGCAAAGCGAAAAGAATGTTATAAACTCCGAAAAGCTTTTAAGCCAAGGCAAGCTTATAACCATTCGCCCACATACCCGTTTTGTCCATTTCCCCGAGCACACACACGATTATATAGAAGCGATATATATGTGCAGCGGCAAAACCGAGCATATTATCAACGGCGAGCACATCACCTTAAATCAAGGCGAATTACTGTTTTTAGCGCAAAATGCAAAGCAGGAAATTTTGCCTGCCGGTCAAAACGATATTGCCGTTAATTTTATTATTTTGCCCGAGTTTTTTGACAAAACACTTTTAATGCTTGAAAGCGAAGAAACACCTATAAAAAAATTTATGCTTGACTGCATTTTAAACCCTGAATCAAAAACTCCTTACCTTCATTTTAAGGTAGCTGACGTTTTACCCATTCAAAACCTTGTAGAAAATCTTGTTTGGACGTTGCTTAACAACATACAAAACAAGCGAAGCATAAATCAGTCTACTATGGGGCTTTTAATTTTACAGCTTTTAAACCATACTGACAAACTAACCTACGTAAACCCCGAAGAACAAATTGTTATGCAAGTGTTAAGTTATATTGAAGAACATTATAAAAACGGTTCCCTAACCGAACTTGCCACCGATTTACATTACGATTTCACTTGGCTTTCGCGCGAAATCAAGCGAAAAACCGGCAAAACTTATACCGAGCTTTTACACAATAAACGAATGTCACAAGCGGCGTATCTTTTAAAGAACACCCACATAAATATTGATGAAATTGCAATACAGTCAGGCTACGAAAACATAAGCTATTTTCATAGGCTTTTTTATAAAACCTACAGCAAAACACCAAAAAAATACCGACTTAGTCACTAAATATATAAAAAAACTCGAAAATGTCAAATCTGACATTTTCTAGTTTTTTGTTATTTAAGTTTATTCAACAATTCATTTTGTTCTTTAAGCCATTTAGCATTGACGCCTTTATTCGCATCAATGAAGTTTTTGACCTGTGCGCCGATGCAGTTTTTAAGTGACTTAACTTGTCCTTCACCTACTATATTTTCCGCCTCATAACCCCAGTTAACAACTTTATTCGGTCGGTTCATACACCAGTTGTAAACTTCAAGATTTTGTTTGTTACCAAAGTAGGTATCGAGTGTGTAGTTAGCGCCATCAAGAAAGTACCTTAAGAAGTAAGGTACTGCTTCAGGATTCTTGGCACCCTTAGGAATACCATAGGCTTCGATTTCACAATAGCCCTGATAGTATTTTTTGAGTTCAGGATGCTCAGGTAATGGCACAAAATAAAGGGTCTTGTTAGCCTTAAGGTCGCCAAAATAAGAGTTCTTATTTCTTGCATGTACAGTAGAACCTATATAGAACAACGCATCGCCCGCATCAAAGGTTTCTTCACGTCCATGACCCAAAATATAATCCTTATTATAAAGATCACCTAGTTCTTGGTTAGCCTTTAACCAATTTGCAGACTCCCAATTGCTTGCCATTTTTTTGCCATCAAAATAAAGATTGGTAAGTCCCCAAGAAGAGAGATACGCCGGGAAATTACCTTCACCAGTAGCGCCGAACGTTAATCCATCTTCCTTAGCATCTTCACACATTTCAACAAATTTTTCCCAAGTCCACTTGCCGTCTTTCCAAAGTTTGTATGGGTCTTCGTAGTTGTATTTATCAACTAACGCCATGTTGTAAAACATAACGTGAACACCCGAAATATGAGTGTTTTGCAAGGTAGTTCCGTAGGTTTTGCCGCCAAAGGTTAAGGTATCCATCATAAACTTATCCCATGCTTTGTCAGTAAAATCATACTTAGAAACCGAAAGCGGTGCCATATTTTGGAGGAAAGATAAATCCGCATAACCAATACGAACCATATCGGGAATATTATCTCCTGCTGCAATTAAAGCAGGAAGCTTTGTAAAGTAAGTACCATAAGAAATTGTATTCCAAGTAACCTGAATACCCGTTTGCTTTTTAAACGCTTCCATAACTGCAGGTGCGCCCGTATATTCGGTAGCGGCATTCCAATTATACATTGTAAGCTTTGTGCCGCGAAGGTTCTTAGGCATACCGGCTAAAACATCTTTCCAAGATTTACCGCCAATTTGGTTTTCCTTAGGAACGGTGGTAGTAACCTTATTGGTAGAGCTTGTGTCGGTTTTGGAAGACGTTTTTCCACCCGAGCTTGTGTTCTGATTCTTGTTCGAAGCGTTATCTTTATTAGATGTAACATTCGACTGTACATCAGAAGAAGTGTTTGATGATGTTTCTTCAGAGCTTACATCGTCCTTGGTTTCAGTAGTAGCAAAG
>JAZSCF010000118.1:0-6330 GCA_045602785.1 Acutalibacteraceae bacterium
GGTTTAATGGTGCTTATAGGTCCAATTATTTATTTGCATAAGCTTGTTACCGCTATCAATTTAATTAATAGTGATGAAAAATAAAGTTTTTCGGGATACACAAGGTATCCCGATTTTTTTATTCTTATATTATGCATATTAAATGTTGAAAAAATAATAGTTTTGTTGTATAATGTAGTTGGTAAACTTTGCGTATTTTGAATATACTGTATAAGGAGATGTTTTTATGCAAAAAAAGCTGTTTAAACTTGCCTCTTTAATACTTACTTTTGTTATGATTATAACCACATTTTCTACGGTGGTTTATGCCGAAACGGAAAGTGATTCTGGCATACTTACCCTTGAGGATGTTGTAAACCCGTTAAGCGAGGCACAAGAAAACACAATTGCAGACTTTTCGGTTAATTCGGAAAAGTACTATGCTTTGCCGGATGACGATTTTGACGATTATACCAATAACGAGAAAAAAATTGTAAAAGATATACGCGAGGCTATGGTTGAACGCAAGTCTAACCTTGATGTGTATTACAAAACTACCGATCCCGATTCCTTGGATAAAATAAATACATTATTCCGCGGTTGGATTAATTCTGCCTTGGCTGAAACCGAAAATCCCGATGAAGGTGACTATCTGCATTGGGTTTATGAGCATATCGGTACGGTGAATAATAAAGTTGATTTTTATAATGTTGGCAGAAATTACTATTTTCATTTCCCGATGGAGTTCACTTATTACACTACACGCGCGCAGGAAAATGTAGTTGATGAGAGAATTGAAGAAGTAATAGATGATTTCGACTTTAATGCATTTACTACCCAAAAACAAAAAATAGATACCATTTATAATTTTATAACCGACAATGTAACCTATGATTACGATAATCTTAATATAGAATCTTATAAATTAAAATATACCGCTTATGCGGCACTAGTGAACGGTACTGCAGTTTGTCAAGGATACGCAACACTATTTTATCGCTTAGCACGTGAATGTGGTCTTGAAACAAGGGTTATTACCGGTAAAAGCCGTAACCAAAACCATGCGTGGAATATAGTTAAAATAGGTTCTTACTATTACTATTTGGATTCGACCTGGGATGCCGGTGTAGAAGAAACAAGCTATGAGTACTATTTAAAAGGTAGCAATAGTTTTAGTGAAGGTCATACACCGGATGAAGAATATACCTCTTTGTCATTCCAACAAAAATATCCTATTTCTGTAAATGATGTGGACCTTACTGAAGAAGGCGAGTCGGCGGAATTTACTTACACAATAAAAATGAGTAAGGTGTACATTGACTCTTATAAAGGCAACAATGACACTGTTTTGGTGCCGTCGCATATAAAAGGTTATCCTGTTCAATCTATAGGTAGTGGCGCATTTACAGGTAAAACCAATATTCAAACAATTGTCTTTTCTGAGGGTATTAAGGAAATTGACGCTAACTTAATTAAAAATTGTGATAATATAATGAGTGTTATTATACCCGATTCGGTTACAGCAATTGGTGATACATTGGTTGATAGCCATAATGCATATACTATTTATGGCGAAGAAGAAAGTGAAGCGGAAAAATACGCTACAGAAAATAGCATTAAATTTAAAGAAATTGATGATTTTAAATGTATACTCGGCCATATTGTGCAAAAGCAAAATATAGATGATTATACCTACCATAATGCTTGTATTATTTGTGGTGATTGTGCTGAGACCTTGTATTTAAATTCTATTGAAGCTTTGGCTCAATTGGCTAAGGTTGAGTATGAGTATTATTTGTACACCGGAAGTGAAATCAAACCAATAATCGCAGTTTTTGAAGATGCTAAGGGTAATTCGCTTGTTGAAGGGGTCGACTATGAAATATTAGGCTATTACGATAATATTGATGCCGGCTTTGGTTATATAGAGATTCAAGGTATTGGCGAGTATACAGGTAAGGGACAAATTCCTTTTGAAATTAAAGCGCTTCATATTTCCCACAAGCAAATTGGAATAGAGTATTTGTCTACTAATTATAATGGTCGCGCAAAGTGTCCGTATGTAATAATTGAAGGTCTTGAAGAGTTTAAAGACTTTAAGGTAGAGTATAGCAATAATATATATCCAGGTACTGCAAAGGCAAAAATAACTGCTTGGGGAAATTATGCCGGCGAGCTTGTTATAGAATATGAGATAAAATTACCTGCTACTACGAGTGTTAAAACATCACTTTACGGGCACAATGATGTAAAGCTTTCGTGGAATAAGGTTTCGGGTGCTAAAGGCTACTTTGTTTATTACAAAAAATCATCATCTAAATCTTATAGCTACAAGGGTAGCACGACCGCGCTTTCGTGTAACTTTGCAAACCTTTCAAGTGGTACTAAATACGACTTTAAGGTTGTAGCGTATTATCTTGTAGGTAGCACCAAAAAAGCATCGGCTTACTATAAAACCTCAAGTGCAACCACATTAAAAGATTTGAAGGCGCCATCTAAGGTTACAACAGAACTTTACGGTTATGATGATGTAAAGGTTAGTTGGAAGAAGGTATCCGGAGCTAAGGGTTATTATGTTTATTATAAAAAATCTTCAGCAAAATCCTATAGTTATGCCGGTAAAACAACCTCGACTTCATTTAAAAAGGCAAATCTTTCAGATGGTGTGAAATACACATTTAAGGTTGTACCGTATAGCATTTCAGGAAGTAATATTATACTCGATGACAGTTATAAAACCGCTTCGGTTGCTACTTTGAAAAAGGTTTCTACACCTAAGATTAAAAAATCTTCATCTAAAAAGGTTAAGGTTAGTTGGACTAATATAGGTGGCGAGAGCGGATATCAAATTTCACAGTCTACCAGTAAAAGCAAGACAAAAATAGTTTCTACTTACAATACTACAAGTGGTAAGAGTAAAACTATTTCCGCTAAAAAGGGAAAGACATATTATTATAAAGTCCGTGCTTACAAGACTGTTAACGGTAAAAAAATTTACGGTCCGTGGTCAAGCGTTAAAAAGTATAAGTTAAAATAAAAAAAGAAGTGTGTGGAAAATTCCACACACTTCTTTACTGTATTAAAAACTTATTTGTGTATTTTGGTAAGCTTTAAAACTCTTACAACAGCAGGGGAGAGAACAAGGTTTGTTCCAAGCTCGAAAAGGAAGTTTCCGCCTGCAAGACCTAAGAACATATAAGCGGCAACATTGTTAAATCCTGCTGCAGCGCCCCATTCTTTAATGGTTTCTAAAAAGAAAATTTGGCAACCTAAAAGGAATATTCCTGTGTTTACAATCGGGCAAACAATTGCGGCAGCCATAACGGCTAAATATTGGTTATACTTTGCAAGTGCGCTGTAAACCAAGCCTGCAACAAAGCCACATAGTGTACCTTTAACCAAAACTGTAGCAATAGTGCCCCAATAGTTTACGGTTAAAAATGCAGTAGCATCTCCGCTTAAAAGCACAACCACACCGAAAACAAAACCAAGCCAAGCGCCGATTTTGTAACCGCAGGTTGCTGCGCCTATTATAATCGGTAAAAGCACAAGCGAGATTGAGAACATTCCAAAGCGAATGAATGTGCCTAAAAATTGCAGCACAATTACAAGCGCTGTGAATACCGCCCCTAGAACTAAAAGACGGGTTTGTTGTTTGCGTGTTTCTGAATTTGACATAAAAATTACCTCCGATACTGCCCAAAGCGCTTCGCTTAATGAAAAGCGGATAAGTAAGGTATTTGTAAATGTGAATCAATCATCATTTCAACTAGGTCTTACACTGTTTTTCATTAAAGTGTTGTTTGTTGGTGCAGTTCATAATATTTGCAATCCACTAATGTGGTAGCTGCTAATGGTTCTTTTCATATATTGCACGAAGGCCTTCTAGTAAAAGGTTTTCGTTATAGATTATATTGTTTTTGCAGTGTGCAATAATCTCTTTAGAAAGACCGCCTGTCGCAACAACGGTGGGGTTTTCGCCTAATTCGGCAGTTATTTTTTCAAGTAAGCCGTCTATCATAGCAGCGGTACCGAATACAAGACCTGATTGCATACTTTCGGTTGTGTTAGAGCCTATAACCGATTTAGGTGCTTCAATGGGGATAGAGGAGAGAAGTGCAGTATTTTCGGTTAAGGCCTTAAGTGTTAAGCGTACACCTGCCGAAATAACACCGCCTAAAAAAGCACCGTTTTTATCAAGCACGCTTATTGTAGAAGCAGTACCCATATCAATAACCACACAGGGCATTGTATAGTTATCAATAGCACCAACGGCGCCTGCTACTAAGTCGGCACCTAGCTGAGCAGGGTTATCTATTTTAATGTTAAGCCCTGTTTTTATACCCGGACCCAACATTAAGGGGACAATTTGGCATAGCTTTGCCACCGCTTGCGAAACCTGTTTGCCAACAGACGGAACAACGGTTGCAATAATGCAGTCTTCAATATCTTGGCTTTCAATATCATAAAGTGACAGTATATGCTTAATTTCTATAGCGTATTGGTCGTCAGTCTTGCGGGTATCGGTTGCAAGGCGGGCGGTAAAGGCTAAGAAGTTAGAATTATATGCGCCTAAAGTAATATTGGTATTGCCTATATCAATAGTAAGTAACACCTTAATCATCCCTTTCCATTACATTATACAGTATTTTTTTAAAAAATCAATATTTTTGTTGACAAACTATGGCTTAATTGATATAATATTAGTCGCTAATGGGTTTTTATGCCCTATAGTTCCTTGTTCTGCCATAGATGGTGGGACCAATAGTCCAAAAGGAGGTGCAAGTAAATGACCGCAAAGTATGAGGCTGCTATGATTTTTACCGTTGCAAACGGTGAAGATGTTACATTAGCTTTAAAAGAAAAGTTTAATGACCTTATTGCTAAAAACGCTACCATTGAAAACGTTGATGATTGGGGTAAGCGCCGCTTGGCATACCTTATCAACGACGAAGCAGAAGGCTACTACGTTTTCTTTAATTTTGAAAGCGAAGCTACCTTCCCCGCAGAATTAGAGCGTATTGCAAAGATTACTGACGGCGTACTTCGTTTAATGGTTATCAAAAAATAAGGAGAAACATTATGTTTAACTTAGTTGTTTTAACAGGTCGCTTAACTGCCGATGCTGAACTTAAAACCACTGCAAATGGCATTCCCGTAACAACTTTTTCAATCGCTGTAGAGCGTCGCTATCGCTCGGGCGAAGAACGTCAGGCAGATTTTATTAACATTGTTGCATGGCGTCAAACTGCTGAATTTATTACAAAATACTTCAAAAAAGGTAATATGATTGGTATTGAAGGTTCTATCCAAACCAGAAGATATGAGGATAAGAACGGCAATACCCGTACTGCATTTGAGGTTGTTGCAAATAATGTTCAGTTTGTTGAATCTAAGAGAGATTCTGCTCCGTCAAGCACACCTGAAGCTGCTTCCTTTAGCAATGCTGATGTGAATGATTTTGCTGATTTGGGCGATGCTTCTGACGATGATTTACCATTCTAAAATTTAATTTAAGGAGGCTTAACAATGGAAGAGAGAAACGAAAGACCTATGCACAGAAAGCCACGCCGTAAGGTTTGTCACTTCTGTGTTGACCGTGTTGAAGCCATTGACTATAAGGATGTAGCTCGTCTTCGCAAGTTCATTTCTGAACGTGCTAAGATTTTACCCCGCCGTGCTACAGGCACCTGCGCTGCTCATCAGCGCGAATTGACAACCGCTATCAAGCGCGCTCGTCAAATTGCATTATTACCTTATGTTAATGACTAATATGTAAGCTAAAGGCTGTGTTCATTGAACACAGTCTTTTTTATGCGAATTAAAAGCTCTGCAAAATGCAAATAAGGACACTTTTTTGGTCAAAATAAGTCATTTAATATTTATTTATTATATGATATTATATAGTAGATTTATAATATTAAAAAAATTGTAGTCAACGCGGATATCCATATTTGTTTTAAGAAAGGTGATAAAAATGAAGAGCAAGCTTTACAAAGTTCTTGGCGCAGCGCTTTCTATTGTGTTGGTATTGACAACAATCTTTTGTTTACCTGCAATAGCTGAAGACACTGTAGACCCGGAGATTACTAAGGACTATTATGTTCAAAGTGCGGGTTATGTAAATTTAAATGATTCTACATATGACGCATCACTCGGCACAGGGGACACAAGTAAACCTGTTGGCAGTAAGGAAAATCCGGCACCTAACGTTGGAGCTCTTATTGCGATTATTAACGATGACGCCGAGATGACCGCCAACGACACTGCTAATGTATATATTATGCAGCGTAGCGACTGGAATGTGTATGATGGTTCGGTAATAGGTAATGATGGTACTACCACGTATGC
>JAZSCF010000119.1:0-5723 GCA_045602785.1 Acutalibacteraceae bacterium
TATGTTAAGTAATTCTTTATTTTCTCGTAATTAGCGAGATTATGAAAATGCTTTATTCCGCTAGTGGCATATGCCATACCGCGCACAATAGTATCAAACTCTTTTTCAAGGTGTAAGCGGCAGTTAAGAACGTCCTGTATACCTATAAAATCGTGTACAGCGCCGCTTGCCAAGTGGTAATAGCCGTGGGTTGCAATTTCATGCCCTTTTTTCAGAATATGCTCTTTGGCGTCTTCTATTGAGATTATGCTGTCGGTGGGCCTTCGATTTTCAAAACGGGTAAAATTAAAAGTACCTTTCATATTATATCGGGTCAAGGTGTTAGAGAGTCGTACATCCTGTGGGCAACCGTCATCATAACTAAAGGTAACCGCTTTTGGTTTTCCACCTGGGAATCTTAAAAACATAATTGACACAATATCGCTTCCTTTTACATTCTTGCAATGAATGTTATGTGAGATTAATTAATTTTTTATTATGTTATAGGTGCTTGAAAAGTGGTTTATTAAAACGTTTTTTAGCGTTTCGATAAATCATTTTTATTATAATATGTTAATCTTAAAAAATCAATAAAATACCAATACTTTTTTAAAGAAACAATTATTGCAAGCGGTACTTGACAAAAGCAAGTAAAATATTCTTTTGTTTTAATTACATTTTTGATAAAATATAGTGGAAAAGCTGTGTAAATTGACTTTACAATAAATTTGAATATTGTTATAATATAATTAACAATCATCTTATAATCATTACAATCACTTTTTATAATCAATGTGTGATAAAAACGTCATTATTTCTGTTTTTTATTGTTTGCTTTTTATTAATGGTTTATAATAAATTTAAAATATTAGTTGAAGGAGAGATTGGTATGAAACAAAAAATCTACAAAGTGCTTAGTATTTTGCTTACTTTGGCAGTGATTTTGTCTACCTGCCTTTGTGCAGTGGGTACAGTGTCGGCTGCTAGTGAAGCTACATACTATGTAAGCCCCGAGGGTGATGATACAGCTGACGGTTTAACAGTTGAAACACCGCTCGCTTCTGTAGATAAGGCGGTTAATTTGGCTAACACCGCAGGCTACAAGGAAGGCGACACGGTATACGTTAAGGTTATACATATTGCGAATATGTCAAACACATGGGCTGAAACTGCTAAAATTACTGCTCACGCATTTACTCTTGATATTTCTTCAAATGTTGATATTGCTCAGCTTGGTGCTCTTGACACTGCTATGTCATTTAATGGTCCTACCAAGTTATCTAACATCAAAATGATGTGGGGTAGATCATCTTCTGATAAAGGCTATCCCATCATTGATTTTGCCGGTAACGATGTAGTTATTGGTAAGGGCGTATCAACCTACAATAGTGAATATAGCCTTTTTTATGCTAAAAGTGGTACTTACGACAAACCTCATAGCTTAACCTTCACAGGTCCGTATAATCGTACTGTATGTTTAGGCGGTGACTGGGGTGGTCCTACCTATAATAGCATCACTACTGTTAATGTTGCAGGCTCAGGCACTTATACTTTCAACGTTTATACCGCTAACGGTAATGCCACTAATCACGCTACTCATTTTAACGGTACTTTCAACTTTAATATTAAGTCGGGTTCTCCTACTATAAAATTTAACAATACTACAAGTAGTGCATACAAAGTTGCATTTGGTGAAGAGTCTGCTGTACAGATTATTAACTCTGTAGGCGCAAATGTTAACGATTGGAATACTGCATTAAGCACATACTCTATTAGACCCTCTAAATATTATATCATTAATAATAAAAGCGGTTTACCTGACGCTGTTTCATATACTGATACTGTTGGTAAATACCACATTAACTTAAGCAAAGTTTGGGAAGTTGCCGTTACCGATGCTAATGGTGAGCCCGTTGATGCTCAGGTTGAAGACGGTGTTCTTGACCTTACAGCGTTACCTTCAGGCACATACAACATTAATGCTGTTAAGGCTATCAACGAAGAAATGACAGTTTATATAAGCCCTGAAGGAAACGACAATAATGACGGTTTAACCGAAAGCACACCTGTTACCAATGTTAATACAGCTATTGCCATTGCTAAGGATAACGGTATAGCTGCCGGAGATACTTTAATAGTTAAGCTTATAAAAAATGCTTCGAATACGGCAAACTATTGGAGAGCAGGCGGTGCGGCAGGCGCTGTTAGTTCGCACCCATTTACTCTAAAGATTACATCTGCCGCCGACAAAGCAAAAATAAATATGCCGAATATCAGTTTGGGTGGCGATACAATATTTGATAATGTTCAAGTTGCTTGTACAAATTGGAAAACAATGAATTTTGCAGGCTACGATGTTGAGTTTATAAATAACGCAACTATTTCAGGTAGTCCAAGTGTTATTGGTTTGAGAAATAATGCGCATAGCACTTATAACGAAGATTTGAATCTTTATCTTGGAAGTGCAATAGGTCAAACTGTAACTATTTCGGGTAACTATTCTGCACCTATTGAAAACGGTGACATAAATATAACCTTAGATAATGCGGGCGCTTCTACATTTAAAATTGGCGCTCACGAAGGAACCAATACTCCTACTTACAATGGTAACATTAATTTTAATATTAAAAACTCCAAAGGTTTAACACTTACAGGTACAAAATTTGCTTTCGGCACTACCGCTGCTTTGCAGTTTATAAATTCTGCCGATGTTAGTATGACCGCAATAAAAGAAACCATTTCTGCATATGTGAATAATGCGGCAACTCCCTCTACTGTTCCGTATTATATTATAAACAATAAATCGGGTAGCCCTGACGCTGTTGAGCTCACAGAAACTGCAGGTCAGTATAAGCTTAATATGAACGCTATTGGCGAAGGCGAGTACACCGCAGTAATTAAAAATTTAGTTACAGGTGCAGAACAGGTTTTAATAAGTGATACATTTACCGTAACTCCCGGTGAATACGATTTAATAATTGTTGATGATTATTTTAACAACGGTGAAAAAATTACAGTCTTTAAACCTGTTACCATTAATTTAAAGGAACAAAAATATTTAGAAAAAGCAGGAAAATTATTTATTGGTTGGCAAAAGGCAGATGGCAGTTGGGCTAAACTTGAAGACAGCTATGCAAACGGTGATGTTCTAACTGCTAAGTATATTGATTTTACTGTTGATACTGTCGCTTATGATACTTCGACTGTTGATTTTGCAATTGATAAATTTTCATTAACAGAAGATGGCGGTTTAAAACTAAATATGGGCTTTAGCGAAACCGCTGCTATAAATAACATTCCTAACATTAGTGAAAAGGGCGTTATATGGGCTGCTACAGACGTTGCTTTAGGTCACGAGCTCCGCGTAGACGAGCCAATTGTCAGAAGCTGGACTTGGGATGCTGAAGGTGATAAAAACGCCTTTATCCCAAATAGAACATTACCTGCGCCTAACAAGGTAGCAAACTCTAATAACGCAGCTATTGATATTACTGCTAATGATTATAGCTCTTTCTACACTGCAAGAGGGTATATTAAATATACCAACAATAACGGTATTGAAAGTATAGTTTATACTTTGGAAGAAAGCTCAAGCGCATATAAAGTAGCAAAACAAGCTACCGACAGTAAGGCTATTTATACTACAATAATTGAAAAGGTTAAAGCCGATAATGAAGCTTTTCGTGATACCTTTACAGAAACTATTGCATCAACCTTTGATAAAGCTAATACTTCATTAAAGCGTAATACTGACACTTATGATGTATTTAGTAGTGTTTCAGGCTTGAGCGACTATATTCAGCGAAAGAGAAGTACTGTTATTACCAATACAACCGTTAAAGAAACAATAAATCTTGGTTGGATTAGTGATATGCATATTTTCGGTATAAGCCCAACTGATGTTGATAAGCAAATTATTAATGCTCTTTCAACTTACCGTGGAAGCGCGTGGTTAAGATATCCTACCCGCAAGATAATGGAAAGAGCAACCACCCAAATGAATTATATGACCAAGCTTTACGATAAGATAATTGTATCTGGTGATATTGCCGACAACTATTCTTATGGCTCATATAACGCTGTAAAAGCGATTGTTGCCGATAAATCTATAAACGGCAGCGTTTTAATGACTACAGGTAACCACGAATTTTATGAAGAAACAAACGGCGATATTAAGGGTATGCCTGATAACTTTACAGTAAGTGAAAAATACGGTTTAATTGAGCAATCTTGGTCTAATAATCCAAAGTATTATGCCGAAATTGTTAAAACTTCAACCGGTGAAGACAATGCTATGATTATCCTTTTGGATAACGGTAACGGCGAATATCCTGTTGGTACTGCTGCAAAACTTCAAGCAAGTATTGATGAAGCAAAGCAAAAGGATATCCCTGTTTTAATTATTCAGCATATTCCTATGGCAACATATAACGATGCCGAAAAAGCAGTTTATAAACCCGTTGCAAACGATTTGGGCTTTGGTACCGCCGATAATAATGCAGGTACCGTAAATATGTCTACCTATGATACAGCAGGTGTTGAAGTTCCTGAAGTACACGATATTATTCGAAAGAATTATGATGTTATAAAGGGTGTATTTTGCGGTCACGTTCACCGTAACTACTACACCGAAATTACTGCATTAGATGAAAGCGGAAATATTATTCCTGATACTTATGTTCCGCAGTTTATGACAGGTGCTGCTGATGACGGCGATTTTTGGGTTGGCGAAGTTATATTAAAAGCGGAGTGTAAGCACAGCTTTACTAACTATGTAAGCAATAACGATGCAACCTGTACCGCAAACGGCACCGAAACTGCAATTTGCGATAAAGAAGATTGCGAAGAAAAAGATACAAGAGTACAAGAAAATAGTAAGCTTGATCATAATTACAAAAACAGTAAGCAGGATGATACACATCACTGGCAGGAATGTGATTGCGGAGATGTTCTCGAAAAGAAAGAGCATAAATACGATATCCTCAAGAAAACTGAAGACGAACATTGGAGAGAATGTTCTTGCGGTAAGGAAGAGTTTGAGTATCGTTTTGGTCACGGCTACAGCAGAGTAACTGATGATAAGTATCACTGGTTAGAATGTGAATGTAATGCTATCGCTGACAAAGAAGAGCATAACTTTGAGTGGGTAATAGATAAAGCGGCTAATTGTGGTACAACAGGTATTAAGCACGAAGAATGTACAGTATGCTTCGACAAGCGTAACGAAAACACAGTAATTGCTGCAACAGGTAAACATACCTATAGCAACAACTGCGATACTAAGTGTAACGTTTGTAGTGCTACCAGAACCATTAAGCATACTTATAAGACCACCACAACTAAGGCTACAACTAAGAAGAACGGTAGCATAGTTAAGAAGTGCTCAGTATGTGGTAAGGTTTATAGCACAACTAAGATTTACTATGCTAAGAAGGTTAAGCTTTCTACCACAGAATATACCTACAACGGTAAGGCTAAGAAACCAAGCGTGAAGATATATGACTACAAGGGTAATAAGATTTCTTCTAAGTACTACACCGTATCTTACGCAACAGGCCGTAAGAAGGTTGGCAAGTACAAGGTTACTATTAAGCTTAAGGGTAACTACAGCGGTACCTTAACTGCTTACTTCACAATCGTTCCGAAGGAAAGCAAGGTTGAAAAGCTCACAGCAGCTAAGAAGAGCCTAAAGGTTAAGATTAAGAAGGTATCTTCACAGGCTACAGGTTACGAGATTCAGTACT
>JAZSCF010000120.1:0-12791 GCA_045602785.1 Acutalibacteraceae bacterium
GGTATGGACGCTAACGAAGCTTTAGAAAAGGCTAGCGGCCAATACGGACGCGTTGACGATGCTGCTAAGCTTCTCGACCCCCGTGAAGAATAATTAAGGAGGAAATGAACAATGGCTTTATTTGAAAGTTACGAGAGAAGAATTGACCAAATCAATGCAGAACTCGCAAAACACGGCATTTCTTCCATTGAAGAAGCAAAGGAAATTTGCGACAAAGCAGGCGTTGACGCTTATAATATCGTTAAAGGCATTCAGCCTATTTGTTTTGAAAATGCTGCTTGGGCTTATGTTGTAGGTTGCGCTATCGCAATTAAAGACGAAGTTAAGTCCGCTGCTGAAGCTGCTGAAAAAATCGGTGTGGGTCTTCAGTCTTTCTGCATTCCCGGTTCTGTTGCTGACGACCGTAAGGTTGGTATCGGCCACGGTAACTTAGGCGCAATGCTTTTACGTGAAGAAACCAAGTGTTTCGCATTCCTCGCAGGCCACGAATCTTTTGCTGCTGCAGAAGGTGCTATCGGTCTTGCTAGAAGCGCAAACAAGGCTCGTAAAGAACCTTTAAGAGTTATTCTTAACGGTCTTGGTAAGGACGCTGCTAAAATTATTTCAAGAATCAACGGCTTTACCTACGTTCAAACTAAGTTTGACTACTTCACAGGTAAGCTTGAAATCGTTGAAGAAATTGCTTACTCAAACGGCGAACGCGCAAAGGTTCGTTGCTACGGTGCTGATGACGTTCGTGAAGGCGTTGCTATCATGCACAAGGAAGGTGTAGACGTTTCCATCACAGGTAACTCCACCAACCCAACTCGCTTCCAGCATCCTGTTGCAGGTACATACAAGAAAGAATGTATCGAACAGGGCAAGAAGTACTTCTCTGTTGCATCAGGCGGCGGTACAGGTCGTACCATGCATCCTGACAATATGGCAGCAGGCCCCGCTTCTTACGGTATGACCGATACTATGGGTCGTATGCACTCTGACGCTCAGTTTGCAGGTTCTTCTTCTGTTCCTGCTCACGTTGAAATGATGGGTCTTATCGGTGCAGGTAACAACCCAATGGTTGGTATGACCGTTGCTTGTGCAGTTGCAGTTAACGAAGCACTTAATAAGTAATACAATTAGATAATTATTTGGGAGGGTCTTTGGGCTCTCCCACTTTCGTTGCATTGTTAATGTGAACTATAATTATTATATATGAATATTATTTTGTAGTTTGGGGAGGAATTTAATATGAAAAAGACTATCTCTTTATTATTGGTAATTATAATGCTGTTTGGTATCGGTATGGTATCAAATGTAAGCGCCGCAACAGAGAATTATTGTGAAATTTTTAAAAATCAATTAAGTGAATTAACCTCTGTTAATCGTTTTGGCGATGAAAACAATCCTTGGTCGGCAAATGATATTGCTTTTATAACTGCAAAAAATTTTGAAGGTTATGAAAAATATTATAATGTTAAGAAAAGTGACGAATGGAACGAAGTTTACTCTTTGCCTAAGAAAAAATTCGAAACCCTTGCCAACAAGCTTTTTGATGTAAAGGTAGATTTAACAACCGCGAATTACAACGGTATACAGAGTGTAGTTTACAGACCTGAAACAAAAACGTATGATTTAATTTGTATTCCAGCAGGCGGCGGTTATCTTTATGATGTTTACGGATATAGTGTTTCGGGAAAAACGTATTCAATATATCTTACAAAAGTTGATTATGAAGCGGAGTTAGGCGAATACGCTTTAGTGAAAGGTAATTTTGACGGTAAATATCTTAAAATAGTTTCTTGTAAAGAAATTAAAAAGTTGCCTTCTAAGAGCAAGCTTATTGAAAAATTAGCACCTATAGACTTTAAAAAAAGTTATTTAAAGTCTAATTCATCTGCGTATCTTAGTTGGAATAAAATTTCGGGTGCTAAATCCTACAAGTTACAATATAAAATTTCGGGCGCTAAAAAATGGGAAACTGTTAAAACGACAAAGACATCAGTAACAGTCAAGGGTCTCCAAGCCGGTAAAAAATATGTATTTAAAGTGACCGCTAGTACAAAAAACGGTGAATCGATATCCGAGCAGGCTTCGCTATATACCTTAAAAAAGGTTACGGCAAAGGTTAAAACTAAAACCAAAACAACCGTAACACTTAGTTGGGATAAGAATAAAAATGCTGATGGTTATATTGTGTATAAAAGAACATCCCAAAAGGCCGATTGGAAAGCCGTTAAAACAATTAAAAAGAATTCAACTGTTAAGTATAAGGTAACAAAATTAAAGAGCAACAAAACAGTATATTTTAAGGTTGTTTCGTATTCGAAAGAAAACGGTAAAACCGTTAAGTCATCAGGTAAAAGCATTAAAGTGAAAACAAAAAAATAAAAGATTTAAGGATTTGATATTTTTAAATCGCCTTTTCAAAAAAATAACTATCAACATTTTCAAATGTTGATAGTTATTTCAGACTGTCGAAAAAGTCCAGTTTTTACTAGGCTTTTTCGACAGTCTGAAAGGACTTGAAGATCAATCTTCAAGTCCTTTTCTCAAATATATTATCAAAACTTATATTTTATAATTGGTCGTTTATCCTTGTTTGGATACCACTTTGAAGTATAATACCCCGATTTAATGTTAAAAAATTCACACATCTTATCATCCCTTGATTTTTCAGTTTCTTTTATTTTGCAGTAACCTTTATGTTTATCGAAAATACTTGCATCTTTTTCTGTGTATAGTAATTTATGATGCTCACAATACTCACAGGTTACAATATCTTTTTTCGAGTTATTCAAAATAATCCCCCTAAAAATAACATAACATTTTTATCTGACTATTACATTATATAATGTAATAGTCTATATGTAAAGTGAAAAAATAAGATATTATCTAATAAAAAAGTGAGTTATGAGGAAATATCTTATGATTAAATTAAAGGTTTTAGAATTACTCGAGAAAAAAGGGTACACAAAATATTGGTTATATAAGCAATTAGGTATGAGTTATCAAAATTTTAACAAAATGGTAAACAATCAAACAAAATCAATTAGATACGAAAACATAGAAACTATTTGTTTATTGCTTGAATGCACACCTAACGAACTTTTTGAAATTACATTTGATTAAGTTTGATTTATAGTTAAAGGACTTATAGTTTTTTCCTAAGTCCTTTTTGTTGTATAATGAAAACCCCGCGATAGTCGCGTGGGTATTTATTATTCGTAGATAATCTATATTTTTTATATTTTCGCAAATTTTTTCAAAATTTTTAAGGAAATTATATCTATTAAGTTGTATAATAAATGAAAGGAAATTTATAGGAGGGATTTTTATGAAAAAAATTATTACATTGGCTATTAGCGTTATTCTTATTATGGGAATGCTTTGCGGCTGCGGTGAGTCCTTTGCTGAAGACAAAACTATTTTTACTGAGTCGGAAAATTATTTTGATAGCAGTTTTGAAAGCGGGACAAGTGATGATTTAAGCGATACTGAAAATTCTTCGCAAAAAAAGACACTTGATTCACGCAAACTAATAAAAGAAATTTCTTTATCTGTCGAAACTAAAGATTACGATAATTATATTGCAAGCATTCGTAATAATGTCAGTGCAAGTGGGGGTTACATAGAAAACTCTAACGAGTCAAGTTATTCTAAGTTGAGAACTTTTGATGCTGTTATTAGAATTCCTGTTGGAAAAGCAGATGGTTTCACAAAATCAGCTTCTAAAGATGTTACGGTTGTTGAAAAGAGCGAAAATGTGGAAGACGTTACCGAACAGTATGTTGACGTTCAGGCTAGAATTAAGGTTTATAAAGCTGAAGAAGAAAGTCTTATTGAAATATTGAAAAAAGCAAGCACTGTTGAAGATTTGCTTTCGGTCAAAGAGCGTCTTGCTGATGTTAGAGCTCAAATCGAGTCTTACACAGCACAGTTGAAGAGTTTGGAAAATCAAACCGATTACAGTACTATAACATTAACGGTTGAAGAAGTAGAACGCGAAGTTAAAAAAGAAGGATATTGGAACGGAATTTGGAATAATATAATTAAAGGATTTGAAAATGTTTGGAGTATAATAACATCAGCATTTGCATTTATAATATCGGCAATTCCTTATTTGATTCTTATTTCAGCCGTTACTGTAATTATACTTGTTTTGGTACGTTATTTTAAAAAGAAAAAAACAGATAAAAAGAAATAATAAAATAAAAAGGACTTGAAGAGTAATCTTCAAGTCCTTTTGCTATTTTCCAAGATAAAGCTCAAATTTGTTGCTTTTTAGTACTGTTGCTAACTGTTCGGTTGTTTTTATGCGTTCATTAACCTTAATGCCAAAGGTGTTGTGGTATTGCGACCACAAGCGCTGCCGCCTGAAGAGTGAACGTGTAAATCATATTTATACATAAAACATCCTTTTGTTTAATATCAATTCATTAATAATCTACTGTTTTGTTGATACTGCATATTCTTTTTGTTGCAAAGTGTTTTTACTAGCTTTCACCTTATTTATAATAAATACAGGCAAATACATTAAGCCCATAACCAACGGCAGTAATACGGGGAAGCCCCACAAGTGACTGCCAAGATATTTTTCAAAAAGACCTAATGGGTTGCCGGTTTCGGGCTCCATTAAAAACATAAAGTTAGTGTCAAGGGCTAGGTTTATAAAATAAATCGGTATTGCCATACCAATAAGTAACGCTACACCTTTTAGCATTGCTGAAAATTTTGCAGTTACTTCACCATCGGCTATTAGCATTATGGGGTAAAGCACCAAAAATGCGTGAATCAAAAAGCTTTGTATATTGGATAAATTCATACAAGGCAGTACAGTCCAATTTGGGAAAACAAGCGCTAACAAAGCACCCGGTATTGAAAAATAATAGAGAAAATGGCGTACGGTTTTGGTGGGCTTTATAAGGTCGAATAAAATAAGCAGTACATTTATTCCGCATAAGTGAAGGGGAAGATGCCCAGCTTCAAAATAACCTAAAACAATAGCAATAATATCCTTTATAATCTCAATACCTACTACAATACATCCAACTGTAATGCGCATAATGTTACGCTTATGTACGGATGCCTTTTTATAAATAAGCATTGTAATAACTATGGCTGCCGTAATAAATAAAAGCCAGGTTAAATGGGTAATATCAAAAGTGCGAAAGCCAACGCCTTCGGGCACGGTTTCTTTAGTTGCAAAAAACATTGTTGTCACCTCTTAAAAATAATATCACATTTTGTCGAAAAAGTCACTAAAAAATGTGAAATTGAAATGTGCTTGCAATAAAAAGGACTTGAAGAAATTTCTTCAAGTCCTTTTGTTTTTGGGATATCGTTGCTTTTGGTCAGTCTCGCCTAGCAGATAGTCGATGCTGGTGTTATAGAAACGGGCGAGTTTTATTAAAACCCAAGTGGGTATATCGTTTTCACCGGTTTCATATTTTGAATAACCTGTTTGAGACATTCCTAAAATGTTTGCTACTTTTGTTTGGTTGAGGTCACTGTCTTCGCGTAAATCGCGGATTCTTTTGAACATATTAAAACCTCCGAACATATTATATGTATATTTTAAAATAATCTGAATCAGGTTATTGACATTTAATCTGAAACAGGTTATAATGTGTAATAGGGATTGTAACAGTTTTGTAATTGACATTGCGTTTTTGCAGTGATACAATCAAATTAGGTTATAAACCTAATACATTTTAGAAAGAGGTATTGTTATGAAAAGAATTTTAGCGCTGGTTTTGGCAGTTGTTATGGTTGCAACGCTAATGTGCGGTTGCAGTGATCAATATTCTGTTAAAGTCAGTAAAAACGGAAAAACAAAAATTACTATTGTATCAACAATTCCTGTTGAAACAATCGAGGAACTTCAAAACTCCCAAGCTTTATCCAATGATGTTACTCTTGATGATGATCTAGAAATGGATGGCGACATTGAGCTCGAAGGTGATATGGAATTGGGTGACGATACAGAGCTTGGTGATTCAGAGGATATGTACGGCGACTATGATATGGAAGATCTTGAGGATATGGAAATCAAGACCATCAATGGCGTTGAATGTTATGTGAAAGAAGAAAACAAGAGCTTTTCATCAACAACCAAGGCTAATAAGCATATGCTTAATGAATATGGAGACGATGATGGTATCTTTAAGAAATTTAAGGTTACAACTAAGCAATTTACTGCTGCAATGAACAGCGGTTTAGATGCAACAGCGTCGCTTTTAGGTGAGGAATACACTTTAACACTCAAAATTACTTTACCTTATACAATCACAAAGACTAACGGAACACTTTCTGATGATAAGAAAACGGTTGAGTTTAATCTCCTTAAAACTGAAAAGCCCTATGCTTACACAACCAAATCTGACAAAAGTGCAAAGATTTACTTCAAGAAAGATTATTTAAAGTCTAATTCTTCGGTATATCTTGATTGGAATACTGTAAAAGGTGCCAAAAAGTATAAGGTTCAATATAAAGCTAGCGGTGCCAAGGATTGGAAGAGTGTTACCACTACTAAGACCTCTGCTACAATAAAGAATCTTAAGACAGGTAAGAAGTATAGCTTTAAAGTAACCGCTGTTACTAAATCTAAGAAATATACATCAATAACCACAATTGAAAATACACTTAAAAAGGTAACTGCAAAGGTTAAATCAAAGACCGATAAAACTGTTAAGCTTTCATGGAAGAAAAACACAAATGCTGACGGCTATATAGTATATCAAAAGACCTCAAAGTCAGGTAAATGGAAGATTGCAAAGACAGTTAAGGATAACAATACTGCAAGTTATACTGTTAAGAAGTTAAAGTCAAATAAGAAGTACTATTTTAAGGTGGTTTCTTATTCGCTTGAAAATGGAAAGAAAATCAAGTCTTCAGGTGAAACTATCACAGCAAAAACAAAGAAATAATCAATTTAAGGACTTAGGGGCAACCCTAAGTCCTTGCTATTTGTCACAGACAATAAAAAGGACTTGAAGAAAATTCTTCAAGTCCTAAATAATTAATATTGGCTTTCAGGGATTTTGATATCTTTAACCTTGAATCTGTCTACTGCAAAGTCATTAATTTCTGCCTTTAGCTTTGCAATTTCCTTTTCGGAATCCTTAGTGTATTCTTCGTCCTTTAATGAATGGCGAAGTGAATTATCTAAGGTTTCAAGATAATATTTATCACTCTTGATATCTTTTTTAACTACTAATTGAAGGTGACCTTCTTCTTTATCGTAGAAAAGTTTAACTTCGTCTGTATCCATTTTCTTGATATCGGTGTAGTTGTGGCTTGAGATATCTAAAATTGAAGCATAGGGGTCTTTTGCATCAGATTCGGGTAAATCTTCATCATCAGTGATTTCGTTATATTCTTTGTAAACCTTTGCAAATGTGGTTTTACCGCTCTTGAGGTCTTTTTCGTATTCTTCAAACTGCTTTTTAATTTTATTGCGTTCGGAATCTTTTTGTTCTTCGGTAAAGGTTACTTCTAAAACATCTGCTGCAAGGTAGTTGTTATAAAGCTCTTTCTTAACGGTTTTAGCAGCGATTTCCTTTTCGCCGTCTTTACCGTAAAGGTGTTGGAAGTAAAGCTCTTCATAGTCGTTAGGAGTACCTATGCCTAACATATAATACATAGCATAGTCGGTAAGCTGTGAAGGAGCGCCTTCGGTAAAGTATTTTGTGAAGGTTGTTTGGCTTACGCCGTTTTCTTCAAAAAGTGTTGAATAGCTTTGCCAAATTACAGAAGCATAATACTCTGAAGCGGTCTGTGTATCTTCATCAATTTCAACCTTATTCTTTTCGCAAGCTGCCTTGTAGTAAGATACAGTTTTTAAAATTTCAATAGCGCGGTCTTTAACCCAGTCCGAAAAGCTTTTGTCATCAATTTTCTTAGAGAAATAATCAATATCTGTGCTTTGTTGTTCTTCTTCTGATAAGGAGTCGTAAACCTCTGCCTCGCCGTCCTGATAAGCGTTTATAAGAGCGCACATATAGTAAGCTGAAGTGAACTCGTGGTCACCGATAGTTACTGCAATTTCGTCTTTTTTATGGCAACCGCAAATGCTAAGCACCATAACTGCAACCAAAAGCACGGCTGCTAATTTTTTGATAATTTTCATTTTAAAAATCCTCCGTGTTGTTTTTAACATATCAATTATATAACAAAAGCTTTAGAATGTCTACTAAAATTTATAATATTTCTCCTAATTCCTTTACAAAGTCGGCAATATTCTCATTTGTTAAAAGCTTTATTGAATAAACAGGCTTTTCGCTTGCTAAAAGCTTAAACCTTGCGCCAAAGTGTGCCGAAAGCTTAGACATAACCTCTGCTTTTATAGAGGTTATATGAAGCATAACATTATTTCCTGTTTGGGTGATTTCAGTAATATTGCTTTTAATCGCCTTACTGCGCAAAAGAGCTATATCAATAAGTCCCATAACAGCCTTTGGTGGTTCGCCAAAGCGGTCGCACAGTTCATCTATAACATCACTTACATCGTCCGTGCTTCTAATAGCGGCTATTCGCTTGTAAATACCAAGCCTTGCAGGGAGTGATGTAATGTAGCTTTCAGGTATATGCGCCGAAATATTAAGGTCAACAGTACAAGTAACTTCTTCGGCTACTTCAATTCCGTTTTCTTCGTTTATGGCCTCTGATAAGAGCTTAAGGTACATATCGTAACCTACTGATTCCATATTACCGTGCTGTTCACCGCCTAAAATACTGCCGGCGCCCCTTATTTCAAGGTCACGCATAGCAATACGGAAGCCTGAGCCAAACTCTGTAAATTCACGTATAGCTTCAAGTCGTTTAGATGCAATATCGCTTAGTTGCTTGTTTTGTGAGAAACAAAAATAAGCATAAGCACGCCTTGCCGAGCGGCCAACACGACCTCTAAGCTGATGCAGTTGCGAAAGTCCCATTCTGTCGGCATCTTCAATAATAAGTGTATTGGCGTTTGGTACATCTACACCTGTTTCAATAATGGTGGTACAAACAAGCAAGTCTATTTCGTGTTCGATTAACTGTTTCCAAACATTAGAAAGCTCTTGCTCACTCATTTTACCATGGGCTATACCAATATTTACATCGGGCAGCTTTTCTTTTAGCTTTATAGCGCAACGCTCAATAGTATCTACTCGGTTATGGAGATAGTAAACCTGACCGTTTCGCCTTATTTCTTTATTTATAGCGTCGATTATAACCCCTAAATTATACTCGCAAACATAGGTTTGTACAGGGTGGCGGTCGCTTGGAGCTTCATCAATAGAAGACATATCACGAAGTCTTGACAACGCCATATTGAGTGTGCGGGGAATAGGGGTTGCAGAAAGGGTAAGAATATCGACACTTGGGTAGTCTTGCTTTAGTTTTTCCTTTTGAGCTACGCCAAAGCGCTGTTCTTCATCAATTATTACAAGCCCTAAATCCTTAAATTTAACATCGTTAGAAATAATACGGTGGGTACCTACCACCATATCAAGCCTACCGCATTTTAAATCAGATATAATTTTTTGCTGCTGTTTAGGTGTTACAAAGCGGTTTAAAAGCTTTACAGTAACCGGCATCTCACCAAAACGGCGGATGATGGTATTATAGTGTTGCATGGCAAGTATGGTTGTAGGTACTAATAACGCACACTGCTTACCTTCGCTAATGCATTTAAAGGCGGCTCGCAAAGCAACTTCGGTTTTTCCAAAACCTACATCACCGCAAAGTAAACGATCCATAGGTATATCGCGTTCCATATCGTGCTTAATTTCGTTAATGGAACGGATTTGGTCGTCGGTTTCTTCATATTCGAAACGGCGTTCAAAATCGTTTTGAAGGTCGGTATCTTGTGAAAAAGCATACCCTTTTACCGACATACGCTTAGCGTAGAGAGCGGTTAACTCTTTTGCCATATTTTTAACCGCGCTTTTAACACGCTTTCTTGTCTTTTGCCATTCGCTACCGCCTAAGCGGTTAAGCTTAAGATTGCCGTCATTTGCAGAGCCTATATATCTTGAAACCAAATCAAGCTGTGTTACAGGCACATATAAAACGTCACTTTTAGCGTATTTTATTTTGATGTAGTCCTTAGTGATACGATTATTGGTTATTCGGTTAATACCGTCAAAAATACCAATACCGTGGGTTTCGTGAACTACATAATCACCTTTTTTAAGACTGTCAAGTGAACTGATTTCTTGTCCTTTTTTATAATTAGCTTTCTTTCTTTTTTTGTCACCTTTTATATAACGGTGGGTTATTAAGATAAAGTGCTGACTAGGTATTTCAAAACCGCTTGAAAGACCACCGCAGGAAACCGTAACAACACCTATTTTTGTGGTGGGTGTTTGGCTAAAAATTGCATTTACGCTTTTTTCTTGCAAAGAAGCAGTTAAAACTCTTGCCGCTTTTTCTTCACCTGCTAATACCAAGGCGCTTCCGCCTGAAGATAGGGTATAGGTAATATCTTCCAAAAGCACATTAAGGTCGCCACTCCAGGCAGTAGAGCGTTTATAGTTGAAGTTTATAATATCCTTAATTTGCAGCTCGTAAGAACCACGCGGAAAGTTTTCAAGTATGAGCGCGTTTTCGTAAAGGTTATAAAACTCGGTTTTTGAAAGGTTGAGCTTAGCGGTAGCAAAATTCAAAAGACCTTCTTCTAAAAAGTTTTCGGTATCAGTAGCGGTTTGAATAGTTATACTTTCAAAGCGCTCTTTAATATTTACGGTATCTGTAAGTACTATAAGCGGGTCCTTTAAATAGTCGAAAATTGTATTGTTTTCGGGGTAGATAAGCGGTAAATAGCGGTCGGGTAAAACCGAGATGCCGTTCTGGAGCTTTATATAGTCAGCATTAATACGCTCTTTTTGGGCTTCGGTAAGCTTTTTGTTGTTTTTAATGCCGTCTAATTTTTCTAAAAGGGTTAATGGATTATAAATAATCTCACAAGCGGGGGTTATTTTAATATTTTCTACTGATTCGCTTCTGCGCTGAGTTTCGGTATCAAAGGGAGAAATAGTATCAATCTCATCACCCCAAAATTCCAAACGGTAGGGGGTAGTGCTATCGGCAGGGTAGATATCAAAAATACCGCCACGCACCGAAAAGGTGCCAACACCATCACACATATCGGTTCTATTGTAGCCCGACATTATAAGCCTTTCGGTTAATTCTTCTGTGGAAACGGTGTCACCGCTTGATATTTTGAAAGTAGCGTTTTTTAAAATTTCAGGCGGTACGGTGTATTGCAAAGCGGCATCTAGGGATACTGTGAGCACGTCAAAGTCCCCGCCTAAAAGTTTAGACAGGGTATCAATACGCTGATGTTCATATTCTTTTGAGTAGCCCGTAATCTCGCCTATGCAGTAATCCCTTTGCGGAAAATTAAGGCAGTTTACACCAAGTTCTGAAAGGTCGCCGCCTATTTCTAAAGCAAGACTTTCAGTAGGGGTAATAACCAATATTTTTTTACCCGTATCCTGTTGTAAACTTGATATTACCGCCGATTTATGCACAGACGAAAGTCCTGTACAGGCTAGCGGCAGTCGATTATTTTTTACACCTTTTAAAAGTGAAGAATAATCGCTGTCGCGGTTTAATATATCACTTAAAAATTTCATATCAGTTATTAAATTTATTCATAGCTGAGTCGATATTTATATTTATAATCTCGGCTAAGGCTTTAGCAGTTTTTTCTAAAGCAGTGTCTAAATCGGGTTTACTTTCTTTAGGAAATTTAGAAAGCACCCAATCGGCTAAATCGTACTGTGGATGCGGTTTTTTGCCTACGCCGATTTTGATTCGCATAATTTCATTATTGCCCAAAAGCTCAATAATATCGCGCATACCCTTTTGTCCGCCGTCACTACCGTTTCTTTTAATACGTATTTTGCCAACATCAAGGTTTATATCATCGCAAACAACAATTATGCGGTTTAATGGTATTTTATAAAACTTAACAATTTGGGAAACCGCATCGCCTGAATTATTCATATAGGTTTGCGGCTTTGCTACAAGAATACGGTTGTCTTTAAGCCTGCATTCACCCATTACAGCTTTCATTTTATTTTTGTTAAAATCCCCGTTTTGCACTTTCATAAACAGGTCTACTGCCATAAAGCCAACATTGTGTCGGGTGTTTTCGTATTGAAGACCCGGGTTTCCAAGCCCTACAATTAACCAGTCGTATGTAGATTTTTTAGAAAATAACATTTTATCACCAAATTTATAATTTTATTGTTTCTCCCGGGGCAACACTATAGAGCGCACCGTTAATATTAAACCAAACTTTTTGGTTTGAGGGGTTGTAAAAAATCTTTCGGTCTGCGCTTATAACAAGTGATTCATAAGCTTTTACATAATCGTAAATTTGGATATTTGTAGCATACCAAATATTATCCTTGTTTGAAAGCTTTTGACAAATTTCTTCTAAGCGGTCCCAATTATTGTCTTTATCAAATTCGCGACTGTGCCCCCAAACAAAGAAAAGCCTTGACATACGGTTTACATCACTTGATGGATTTTCGCTGTCTATTGCTAAAAACTCTTCTATATATTCCATAAGTTTTGGGTTGTTGTGGTGGGCAGTGGTTTCCCAATTGTGCCAATCTGTTGGTAGGTAAAAAGAATTATTATCTGCAGTACTGCGAGCATAAGCGACGCCGAGATATGTTAAGTAATTCTTTATTTTCTCGTAATTAGCGAGATTATGAAAATGCTTTATTCCGCTAGTGGCATATGCCATACCGCGCACAATAGTATCAAACTCTTTTTCAAGGTGTAAGCGGCAGTTAAGAACGTCCTGTATA
>JAZSCF010000121.1:0-5075 GCA_045602785.1 Acutalibacteraceae bacterium
GCACCAACGCCGTGCAAACCGCCCGAAACCTTATAGCCGCTGCCGCCGAACTTACCGCCTGCGTGAAGAATGGTAAATACAACAGTTACAGTAGGAATTCCTTTCTGGGGATTTAAACCTACGGGTATACCGCGTCCGTTATCGGTTACTTTAATAATACCGGCGTCCAAAATATCAACAGTAATTTTATCGCAATATCCCGCCAAGGCTTCGTCAATAGAGTTATCCACAATTTCATATACTAAATGGTGAAGACCTCTTTCTCCCGTAGAGCCTATATACATACCGGGTCTTTTTCTTACGGCCTCTAACCCCTCTAATACCTGTATGGAATTTTCATCATAACTTCCATTTACAGCTGTTGTAATTTCGTTACTCATATTTTTTTCCTTTCAGTGTAACTTATTTAACAATTATCCCTTGCCTTTTTGTAAGCGTGTTGGGAGAAATTTGTGAAATATAAACCTTATTTTTGTTGTTTTTATTTGTTAATATAAAAGATTTTGGAAGCTCGTAGGATACATTTATAACTTCGCCTTTTTTCTCGGCGCCCGATAAAAAATCCCTTGTCGCTTTTGATACGGTAGTTTTTTCTAAATCAAAAATACCAATAATGCTATTTTCATTTGCTACATATTCGCCGCCTAAATGAATATACATTAAAAAACTTCGCCGCCTTTTACATTAAATATTTTGCCGCCTTTCAAATTTTCAATATTACTTGGGTCGCAACAACTTAAAAAGGTTTGCATTTCTTTTGTATGGTTAAGCACAAAATTTTGACGGCTTTTATCTAATTCACTCATAACATCATCAAGTAAAATTACAGGATATTCGCCTGTTTTTTTATTAATTACTTCGGCTTCGGCTAATTTTACTGCAAGTGCAACACTTCGTTTTTGACCTTGTGAGCCGTAGCTTCTGGCACTGATATCGTTTATTTTAAAATCAATATCATCTCTATGCGGTCCTATAGTAGTAACACCAGAAAACATATCATCTTTTCGTGTTTTCTTTAATGCTTCTTCTAAATTTTCATTTGTTGACGGCATATATTTAACTTCTAATTTTTCTTTTCCGTTAGAAATACCATCATATAAGATTGGTAAAAAATCCTGCAACAGCTCTAAATAGCGTAATCGCATATCTATAATTTTTTTACCAAGCGTTGCTATTTCATTTTCAAAAACATCAAGCATTACCGAAACGGTAGAATCATATTTAAAATCCTTTATAGCTTGATTTCGTTGTGTTACTGCCCTTATATATTGCTTTAAAACCGAAATATAGGAAGGGTAAATTTGACAAATTGCTAAATCAATAAATTTTCTTCTTATTTTTGGTCCTTCTGAAACAATATTAAGGTCTATAGGAGAAAAAACAATAGAATTAAAATTTCCTGCTAAAGCGGACACAGATTTTAATTTTTTATCATTTAAAAAAGCGGTTTTTTTATCTTCAAACTGAAGCGTTGCTTTAGTTTTTATTCCTTTACTTTCAAAATTAAGGTTATTAATTGCCTTTTCTTCTGAAAATTTTAAAAATTCACTATCTTTAGCACCGCGAAAGCTTTTAGCTCCCGTAAAAAGCCAAATTGCTTCTATAATATTTGTTTTTCCCTGCGCGTTTTCACCGCAAATAACATTCATATTCTCACAAGGAGTAATATGTATATTACTTAAATTGCGAAAGTTTTTACATTCTAAATCTAAAACGATCATACAATTTCAATGCCTTGACCCTGGAAGTCAACCTTATCGCCTTTATGAAGCTTTTTACCTCTCATTAAACAAACTTCGCCGTTTACCTTAACCTCGCCTTCTTGAATTACAAACTTAGCATGGCCGCCGGTAACAACTAAATCGCCTAATTTCATAGCACTATCAAGGCGAATAAAATCTTCTTTAATAGAAATTTTAGCGTATTCCATTATTTCAACCTCATAGGCATTATCATATATTTAAAGTTATCATCATCAATAGGAGTAATAAGAACACCCGCATTAGGACCGTTAAATAAAATATTTACATTTTCATCTTCAATAGCCTTTAATGCATCTAACAAATAGTGGTTATTAAGACCTATTTCAAAATTTTCTCCCTCTAATTTAGTATTAAAGGTTTCGGTACTTCTACCTTGTGCTGTAGCACAGGTAAAGATTACATTTAATTCGTTAAAATAGCATCTTACAGGTGTTGTAAAAGATTCGCTAATAAGTAATGATACACGCTCAATAGTGTTTATTAGCTCGCGTGTATTTACTGTAACCTTTTGTTTATGGTCTTTTGGTAAAGTTTTTTCGTAATTAACAAAGTCACCCTCTAATAAACGGGAAATAAAGGTATAACCACTTACTACAAAGCTTATAAGACGTTCACCAACATTAATGGTAATTTCTTCTTTTTCGTCTTCAATAAGCTTTACTACTTCGTTTATTGCTTTACTTGTAACATTAAACTCCATATTTTTATCAATATTTATTTTTTCTTTTTTAATAGCTAAACGGTAACCGTCTATTGCTACAAACTGAATAAAACCGTCAAAAAGGGAAATATTTATACCTGTAAGAATAGGCTTGCTTCCTTCGGTAGTAGCTGCCGCAAAGGATGTACCCTTTTTAAGTTTATTTACAAGATTTCCTTCTAAAGAAAAGCTGTTTGCATTGTTAACAGATGGAATTTCAGGAAAATCGGTAGCAGCCATACCCATAATATCAAAGGTAGCATCACCGCTTTTAATGTGACAGTTAAGTCGGTCATCAGCAGAAATTTCTACCGATTCGCCATTCATTTTTCTTAAAATTTCAGCAAGTAGACGCGCATTTATTACAATGTCGCCTTCTTCATCACATTTAGCGTAGATTTCTTTTTTCATACCCATTTCAAGATTATAAGCCACAAGAGTAATTTTTCCTTGTTCGGCAGAAATAAGAATACCTTCAAGTATTGGCATAGAAGTTTTTGCACCAACTACACCTTGAAGTTTTGAAACTGCTTCAAGCAATTTTGTTCTTTCGCAATAGAAAATCATTTTTTTCCTCCTAAAAAAGAATATTAAAATAAAAATAATAATAAGGGGTGTTAAAAAGGTTGAAAACTTAAATTTTAGTGATTAACACAATAGTTTTAAGTGTTAACAAAAAATAGAATAAAAACTTGATAATTTTAATAACTAAAAAGTACTAACATACCATTTAATAACTTTTATGTTAATTAAGGTTAATATTGTTAATAACTTTTAATATACAGTTTGGTTTGAAGAGCGTAAATTTTTAATAATATCTTCAACCAATTCTTTTTGGTAAGGCTTGTCCTTTAAAAAGTTTTCAATCTTATTTACATTATAAAGAACGGTTGTGTGGTCTTTACCAAAGCATTCGCCAATTTGTTTAAATGAAAGGTCGGTAGTTTCTCTAGCAATATACATTGCAACCTGTCTTGCAAGCGCTAAAGAAGCGGTTCTTCTGTTTGATAATATATCACTTACAGAAACATTATAAGTTTTTGCAACTTCGTTTATAATGTTATCTACCTTTATAGGCTCTGGCTTATCATCAGTAATTACATCGCGTACAGAAGATTGTACAACAGCAAGTGTTAGCGGGTGTGTTTGAATAGAAGTATAAGCGTAAAGCTTCTTTATAACGCCTTCAATTTGGCGTGTATTGGATTTTATATGTTCGGCAATATAAAATACTAAGTTTTCTTCTAGCTTAATGCCATATTGCTCAGCCTTTTTATTTATAATACCAACCCTTGTTTCAAAATCGGGATTAGTAATGTCAGCAAAAAGTCCGCCTTCCAAACGGGAACGAATACGGTCATCAAGTGTTTTAATCTCTCTTGGTGGACGGTCAAGAGTTACAACAATTTGCTTGTTTTTTTCCATAAGGGTATTAAAGGTATTAAAAAATTCTTCCTGAGTTTGTTCTTTACCTGCAATAAAATGAATATCGTCGATTAAAAGAACATCAACATTACGGAATTTATGGTGGAAGTCTTCAATAGTACCAAGACCTAGCTTACCTTGTTGTAAGGAAGTAATAAGCTGATTTGTAAAATCTTCAGCTCTTATAAATTCGGTAACCTTTCTTGGAAATTTATGCTTGATATGATTTTTTATAGCAAGCATAAGGTGGGTTTTACCAACACCTGAAGGACCGTAAATTACAAGTGGGTTATATGTAGGCTGCGGAATTTCACATTCTGCTACCGCTAAGGATGCCGCATGGGCAAAACGGTTAGTAGAGCCAACAATAAAATTATCAAATGAGAAGAAATCTTCAAAAGTAAGACCTTCACTGTATTTTTCAGCGTTTAAAATTTCTTCTTCATCATCACGCATAATAACCTTAAATTCCATAGGTACACCCATAACGGTTTTTATGCAGGTATTAAAAAGCTCGGTATAAGTTTTTTCAACAATCTCAAGCTTATAAGAATCGTTTAAAGAAACTACAAATTCACTGTCGTTAAAGAAAACAGGCTTTAAATCCTTTAAAAAGCAGTTAAATGCAATTTCAGAAATTGATTTTTTACATTCATCACATATTGCGTTCCATATTTCTTCTAATGGAGTAATAGACATATTTGTCACCTCTGATTAGTAATTTTTTTAAAACTTTTTAACAATAATATGTTTATATATAATATATCTATATTAGTATATCATACTAATAGTATTTATGCAAGTTTTTTAATCAAAAAGGTGGATAAAAATGGCTCATAGAACAGACCTTGCAATAGAGTTTGAAAAAATAGAAAAACACGCCGAAGAAGTCTTTTCGGAAGGCGTGGCGGAAGTGATTTTTCACTCCTTGCCCGAAAACAATAGCTACGGCAAGCCACAGGGCAAATACGCCACGATTAAAATGGGTAAAATCGACCTTTTAACCGATTTTACCGACGTTGAAAAGGCTGTTATTAAGGTTCTTGGAAAAATGATTGATATAACCGATGATTTTTTAATTGTGGGGCTTGGCAATAACGAAATTATAAGCGTGCCTCTTTCGGACAGTGAGCGGCTCAGCGCAGATCTGGGTACCCGGCATCGGGCGGGTGTGGGCATCAGTGAGG
>JAZSCF010000122.1:0-18192 GCA_045602785.1 Acutalibacteraceae bacterium
TTCCGAAGGAGCTTTTGATGAAGGCTGCCGATGCAGTTGCTGCTATAACCCTTGAAGTTCCTGTACAATGCGGCGATGTAATCGTAGAAAATTTCCTTGATACCGATGTAAAACTCGTATCAGCTATGTCACTTTAAGGAGGAAATGCAAAATGATTAAATCTGACGTACTTATTATTGGTGCAGGCGCAGTTGGTACCGCGCTTGCCCGTGAACTTTCAAAATACAATATCAAGGTTGTAGTAGTTGAAAAAAATGATGATGTAGGCGGCGATGCCTCTAAGTCAAACAGCGGTTTGTTCTCAACAAGTGCTACAATGCCCGTTGGCACATTAGAATGTAAACTTCGTACTATTGCTCATAGTATGATTTTAAACATTTGTAACGATTTGGACGTTCCTTACATCGAATGCGGTAGTATTGCACCTATTCTCTACCCCGAACAGTTGGAAACTGCAAAAGGTCTTACCGAACGCGCTTTCCAAAACGGCGTATATGACTATGAACTCTTACCTGCTAAAGATATTTTAGACTTAGAGCCTACTTTAAATCCTGAAATTTTAGGCGGTATTTATAGTCCACGCGACAGACAGGCTAACCAATTTATTTTTGTATCGGCTATGGCAGAAAACGCTGCCGAAAACGGCGTTGAATTCTACCTTGACTGCAAGGTTACAGGTATGGATGTTTCTAATGGCAAAATCCACGCTGTACACACCACCAAGGGCGATTTTGAAGCTACTTGGGTTATCAATGCAGCAGGCTTGCACTGTGATGAAATTTCCGAAATGGTTGATGAATGCGACTTTAAGATTAACCCCCGTAAAGGCGAATTTTATGTATTCTCACACGATACTCCCGTAAAGGTTTCTCACATTATTTCTTCGGTACCAAGCCCCAAAACCCGTGGCGTACTTGTAATTCCCACCGTTGATAACAATATGTTAGTTGGCCCTACTGCTGATGACGTTGAAGACAAGACTGATGTTAAGACAACTGCTTCAGGTCTTGCAAGCATTAAATCACAAGCTCTTAATATGATTCCCGGTCTTCACTTTGAAGATACAATTACACAATTTGTTGGTGTTCGTCCTGCAAGAACCCCTGAAGGTTATGATATACGCTTCTCTGAAAAGGTTAAAGGCTTTATCGGTATTTCGGGTGTTCGTTCTACAGGTCTTACCGCAAGTGTTGGTATAGCAGGCTATGTTGTACACGGTATGAAAGAAGCCGGCTTAGAGCTTGAGCGCAAGGTTGGCTGGAAGCGCACAAGAAAAGGTATTGCACGTTTTGCAGAAAAAACCGATGCCGAAAAGGATGCACTCATTGCAGCAGACCCACTTTACGGTAAAATTGTTTGCCGTTGCGAACAAGTAACCGAAAGTGAAATTCTTCAAGCTATTCACCGTCCTGTTGGCGCCAGAACATTGGATGCAGTTAAACGTCGTGTTCGCGCAGGTATGGGACGTTGTCAAAGTGGTTTCTGTGGCCCTCACGTAATTGAAATTATCGCTCGTGAGCTTGGTATTCCTGAACACGAAGTAAGAAAACGCGGCGAAAAAGCATTTATGCTTGATAAAGATTAATTATGCAAACGCTTAATTTTGAACAAATAAAATCTATCGTCCATGGCGTTGCAAGGGTTGAACTGAATAACGGAGAAATTTGTCTTAACCGCTTTACAAAAGAACAGCAAGAGCTTTATAAAAAAGTTTCTCCCCATGATTTTTATATAAAAACCTTTGCCACCGCAGGCATTACATTAGAATTTGAAACCGAAAGCGAAAACCTTTTCCTTTCGGTTTCGGTAAGCCGCGGTAGCTCACGCACCTTTTTTAATCACAGCATCTTTGTAGATGGTGTGAAAATCGGTGAATTATCGGGTGATATAAAAGATAAGGAAAAAGATTATTTTCAAAAAAACTTTTTCTTACCTTCAGGTATGAAAAAAGTAAAAATCTTATTTCCGTGGTCAGTTTGTTCCCGTATCATTTCGCTACAGTTAGACGATAATGCACATATTTTCCCTATAAAGAAAATGTGCAACATTTTGATGCTTGGCGATTCAATTACCCAAGGTTATGACGCTATGGCTCCCGAAAATGCTTATGCGATTCAGTTGAGCAACTCATTAAATGCCGAAGCAATTAACAAAGGTATTGCAGGCGAGCAATTCTTCCCTGCTTTGTCAAAATTGGCTGATAATTTTAAACCTGATTTAATTACAGTAGCTTATGGCACAAACGACTGGCGTCACAGTACCCGAGAAAAATTTGAAAAAAATTGTACCGAATTTTTTGGTAATTTGCGTAACACTTACCCAAATGTAAAAATCATTGCTTTCACACCGATATGGCGCGTTGACATCAATGAACCGCAAGAATTCGGCAAATCCTTAAAGTTTGTTTCAAGCTTTATTAAAAACATAGCCAAAACAACCGACAATATGGAAGTTATTGATTGTATTGACTTTGTTCCACACGATGCAAGCTTTTACCAAACCGACGGTGTTCATCCTATTGATTCAGGATTTTTACACTACGGAAAAAATTTAATAGATGCATTAAAATAAACAAAGAGCATATTTGGAGTTCCAAATATGCTCTTTATTTATCTAAAATTCTTTTACAGCTTCTTTTCCGTCAAGCCACGCTTTAATATTTAAGGAAAGTAAATTCCAGTTTTGAAAACCGGGATTCATAATAGGCTGTCCACTTTCGGGGTCATAATATTCGTGAAGCTCACCTGTTTCTTTTAAATCGTTTTCAAACAATTTAACGGTTTTTTCGCCAAGCTCTCTTGCTTCGTCTAAAAATCCGTAATCAACAAGCCCACGCCATGTCATATAATTGGCAACACCCCAAATAGGACCCAACCAACAAGACGGATTGCCTGTTGCTACTATTTGATACATCTTTTCATATTTTGAAAGACTTCTAACACCAAAAGGTGCCCAAAAAGCATTTTCATCAAGCAAGTTTTCTTTTACAATTCGCTTTGCCTGTTCAGGTGTTGCAATTCCGCTCCAAAGAGCCAAAAAGCTTGACCAACTGCCCAATCTTTGAATAAGGCAATCCCAATTTCGCGGAGCACCCGAGTGCATTTTTTGCTCGGGATTCACAGGCAGAAGATTAAAATCCACACTATAATACATACCGTCTTTTTCATCGTAACAATGGGTTCTTATTGCATCACGCAACTCGACAGCTTGCTTTTTGTAAGCGGTTACATCGACACCTAAAATATCACCAATATAACAAAGCGCTAAAAGCTCTTTATACATAAAGCAGTTAAGCAGTATTGAACCCGAGCTTCTATAAGGTCTATAATAGGTTGCAGGGTCATTATCAACACCTATCGCAGCATCGCAAATCCAAAAAAACAATCCTGTGGCTTCGTGGCGGCATTTATCATTATAGTAATCAATAAAATTACATAGCTTTGAAAAATACGGTCTTAACCACTCTGCATCGTTGTTATACTTTTTAACAATAAAAGCAGCGTGTTGAGCCAAGCAGGGCTTATGTATATTAGTTTCGCCCCATTTTTCATAATCGTCTCGCGATAGTCCGGGGTACTGATATACGGGCACTCTCCCCTTGCTATCCATTATATTTAAAGAGTTTAAAATGCAACCTTTTTCATACTCTTTAATATCTTCTTTAACAAATTGGCTAAGAGCTATATTTGTAAGCCAGCTGTCCCAATCCCAAAGAGTATTGTTATATACACTTCCGGGAACTATGAATTTATACTCTAAATTCTCTTTAGGTTCACGGAACATTTTTTTATAATTTTTTAATGCGTAATCTAAAATTATATTCGAAGGCATAATTTTAACCCCTTATTTTTGCTTCTTTGCCTCTTCAAATTGTGCAACTAAATATCTTCCGATTTCACACAAATACTTGTTAGTTGCAAGTAAAAGTTCCTTAGGCTTGCCCTTATAAAAAGCATCAGTTTCAAAGGTAAAGTCGCCTTGATAATCAATTTCAGCCAACGCTTTGCACATAGCAATAAAATCAATCTTTTCCATAAATGGCGCTGTGTGTTTATCCGACTTATAATCGGTATCGTGAACATGAAGCGCTTGCAAACGCTTGTTACCCATTTGGCGTATAAAATCAGGAATATCGGCATTCATAAGCGATACGTGACCAATATCAAGACAACCCACAATCCATTCGCTATCAATTGCATCAAGGTACTTATTAAATTCCCAAGCACGAGAACAGGTACTATCGCTCGGAACCTTATTACCGTTATACCATTGCCACATATTTTCACAGGCAACCTTTATACCAAACTTTTCACAGTAAGGAATAAGTGACTTGTAAAATTCAACATTCATTTCAAACAATTCATCGGGGTGTTCAGCATGAATTAAATGTTGTTTTGGGTGTACCACAATAATTTTAGCACCTAAAATTGAAGCAATTTCCATAGCGCGAACAATTTTTTGAAAGATTACTTTATCCTCTTCCTCTTTGCCTGTGCTTGTAGGGAAAGGTGCGTGTGACTGATTGCAAACAATGCCTATAGAATCGGCATATTCACGCATTTCCTTTGCAATTTCTACATAATTTGGGCTATTAAATAAATATTCTTCATTTTTTGTTAATTCAAAAAGTGAAATATCATAAGCGTCAAAACCTGCATCGGCTATCATTTTAATAGCTTCTTTTTCAGGAATTTTATTGCAATACCATTGTGTTAAATTTGAAAGTAACATAAATACACCTGTCTTTCTAAATATTTATTTCCATACCATCAAAAGAAGTTAAAAAACCTTCTTTTTTTGCAATAGGTTCAAAATCATCATAGTTAGCGTTAAGACCGTTATGAGAAAAATGATTAAGAACAACAGTTGTGTTCTCATCAATAAGTTTTTCTTGTAGCATACGGTCACGGCAAGCTATATTGCGGCCCAAACACATATGACCGTGATAACTTAAATCTTCGTACGCACCCTCTGTACAGTCAAGTGAAACCAAATCAAAATACATATTATTTTTCTTCATATATTCCCAGGTTTCTTCACGGAAAATATCTGTATCGTGAGCGTAAAGAATTGTCTTATCGCCATCCGAAATAATATAAATATAAGGATTTGCAGTACCGTGATAAGCTTTAAGTGCGGTTACGGTATACTTTTCAACTTTGAACGGTTCAAAAGGTTTTATTTCAATAAAATTAAGATGCTTGAAAACACCTTCGGGCAAATCCGCCATTTTTTTGCCAATATCCTCACTGCCATATAAATTGAATTTATAATCAGGTGCAGGATGTGAAATACCTGCTCTAAAATAGCGAAGATCAATAAGATAAAAATGGTCAAAATGCTCATGTGTAACAATACAATTGTGAATATCGTGCAAATTTATATTGTTATTAAGACAATGATAATATGTATCACACGGAAAATCAATAAGCAAACTGTTATCAATTATAGCCTGTGACCTGCTGCGAATATTTTTACCTTTTCGTTTCATAGCGGTACGGCAATTTTCACAATCGCAAAACATTGCAGGAAAACCTTCTGCCGCTGCAGTTCCAAGATATTTAAGTTTCATAATACATACCCTTACATATAACCTTTAGTTAAAATTTTTTCGATATTGTGTAGGTGTAATTCCCACTTTTGCTTTAAATAGACTGGTAAAATAATGCGGATTTTGATATCCAACAAATTCAGCAATTTCAAAAATTGTTTTTTTGGTGTGCTGTAAAAGTGACCGCGCTATTTGTATTTTATTATTAATTTGGTAATCATACGGTGTTGTGCCAAACTCGCGTTTGAAAAGCTTTAGGCAGTAGTCAGGCGAACGGAAGATAAGATTGGCAAGCTCGGTATTGCTTATAATACGCTCGCTGTTCTCATCCAAATAGTTTTTCATCATAACTGCTTCATCACTTTTTTGAGCGTCCTTATTAAGCACATATAATTTATGCAAAATTTCAAAATACAAGCTTGTAAGCTTATATTGTTTTTCGCTTTCGGGTATATCAGCATACGATGTTTTTATTATGCTTTTAAACAACCCCTTTAAAGAAGGTGCAGAAAACACCAGTTGACTATCTAATGAAAACTTTGTAATCAAAGATTGTGCCAAACTACCGGATAAATTCATAAAATACTTGGCCCACGGATTATTGGGGCAAGCATAGTATTCGTGATTGATACCTGCAGGAAGAATGTAAATATCCCCTTCTTTTACACTTATTCTTTTATTATTAATAAGAAGAGTGCCTTCACCCTTAAAAACATATTCAATTATGGTTACACTAGGTTTATTTCTAACGTAACGATGGTTTTTATCGCATATTGAAACACCTGTCATCAATACATTTATTGGAGATTCATTTTCAATAACAGAGAAATATTTAATTGTTTCCTTCAATTAAAATCACCTACTTTAATCGGTAATATTTGCCACAATTTCAATTCTGGTCGACTCGTTTGCATATTTGAGCGACCTAATATTTAAACCTATTTTCATAAGAGCTGTACCAGAGTACAAGTTTTCACGTTGGGCTCCGTCAATTATAACACGATACATAAGTTTTTCATCTAAACCTTCAAACTTTTGAATAATAGGTTTATAATCAATATTCGATTGCTTTTGTACTATAACCGCTAGGGAGTTCAACTTGTCTGTTGATACAAATTGCCAAGCAATATATCTTTCCTGATTAGAAGTTAAACGGAAATAATCCCCTTTTCTTATCAAATCGCAATAGTTTTTATAAAATGCGGTTTCACTTGCCAAAAAGTCAATTTCTTCTTGTGTTAATTTTGTTAAATCAAGTTCAAAACCGTAAGTACCTGCCATTGCAACATTTGACCTAGTTTTAAATGGTGTATCACGTCTTGTTATATGATTTGGAGATTCAGTAACATGTGAGCCCATTGAAATAATTGGATAACAAAATGATGTGCCATACTGAATATTTGCGCGCTCAATTGGGTCAGTATTGTCACTAGCCCAAATTTGCGGACTGTAGTAAAGCATACCGCAATCGAACCTGCCGCCACCGCTGGCACAACTTTCAATAAGCAAGTTTGGATAACGTTCATATAATCTTTCAAGAAGGTTATATACACCCAAAATATACTTATGAAGAACTTCGCCTTGTTCTCCCGCCAAACAAGCGTGAGAATAAACATCGGTTAAATAGCGGTTGAAATCCCATTTAATATATTCGATATTATTATTATCTAAAATCTGAGACATCATACCAAAAATACCGTCAACAGCTTCAGGGTTTGACATATCAATAACCCATTGTTTTCTACCTAGTACACCCTTTCTGTTTGGCGCTTGTAAAACCCATTCGGGATGTGCACGATAGAGATTACTGTTTTCGGAAATACACTCAGGCTCAAACCAAAGACCAAACCTCATACCAAGTGCATTTATATCATCAATAAGCTTGCTAAGCGGACAACCAAGCTTTGCTTCATCAACAAACCAGTCACCAAGCGAAGAGCTATCGCCGTTTCTATTCAAAAACCAACCATCATCCAAAACAAAGGTATCAACTCCGATTGCTTTCGCCTGTTTGGCGATTGCTAAAAGCTTTTCGGCTGTAAAATTAAAATAGGTTGCTTCCCAGTTGTTTATCAGAATCGGTCTTTGAGCATCGGCATATTTACCTCTGAAAAGATTTTTTCTAATAATATTGTGATAATTATGGCTAAGCTTTGAAAAACCTGAATTACTAAAGCTATGTATAACTTCGGGAGCTTGGAAAAACTCGCCGCTTTTAAGTTTAAATTGGAAATTTTCAGGGTTAATACCCATTACAAAACGGGTTGTATCAATTGCTGTTTTTTCCATTGAAGCGGTAAAGTTACCGCTGTATACAAATGCCGAGCCAAAACATTCGCCAACATTTTCATCACAATTTTTTGAACAAAAAATAACAAAAGGATTGCATTGATGACTTGAAGAACCTCTACGGCTTTCAGCAGTAAGCTTTAAATTTTCTAATGAAGTGCGGTGAAAAGCCCGCTCTGCAAACGGTTTGCCGTCAAAAGATACAAAATCAAACTTATCTTCATAATTATCAAGACAGGTTGATAATACTGATTCCAGCACAACATCTTGCCCTGTTTGGTTTTCAATTCTTACCGAACGGGCGATGATATCATACTCTTCAAAAGCGGTATACAAAAGATACACTCTTAAATCGTAAATCTTATCTTTTAAGCAAATTTCAACCGATTGTGACTTGCCTTCATTATCGTGTAATGCGGGTAAATTTTTAAGCTTTGGCTTTTTATCAACATAGCTTGCGCTTTCAAATCTCAAATCGCAAACCGAAGAGCCGTCTGCCCAACGAACTTTTAAAGGTGTAGTTCTAAAATCCCCATTACCGTATGCAGAATATTCAAGCGGACAAACGTTAGGAGATAATTCCCTATTGCGTCCGTCGTAAGAAAGCGGGGTCAATGTTTGATAACCCCATTTACCTAATTCTAAAGCGCTTGAATCATCCAAGCGGTTACCGTAATACAAATGAGCAAGACAATTATTCTCATTAACCGCCATTTGATATGTAGTATTTTTTGTATTTAATGTAATAATGTTTTCCTTTATTAAAACCGACATATAGGCCTCGCAAAATTCTATTTATTAAATAACCATATGCTTTGTAAGGTTAACCCCCTACAAAGCATATTTTTTAACCAGTAATACCAACTCTATCAATACTTTCTATAAACCAGTGCTGAATTATCATATAAACAATAAGCATAGGCACAATAAAAAGTACACAGCCCGCCATAAGATAACCTATACCTTGCGGGTCACGAGCACTTAAAATAATGTGGTACTTGCTACCCAGTGTTTGCGGTAACTGTACAACTTGGCTCGCAAGCGGAAAATCCTCACTCATATACATTCCGGAAAGCAAGGAATCGTTCCAATGCCAAATCATTGAGAATACAGTTACAGTAAGAATAACTACACCCGAGCTTGGCAAAGCGATTGACATAAAGGTTCTGAATGGGCCTGCGCCGTCAACCCACGACGCTTCTTCAAGCTCATGAGGCAAGCCTTTAAAGAACTGTATGTAAATATAGATAAGTATACCCGAGCGGAGACCTACACCAAATATTGACGGAAGCCAAAACGCCCAAGTTGTATCAATAATATTAGGGCGCAAGTCAACTCCGCTGACTTTATTAAATAATCCCAAAATTCCAAAAAGATCAAGCTGTGAATAATTAAGCATTCTGGGAATCAAAATCATCATTTCAGGTACAAGTATTGTTAAAAACAAAATCGCAGTATAAAGCTTTTTTAATTTAAAATCGAAACGTGCCAAACCATACGCTACAATAGCGCAGGATGCTATTTCTATAGTCGCACTAATAAGCTCATTCTTAAAGGTTGACCACAAGGATTTCATATAATCCATTGCATCAAAAGCAGCTTTATAATTTTCCACAATCGCAAATTCGGTTGGAATCCAAACTCTTGTTGAGTTAAGGAACGCGTATTTGCTTTGCAGTGATGTAACAATTGTATAAATCAAAGGATAAATAATGATAAATCCTATTGAAAGAAGAATGACCAAGCGAAAAATCGAATATAAAATTGAAACACTTTTTTTCCTCAATTTTAGAGCACTACGGTCATCAAACTTGGAAAAAGTACTAATAATACTCTTCATTATTATAACATTCCCTTTCTGTCATAGCTTTAATACACTATGACTACTGTCCTTGTATTACTAAAATTTGTTGTGTTAGCGTATTTACTCCCAACGTTTCATCAAAAAGCGTGTATATAGGAATACAATAAGACCCATTATTGCACCGCAAATGAGGAAATAGAACCACATCATAGCCGAAGTCTCATCATAGTTACCTGTACGCATCATCGAATAAACATTCTTAATGAGAACTGTTCTCTCGCTGGTTATTAATTCAACCATTGTAAATACCGTAACAAGAAGTGTAACTCTTGACAGCATCGGGAAGGTTATAAACCAAAATTCTTCCCATTTGGTTGCACCTTCAACCCTTGAAGCTTCATAAAAAGATGACGGTACTGATTGCAAGCCTGCAAGAAATAGTACTATTTGAATACCGCAACTCCAAACAAGGTCGAAAATTTTACTAATCGTTACCGTTATATACTTCGCTATTTCACCGTTTATATCAAGTAACTTAACAATATCGTCAACACTAATCATATTAGCAGACAAGGCATCCGAAACACCTACATCTGACATATCACTACCGGTGGTTTTAAAGATAAGATTTATAACCGCACCTGTTGATATGATTACAGGTAGGAAATAAAGCGCTCTAAAGAAGAGCCTACCCTTGAACTTTTGGTTCAATATAAGTGCTAACGACATACTCAAAAGAATAATAATAGGCAACGAATATAAATATGAGGTTACAGAGCTTGTAAGCCATTTTTCATAATTGGCATCTTTAAATAAAATTTGATTGTAATTATCAAAGCCTTTAAAATTTATGTCAATACCGCCACCGATAATCTCAATTTCACTGAACGAAAATATTACAGACTGTATAAGCGGTAAGGCAAAGAAAATCACTATACCTATTATCCAATGCGTTGTAAACATATAACCGTAACGGCTTTTAAGTTCTGTTATTCCCCTATTTTTCTTTAACTTTTTCATAATATTACTCCGCTATAAGATATTCATAAGGCGGCAGCTTCCCTGCCGATGTTTCAAGCGTATTATCGGTATAATTCACATAAACACGAACGCCATTTTCAAACAATGTTTCACGCAAGCCGTTTTTATGTACGGTATGCTTTCTTATACTCTGACCCGAAATTTTATTATAATAATCTGAAAGTGCTTTAGCATTTTCAAAAATACCATTTTTAATTTCACTATATACGCTGTTATAAAAATAAGGAGCGTTTGCATTAATTATAGAACTATCCCAATTATTTGTAACTGTATAACCAAGTCCGCTACCAGATTCAATCGCTTTTAATAAAGCAAGCTTTGAATCTGCAGCTAAATTAATGCTTTGAACGGTTATTGGAACGCTTCCTTTGAAAACCATTTGATAAAACGGAACATCATACAAGAAAATATTGCTCTTTTCAGAACTAACCGGAGCTTCCGAAATTATTGAAGCCTTTACTGCCGCATAAGCATTTGCACTTGATGCCATAAACTGATTTTTATTTTCTTTAATAGCATCGATTACCATACCTGCCGCGGTTGAATAACCGTTTTTAGAATAGAAATACGAATTATCCTTGTCTATATAATCCGAATAAGTCATTGAAGAAAGGGTATCAAGCGATATGCCATTCACATTATACTTTGCGGTTTTTTTAGAAATGTTTTTATATACCTTAATGAAATTTGCAGGTGATAAAAGATTATACGCTGTATCTAACTTTTTATCTCTTACAGCAATATCATAATGATACTGTAATGCCTTTTGTCCGCCGGCATTCGTTGCGGAATCAAAGAATTTAGATACACCGGAAGAATTAGCGTTGAATTTTACAATATCAAAATCAAAATATAAATTAATATTGTTATCTTTTGAAAAACCAAATAGCTTTTCAAGCTTGCTCATAGAGCCGAGTTTACTGCTAACAGTATAATTACCGGCAATTTTTCCTTCATCAACACCGCTGTCGCCAAAGCCCTTAAGCTGAACGGCGAAACCGTCGCCAACATTATTCTTAATATCGGCCATAATTTTTTCAGCGTCACTTAATGTAGTAGTAGGATATACAGTTTCATACGGGATACCAACAAATGATTTTGTCATTTCGGCACCGCCCAAAACCCTAATACTAAGCGAAATATCCTTACAAGTAGCTGCCATACCGTGATTATTTATCAAATAATCTCTATAAATTGCTGCCATACCGCTATAATTGGCGTTTTCTCCGCTAAGCGGGCAAAAAGTAACAGCAATAGGTCTTTTAAACATCATTTTGCTGTAAACAACATTCTCTATTCGCTCGTACGAATAGAGTTCAGCAATATGATTTGTATAACCTCTCATTATAAAAGTGGCGTTACAAGCAGAGTACCCAAAGGTAGTAGAGCCTGAAGTTACATTGATTTTTGCAGAGCCTTCAGAACTATCTATAATTGCACATAATGCCTTGTCGCCCATTTTGGCGCCGAAAACATTAAGTCTTATAGGCTCCTTAGTCGAAATTGAAGCAATCTCATCAATAGCGGGATCATATCCGTAAACCTGAGCCGAAAATGAGTCACCCTGTTCGGATTTACTATCGGTAGCTACTAAAGCACCCGAGCCCGAAGGTACGAACAAATAGGAATCCTTTGTGTCGTTTTTAACACCGCAGAAAAAGGGTGCAATAGTAATTGAAAGAACCTTATTTGCGCTTTCCTCAATCTTTGCAGGGTTAACGCTTAATCTTACACCGTTATCGTTAAGAGTACATTCAAGCGGTATCATTACGCCTGCTTCGGCGAAATAAAACTTTAACACTATTCCGTTATTAATAACTTCATGTGTTACACTTCCACCCATAACCGCATCGGTATAAGAGAAGTATGTATTAACTTCATCGTTTTCAAAATTTTTGCACTCTACAGCCAAAATAGACTCCACACGCGGATGCTTTTGGATAGGCATACCAAACTCGTCTACCGCGGGCTCAGCCGAATCATCAATAGGTGTTGTACTCCACTTTTCCTTTGTTTTAACATCAGTTAAAACAAGGCTCATATTCATTTTATCAAGTTCTAGTGAATATTTGGAATTTGTTGCAATAAGTGTTTCAGAAGGTAAATCCGAGCCTTCCACTCCTGTGTAATTTAAAGAGCCGAAGCCGGTATCACAAGCTGTAAGTGTTAAGCACAATGCAAAGCAACAAAGTACTACTAATATCTTTTTTATCATACCGTCTTCCTCCTTATAGTGTTAATAACTCGGTTACAACCGTGGCAATAAAGCCTCCAAACTGTTGAATAAGTATAACAATAGTAATTGCTAAAAATACAATTGCTGCTACACCTGCAAGCGATAACACGCTTGTACCAAGCAATCTTCCCATACTGAAATCATGAATCTTCATAAGTCCTATAATCATTAGTAATATGAAGTAAAGCATAGCAATAACGCTTAATATATTTAAGAAGCTTGCTTCGGTTGGTAAAAGTACGTTTGTAAGTACAATTCTTATAATTCCTTCAATAATAAGCGGTAATAAGCTATAGCAGGTAACTATGGTAATTTCCTTAAATCTACCCTTACCTCCAAGCAAGGTGCAAACCATCCAGTTCGCAATAATCCACAAAATTACTAATCCTGCCGTCTTTACAAACAACCAAATAGAATTAAAATTAGAAGGGTCATAAATTGTAAATAAGAAACCACCCTTTAAGGTTTGAAGAATTGTTACAACATAGAACACAAGAACCGATATTACACACAATAAAATCGAGCCCTGTTTCTTCTCTTTTATATCGGTAAATGCATTAGACGGATGAACCAAAACCGAGAACATTAGCGAAAGCTGCTTGTTGCGAATAAGTTTAATCTTCTTACGTGTAGAAATTACCAAGAAAACAATAATTAAAACTATCAGCACAGCAAGAGCGATGAATATAAGCACAAAATTATCATTTATAATTTCGCTGCGCTTATACTCAAAGGCTATTGCGTAGGTTTCTCTATCATAACCTTTTTCCGCAAGCTCTAAAGCAGTATCATAATCGCCTTCATTGATATATGCGCGTGCCAACGCACCGTAAGCCGGTTGGAAGTTATTATCAGTACTAAGTACCTGCTCCCAGCCCTCTTTAGCTTCGGAATAGTCGCCCTTTAAAGTAAGACCGATAAGATTTTTTACCTGTGTACCAAAATCAGTAATTTTGAATATTGTAATTTTATTGGTTGCGCCATCGGCAACAAGAACCTCGTTACCATTGTTTTTTATAGCTAAAGCTGATACAGTAACAAAGTTACCAAGCTGTGTGCCGAAGCCCATACCGCCGCCGAAAACCGAGATTATTCTACACGACGGGTCATAAACAAACACCTTGCCAAAAGCGGATTCTAGTCCATATACAAAACCGTTATCATCAACCTCAATATCGAAGATATCCTGCTTTGATACAGCACCGTCGTTATAAGATGTGTTTATCTTTGTATCAACAAAGCTAATTTCATCCGAGTTAAGAATATTGTTTCCCATACCTGGACCTAATTTTCTTACCTGACCCTTACGGCTTGTGTCGGTATAGCCTGTGCTGGTATAAATAAATCCTTTATTATCAATTGCAAGGTCGACAAAACAGAAGGGTAATCTTTTAGATGAACTTTCTAATTTTGCATTATTAGGGAAAATACGGTTTTTAATATTTGAAAATACACTACCAATACTAGCGGTTACGGTGTTCGCACCGTAGAAACCTAAAAACTCCATGTCGGCATCATAAAGAAGTGCACCGTAATAAGAGCCATCACTTAAAATATAGGTATATCCATAATCGTCTATAGCCATATTTGTAGGCCGAAAATCAAAATCGTCAGGTATTAAATTTGACTTAGGAAGTGTGATTATATCCAACAATTTCCCTTTTGAATTAATATGAAGAATTCGTTGGCCTTCAGTATCGCAAATATAAACAGTATTATCTTTTGCAATGTATATGCTCTTAGCTTCATTGTAAGCTTCGGTCTTGTTTATAAGACCAATCTCGCGAACAAGCTTATAATTTTTATTAAGAACAACTATTCTTGAATTGCTGTCTAAAATATAAAGATTGCCTTTAAAATCGAAAGTAATATCATTTATCTTTGTAAAATTATCAATTCCCAAAGAATCTGCATCAAGACCCTTTAAAGCTGTATACATAGGTCTATTGTATACGGCTTTATTCTCTTCACCAACACTGGACCAATAAGTATAGCTTTCAAAAGGAACCTCCGCAGCGGCAGTAAAGGTAGATACTGCAACAAGGAGTATCACAAAACCGATTGCAAAGACATTTTTTAATAATCTTTTAATCATAACGCTACTCCTTTATACCCGCACTGCTCATTGCTTCCATAACATTACTTTGTGAAATAAGGAAAACAATAATTGGCGGTATCATCATAATAACCGTAACCGCCATTGAACTACCCGCACGGGCAGTACCGCCTGCGGTTATTTGTGTAACAATTTGCGGAAGTGTTTTTAACTGCTCGCTGAAAATGGTACCGTTAGGTACTTCAGCCCAGATATCTCTAAAAGCAAAAAGCATTAATGTAAGCCAAGCCGGTTTAATTACAGGCATAACTATAGACCAAAATACTCTATAGTGACTTGCACCGTCAATTTTCGCCGCTTCGAGCAAGGCATTTGGAATATAACCTTCTATGTATTGCTTTGCCAAAAATACACCAAGAGTAGAAGCCATATGCGGCAAAATTGAAACCCAATAGGTATCAATTATATTCATTTTAGAGAATATTAAGTATCTGGGTATACCGAGAGTATAAGCGTTGAACATAAGCGCAAACTGTACAACCCAAAACAAAATATTTCTACCCTTGAATTTTGCCTTTGACAACACGAATGCTGCCATTGTAGCTATAATTATGTAGAAAAATGTAGATACAATGCTTATAAAAAGACTGTTAAAAATGTAACGCGATAGCGGAACCTTAAGCGATGACATAAGGTCCGGCAAAATCATATAATTCCCAAGCGTGGGTCTTCTAACAAAGAAGCGTGGCGGAAAAATGAGCAATTCATCAAGGGGCTTAAACGATGTGCAAACCGCATATATAAGCGGTAACATTGTGAAAAGACCTGCAGTAACAAGAAATGCAACATTTAAAAAATCACCGAATTTAGAACGGGTGTAACGTCTAACCGCCAATTTATTTCTGGAAGGAAATCTATTTTTGAAAAATTTCACGATATTAATGACAAACACCTCATTTCTCTACGGTTGAAAGGATTCTTCCAACAAGCAATCTTGTAGTTACCATCATAATGAACAATACAACAGCAATAGCCGATGCATATCCCAACTCATATCTTACCGTTGCCATATCCTGCATCAAAGACACAATGGTATCAACCGCGTTAGATTTACTTGGATAGCCTGCCAAGGTAATTGCAATAGCACTTACCGAGAAGCTGCTTTGTATTTGCATAACAGCACTGAACAGTAACATATTAGACATTGAAGGAAGTGTGATATATCTAAGCTCTTGCCAACGGTTTCTAATACCGTCAATAGCGCCTGCTTCATACATATCACGGCTAACATTTTGCAAGCCCGAAATATTGGCAAGGAAGGACACACCCATACTTTGCCATAACTGAACTATAATGATTATAGGCATAAGATAGGTGGCATTCTTGAGCCATACAATAGGCTCGGTAATTATACCAAAGGAGAGCAAAAGGCTGTTTATGTAACCGTAGCTATCACCACTGAATGCAACCTGCCAAATAAAGTATGCATTGCCAACAAGTGAAGGTGCGTAGAACATAAACGAAAGCACCGCTCTGACATTTGGTGTAAATTCATTAACAAGCCAAGCAAGTAAAAATGCAAGCAAAAAGCCTATAGGACCCGAAACTACCGCAAAAATAAATGTATTTTTAACGGTAATCATAAAGGTAGGATCGTTTGTAATCAGTCTTCTATAGTTTTCAAGACCTATGAATTTCGGTGCTGAAATCATATCATAAGATGTGAAACTAAAGAAAATTGATGAAAAAATAGGTATAATTGTAAAAATCACAAAGAATATGATGAAGGGAGCGATCATTACAAACATTGGGAACTGTTCCCTAAAAGAACCTTCGGGAGCTGTCCTTCTATTAGCCTTAAGCGGACTTTCATTTTGTTTTAAAAGCATCGTAATCTCCCCTCCTTATTTATATTCTTCAATTTTTCTTGCGATTTCGTCGTCGGCAATCTTGCCCCACTTCATAACCGCATCTTTAGAGTTTGCTTCGCCGTTAACTACCGTCCAAAACGCTTGGTCAATAGCACGTGAAAGATAATAACTGCCCGGAACCTCAGGTACTTCTCTTACCTGTAAACGTTGTTGTTCCATTACTGCCAAATGGTCTTTATCCCAAGCAAGATTCTGGAAAGCTTCAACGTTTGCGGTGGTAGTTCTACCAATCATACCAAGTAAAGATTCAACATTATTGTTATATCTTGTTTGTGTTTCAGCAGAGGTCCACCACTTAAGGAATTCCCAAGCTTCTTCTTTATTTTCGGATTTATTAATAATGCCACAGCCAGTACCTGCGCCTGCGATTGTTCTATCACCATTATCAGAAGCGGGAACTAAAGCAACCGACCATCTACCCGCAATTTCGGGTGCTGCCGAGTACAAGTTCATATAGGTTGCAAGGGGTGCTATACCTAGCGGTACTACACCTACTCTAAAGCGGTTGTAGAATTCTGCTTCTTTTAAATAACCGTATTCGGTGTATAAATCAGTCCAGAAATCAAAAACGTCAATAGCCGCTTTGTTATCAAGGGCTGTAGCTGTTTTTTGTTTATTGTATAAAGATAGTCCCTTTTGAGCCATAAGGGTTGGGAACAAATTCAAGTTACCAATACCTGTATTAACGGTTGTAGCGGTGGTAATTTGGGTATACGGAACATATACGTTCATATTGTTTCTTTGAATTACCATAGCCGCGTGCTTAAATTCATCCCAAGTTTTAGGCACAGAAAGACCAAGCTTATCCATAATGTCCTTACGGTAATACATTAAGAAATAGCTTTGTGTATCAGGTAATGCATAAAGTGCATCGCCATATTTATAAGGCTCTTCTGCGGTGGTTTGGAAGCGTTTTAAAACTTCATCGCAATCTTCAAAATTGCTCAAATCATAAAGTGCGCCTCTAATACCAAGGTTTACAGGCTCGGTTCGTGCTAAATGTAATGACAAATCGGGGAAATTACCCGATAGAATACCATTTATCAAGGAAGCGCTAACAACATCAATGCGAACATTGATACCTGTTTGCGGTGTAAATGAATCTTTAATTAACGAGTTTAAAACCATTGCCTGGTCTTGACCCCAGTTAATCCAAATTGTAATTTCTTTATCAGATTTACCTTTTTCATCCGATAAAGAATAATCCTGAACAAAGGATGCAAAAAGTCTAACTGCTCCGTAACCTAAAGACTCAAAGAAGTTTGCATTTTTATTTTCAAGCTC
>JAZSCF010000123.1:0-21713 GCA_045602785.1 Acutalibacteraceae bacterium
ACGATAGAAATACTCAGAATATCCGCCTACTCGCACAACAAGGTTTTTATGTTCGTCAGGGTTTTTATACGCTTCCTCTAACATTTCCCTTGAAATGCATGTTACTTGCATTTGTATGCCGCCCAACTGCATATACCCTAAGATTAGTGCCTTTAGGGTTTTGTTTTTAAAATCGGGGTTAATGTTAAAATTAAGCACGGGTACTCCGAGCGCACGCTTTAAATCTAAAGACGTAACGCTTTTTAAAAGTGCTGTCGGACCTTTGGTATCTTTTCCAAAAACAGCGGCAAGAGAATCGCATAGTGGTGTGGCTGCTTTTCTTCCATCAGGTGTAGCACCCACTTTTTTGCCCGCCTCTACTTGGGACATAAACTGTATGGAAGCCGGCAAAAAGCCTTCCCCTAAAAATGGCTTTTTATCATCCAGCATCGAGAAAATATCTGTTGAAATTCTCGTTGAAAAGCTATTTGCATCGGGATTATCATCACCAAAATGCACACCGTGGTTTTTCAACTGCGCAAGAAAATCCTCGTTATTTTCTGCGAGTTTCTCGATAAACTCCTTTGCTGTATAGGTTTTATTTTCAAAAATATAATCCCGTATGACAAGCATAGAATCGATAACATTGATCATCCCTGCAAAGTTGATAATGCTCCACTTATATCTTGCGCCGCCATTATTATAATCAAGACCGTTATCAATGCAATCATCAATCAGTAACGTACGCATTGGCAACGGATTATATTTAGCTCTTTCTTTTTGAGAATTTCCGATTTCTGTTGTTACCATATTTACCACTTCATGCGTTTTAGCAACATATCTTCTGTAAAACGCCTCAAAAGAGGCTGCATTTTCGAGTTCTGTCTTAATGCAATCCTCGAGGATTAATGGTAAATTGATTCCTGCATCCAACGAGCCCACGTTGGAAAGTCCGGCAAGCATTGCTTCCGTACAACCGCCGCCACAGAATTTTTTTATATCCTCATCCATTATGTTTTTGAATTTCTTTTGCAATCCTCCAAGGAGTACATTGGGGTTATAAAACGCAGGTTGACCGTTTGATGTTCGAATGCTCTCAAAAGCCTTTTGCCAAATATCATTTGGTGTATTTTCATCCACAAATAATTCTATCATCGGGCGGCGTTTGCCCTTGACTGCCTCCAGGCACTGCAAGGTCAAATCATTGTAATCCGTTCCCAAAGCCATAGAATAACCGTTGTTTTCATCTAGATTATCAAATAGGTTTCTCAGCAGATTTGTAATATCTTCACCATTATGATAAGGATAGAGTCCGGTTGCCACACAGCCTAAATTATCGCAGTTATCCAAATATAAAATAAAATTCCACGAAAAGATCGCTTCGTATATGTTTGTTGCAGGATACATCGGTACTCTTTTTAATGCATCAATAATTTTAGGGTCAGCATCAACCGATTTCAAGTATGCAATACATCTTTTTATGTAACATTCAATGCCACTAATCAAATTTAGCAAGCCATCGCGCATATCATCATCTTCAATTTTCTTGATACGAGGAATGTATGATAAAAATCCTTCTTTTAAAATGCGCTCATAATTTGGCATAGAGTGTGTAAACATATTACCTGCAACCGTGTGCTCGACAGGGACAGATGATGTGCATTGAAAAAAATCTTTTTCTATTTTCTCGGCAAGGCTTTTGTCTTTCTCGCTTATAGTTTGCAAACCAAATGGTAAACCGTTCATAAAATTAGGCGATATAACTCTACCTGACGGATACAGCAGCTTGCCGTTGTATTTTGGAATTTCGCAAGTTTCAAAATATCGGCGCAATCCTAATGATTTCCTGTAAAAAAGACTTCGTCCTGTTTCTTCATATAATCCTGCGGCTGAAAACTCACCCATATCATATAGTTTTTTCATAATCATTATAATCACCTCGTTTTGAATTTTAACATTAAATTAAAAATTTTGGTATTGAAAAAACATAATAATTTATGGTAAAATCATAACAAAGGGGGCTTAATATGCGATATGCTGTTTTTTCTTGCTCTGACTGTCCTGTTTTAAATATTTCAAGTATTGGGTATTCTTACGATGCTTCGGTTACTCGTTTTGGTCCTTCAGTCAGGAATCTTTTCATAATTCACTATGTGATTCAAGGCAAGGGGTATTTTAATAACAATGCGGTTTCGGCAGGGGAAGGCTTTTTAATAACACCTGGCACGTTCGAACATTATTATCCCGATCACCAAAATCCATGGGAGTTTTTATGGATTATTTCCGACGACTTAAAAATGGCAAAACTGCTTGATTATTTCAATGCAAATAAGCAAACCGGCATTTTTAAGTATAATTATGTAGATGTCATAAAAGATTTTTCAAAATTTATTGTTGAAAGCAACAATTCAAGATTTGGTGGCTTTGAAATGCTTGAAAACTTTATTAAAATGTTTAAATTTCAGCAAGAAGAAAAGAATCCAAAAACTTATACCTCAAACGCGAAAATTTATATTAAAGCTGCGGAAAAATTTATTGAATCAAACATCCAAAACCCTCTTCATGTTTCTGAATTAATACATTTTTTAGGTGTAACACAACCGTATTTATTTAAAATTTTCAAGCAGCATCTTTCGTTATCTCCGAAACAATTTATAATGGAAAAAAAATTAAACCGCGCAAAACTACTTTTATTGCAAACGGATTTGTCCGTATCTCAAATTTCGAATTCGGTGGGATTTTTTGACGCACTTTCTTTTTCAAAGTACTTTAAGCAAAAAATGGGATTGTCCCCGAAAAATTATAGAAACAAATATAAAAACGAGGCTTGACCGAATCGGTCAATCCTTTTGTGTTAGAATAATGTGGTTATCCAATAAATTACCCCATAAACCACACTCGCCACCGTGCCGTACACAATAACAGGTCCTGCGATTTTGAACATATTAGCACCAACGCCTAAAACAAAGCCCTCAGATTTAAATTCTATTGCAGGGGAAACTACCGCGTTTGCAAAGCCTGTAATTGGTACCAAAGTTCCCGCTCCCGCAAACTTGGCTATTTTGCTAAACAGACCTAGCGCTGTCAAAAACGCCGATAAAAATATAAGGCTTACGGTAACTAAAGCCTTTGCTCTTTCTTCATCCAAAGCGCAGGTTTTGGTGTAAAGCTCTAAAAGCAGCTGCCCTAATGTACAAATTAATCCACCCACCAAAAAGGCGCATATTGAATCCTTTAACTTTGGTGAAGGCGGTGAAAGTTTTTTAACCATTTCGGAATATTGCTTATTATCAGGTTGCATAAAAAACACTCCTTTTAAGAGTATTTTATCTTAAAGGGAGTGTTTTATTCAAAATATTAAGTTGTGCTTTCACTAGATGTTAAACGCTTTTTTAATTTGTTGTAAATTACTACAAAAGCAACTAACAAAGCTATTATGCAAGCAATCCACGAAATAGGGTAAGAAATGTAAAGGCTATCAAGCGTGTGATAAGCTTTAAATATTGTAAATATCCACACAATTCTAACACCACAAACGCCTGAAACTGCAATAATCATACTTACGAATGAGTATCCCATACCGCGAACAGCACCGTTTACAGTCTCATATATACCGCACAAGAAATAGAACAGGCAGATATAGGACATACGCTTTATACCAAAGTCTATTGACGCGGGGCTATCGGTAATGTATAGCGACAACAGTTGAGTTTTAAATGCGAAAACCACACTTATAACAATTAGGCTAATAGCAGTAACACAAATAGAATTTATAATAAAAGCCTTTAAAATTCGTTTCGGTTTTTTAGCGCCAATATTTTGCCCTGTGTAATTAAGGGAGGTTTGATGGAAAGCGTTCATTGTAACATATACAAAGCCTTCAATATTTTGCGCCGCCGCGTTACCCGCCATTGCAACCGCGCCGAACGAGTTAACAGATGACTGTATAATAACATTAGAGAATGAAAAAACAGAGGATTGCAATCCTGATGGCAAACCAATTTTTACAATTTTTAAAAACTCTTGGCGGTGGATATGTAGCTTTTTAAAATCAAGCTTTAATATATCGTTACGGCGAGCAAGTGTTATTACCATTAATACACAAGAAGTAACCTGCGCAATAACGGTTGCAGTAGCAACACCTGCAACATCCAAATCAATAACAGTTACAAAAAATACATTAAGGCATACATTTATAATGCCTGCAAGACTTAAATATTTAAACGGTGTTTGCGTATCTCCGGAAGCCCTAAAAATCGCCGCCGTAAACTCAAACACCAAGCTTGGTACCATACCGCAAAAATAAATACGGGTATACAAAACAGAAAGCGATAAAATATCATCAGGTATACCCATAGCATGAAGTATAGGCGGCGCCAAAGTGAAACCTAAAAAAGTAAGAATAATGCCACAAATACACGCAAGCGGTACAGCGGTATGTACGATTTTTGATATTTTTTCATCATCCTTAGCACCTATCGCATTGGCAACACTAACACTAACACCTATTGACAGCCCTATAAAAAGGTTTACTATAAGATTGATAAGTGAGCTTGTACCACCCACGGCAGCAACACTGTTGCTTCCACAAAACCTACCTACTATAACCAAGTCTGCCGCATTAAAAAGAAGCTGCAAAACCGAGGTACAAATTATAGGTAATGTGTACCTAATAACATTTATAAAAATCGGACCGTTACACATATCAATCCGTTTTGAACGAGCTGACACTCCAAAAATCCCCCTAATTATTTGTTTATTATAATTATACCACTTAAAATAGTGTTTTCAAGTGTTTTCGGACAAAAAAACCGCAGAAAAAACTGCGGTTTTCTCATTATAATTCTACAATTTCTATATTTTCAATTTCAACCGCTACAATAGGTTTATCACCTGCTGCAGTTTTAACGTTTGCAATAGCGTCAACCGTGTCCATTCCTTCATAAACCTGACCAAAAACGCTATGGCGGTAGTCAAGCCAAGGTGTACCGCCCATATCGGCATAAGCCTTTGCACATTCGCTTGGGAATGCATCAGGTAAATCTCCCATTTGGTCTAACATATTTGACGGTACGGTATTAGCCTGTACAATAAAGAACTGACTGCCGTTAGTATTCGGTCCTGCGTTTGCCATTGAAAGCGCGCCGCGGATATTATGAAGCTCGGGTGTAAATTCATCCTCAAACTTTGTGCCCCATATTGATTCGCCGCCAATGCCTGTGCCCATTGGGTCGCCGCCTTGAATCATAAAATCTTTAATTACACGGTGGAAAATAAGGCCGTTATAATAGCCGTTTTTAGCGTGTGTAGTGAAGTTTTCAAAGGTTTTAGGGGTTTTGTCGGGGAACAATTTTATCTTAATGTCACCCATTGTGGTATGCATAATTGCAACAATGTCACCCTTTTCGGGTGCTTTTAACTGTAAATAAGCCATAACTTGCCTCCAAAACGTAAAATTATTACTTGTATTTTACCACTATATGTAGTATAATACAAGTAATAATTGGCAAAAATTTAAAAATTAAGGAGTTTTTTTATGAATTGTCCTTTTTGTTCCTATGAAGAAAGCAAAGTAATTGACTCACGCCCTACTGATGAAGGTCAACGAATCCGCCGCAGACGTGAATGCTTACAATGCGCTAAGCGTTTCACCACTTATGAGATTATTGAAAGCCTTCCTATTATTGTTATTAAGAAGGATAAATCTCGCGAAACCTTTAACCGCAATAAGATTATGAACGGTCTTTTACGCGCTTGTGAAAAACGTCCGGTTTCTATTGATATGCTTGATAGGATGATAGACGATATTGAAACAATTATTCAAAACTCGTTAGACCGCGAAGTAACAAGCGAAAAAATAGGTGAGCTTGTTATGGAAAAATTAAAGGACATTGATGAAGTAGCCTATGTTCGTTTTGCATCGGTTTACCGTCAGTTTAAAGATATCAACACCTTTATGTCCGAGCTTAATAAGCTTTTATCAAAAGACTAATATTAACAAAGGGTATTTCGGATACCCTTTGTTTTTTAAAACAGGAGTTACTATGTCACAAAATATTATGCTTGCAGATTTATTACTGCCTAACATCCAAAAAACACCCGATTATTATGAAAACCTTTACCCCAACCGCAATCTCCCAGAAGGCGCTAGGGTTGTGCGTATAGCACCAAGTCCTACAGGATATTTGCATTTAGGTGTTTTATTTGCGGCGCTTGTAAACCGCATTACTGCAACCTCTTCTGGCGGTGTTTTCTTTACCCGTATTGAAGATACCGACAAAAAACGCGAAGTAGAAGGCGGTATTGAAGACATTATAGGTGGTCTTAACCGTTTTGGCATTACTATAGATGAAGGTTTTATTAGCGGTAATGAACAAAAGGGCAACTATGGTCCTTATCAGCAAAGCCACCGTGCTGAAATTTACCAAACCTACGCTAAGGAGCTTATTAGACAAGGTCTTGCATACCCTTGTTTTTGCACCTCAGAAGAATTAGCTTCTCTTCGTGACGAACAAGAGGCAGGAAAAATTCGTACAGGCTACCACGGCGAATGGGCAAAATGCCGTAACCTTACCTTTGAACAAATTAAAGCAAATTTAGAAAAAGGTATGCCATTTGTAATCCGTCTTAAATCCCCAGGCAACGAAGAAAACAAGGTTATTTTTGACGATGCTATTAAAGGCAAAATTGAAATGCCTGAAAATGATCAGGATTTTGTTCTTTTAAAATCTGACGGTATTCCTACCTACCATTTTGCACACGCTATTGATGACCATTTAATGCACACTACTCACGTTATGCGCGGTGACGAATGGATTTCATCCGTACCAAAGCATATTCAGTTGTTTAAACTTTTAGGATTCAAGGTTCCCAAATTTGCACATATATCCCCCATTATGAAGTTAGACAACGGCGCAAAACGTAAAATTTCCAAGCGTAAGGACCCCGAGGCTGCCGTGCATTTCTTTGCACAAGAGGGTTATATGAGCGAATGTGTTATTGAATATTTAATGACTATTGCCGCTAGTGATTTTGAGGATTGGCGCCGTGCTAACCCTGATAAATCTTATAAAGACTTTAAATTTAATTTAAAGAAAATGAGTGTTTCAGGCGCATTATTCGACAGTGTCAAGCTTTTAGATGTTAGTAAAAATATTGTTTGTCGCCTTTCAAGCGTACAGGTTTACGATTATGTAACCGAATGGGCACGCGAATTTGATAAAGACTTCTATCAAGTACTAACCCGTAACCCCGAATATTCAAAGGCAGTTTTCGCTATTGACCGCGATGTACCAAAGCCCCGTAAGGATATTGCAAAATGGAATGAAGTAAAAGATTACTTCTCATATATGTTCTCGGAATACTATACTCCCGATTACACTTTACCCGAAAACATCGCAAAAGAGGATGTTGCTTTATTCCTTGAAAAATACAAGGAAGTTTATTCACCCGATGACGACCGTCAAGAGTGGTTTAATAAAATTAAAGCAGTTGCACCCGAGCTTAATTTTGCAAGCGAAACTAAGGAATATAAAGCAAATCCCGATGCTTATAAGGGACATGCAGGTGATCTTAGTACTGTACTTCGTATTGCCATTACAGGCAGAAGAAATACTCCTGATTTATGCAGTATTATGGCTGTACTCGGTAAAGAAGAATGCATAAAGCGTATTGAAAATGCAATAAGAGGTTAATTATGGAAGAAATTATTAAAACTGAAGAGGTTAAAGCCTCAAACTTTATACACGATTTTATAGACAAGGATTTAGCAGAGGGCGTTTACGAAAAGGTTCAAACCCGTTTTCCGCCCGAACCTAACGGTTATCTTCATATAGGCCACGCAAAAGCTATTTGTATCGACTTTGCCACTGCCGAAAAATACGGCGGTAAGTGTAATTTACGCCTTGATGATACCAACCCAACAAAAGAAGATGTTGAGTATGTTGATGCTATTAAAGAAGATATTGAATGGTTAGGCTTTAAATGGGACAATGTTTATTTTGCTTCGGATTATTTTGACTTTATTTATGAGTGTGCGTTAAAGCTTATTGATAAGGGTCTTGCTTATGTTGATGAGTCTACACCCGAGCAAATTAAAGAAATGCGCGGTACTTTGACTGAAGCGGGTGTTAATAGCCCTTACCGCGACCGTCCAATCGAAGAAACTAAGAATTTATTCGCTAGAATGACCGCAGGCGAATTTGAAAACGGTGCAATGGTGCTTCGCGCTAAAATTGATATGGCATCATCTAATATAAATATGCGCGACCCAATTATCTACCGCATTATGAAGGCTACCCACCACCGCACAGGTGATAAATGGTGCGTATACCCAATGTATGACTTTGCGCATCCGTTAAGCGATGCTAAAGAGGGTGTTACCCACTCGCTTTGCTCACTTGAATTTGAAAACCACAGACCACTTTACAATTGGTTCTTAGAAGTTTTAGATATCCCCACCCCACCCCGCCAAATTGAGTTTGCAAGAATGAATGTAAACTACACATTAACAAGTAAGCGTAAATGCTTAAAGCTTGTTAACGACGGTTTAGTTAGCGGTTGGGATGATCCAAGAATGGCAACTATTTGCGGTATGAGAAGACGCGGTTACCCCGCAGAAGCCGTACGCAACTTTGTTGATAAAATTGGTGTTTCTAAAGCCTACAGCGTTATTGACTACGCATTGCTCGAGTCTTGCGTTCGCGATTACCTTAACGAAAACGCTAATAGAGCCATGGCAGTACTTCGTCCTTTAAAGGTTGTAATTGATAACTATCCTGAAGGCAAAACCGAAGAAATTGCGGTTGATATTAACCCCAATAAGCCCGAGCTTGGTAAAACCAAGGTTACCTTCTCTAAGGAGATTTTCATCGAGCAGGATGACTTTATGTTAGACCCACCAGGCAAATACTTTAGACTTTGCCCTGCAAAAGAAGTACGTTTAAAGAGCGCTTACTATATTAAATACGCTTCTCACGAAACTGATGAAAACGGTAATATCACAGTAGTTCACGCTACTTATGACCCCGAAAGCTTTGGCGGCGAAACTGCCGACGGCAGAAAGGTTAAGGGCACACTACACTGGGTATCAGCCGAAAACTGCATTGATGCAGAGGTTCGCCTATACGAGCGCCTTTTCAATGTTCCTAACCCAAGCGATGAAGAAGGTGTTTCTTCCTTTGCTGATAACCTTAACCCCGAATCCCTTACAGTACTTGAAAACTGCAAGCTTGATAAATCTTTATTGGGTGTCAAAGAGGGTGAAACCTTCCAGTTTATGCGCCAAGGTTATTTCTGCGTTGATAAGGATTCTAACGAGAATAAGCTTGTCTTTAACCGCACAGTAGCGCTTAAAGATTCTTTTCAAAAGAAGGCTTAAAATGAAAGTTAAAGATATTTTAAAGTTTTTAGACCAAAAGTTTCCTATTTCTACCGCTTGCGATTTTGATAATGTAGGACTATTGGTTGGTGATATTGAGTGTGAAGTTGAAAAAGCGGTTATTGCGCTTGACTGCACACTTGATGCTATAAAAACTGCCGTACAAAATAACTGTCAGTTAATAATCACCCACCACCCCGTTATTTTTGATCCGCTTAAAAGTGTGCTTAAAGGCAGTATTGTATACGAAGTTATACGCAATAATCTTTCGGTTATTTCTATGCATACTAACCTTGATGTAGGCGTTGGCGGTGTTAACGATAGCCTTTGTGAATACCTGTCACCCTTATCTGTTGAAACGGTTATCGCGAGTGATGGTTATGCGCTAAAAAAATGCACTATATCCCCCACTACTGCCGATAGCTTGGCAGAAAGCTTAAAAGCAACACTAGGTGGGTGCATAAAATATGCTGACTGCAAAAAAGAGATTAAAACCGTTTTGGTATGCTCAGGCAGTGGCGGCGGTTTTATAAACGAAGTTGCGCACTTTGGTTGTGATGCACTTCTTACCGCCGATGTTAAGCATAATCACTTTTTAGAAGCACAAAGATTAGGTATCTCTCTTTTCGATGCAGGGCATTTTAACACCGAAGATATTGTAATCGAACCGCTTAAAGAATTATTGCAAAGCGAATTTTCGGGTATAACATTTTTAACTAACCACGATTGTGCAATAAAAAGTGTATAAAAAACGACCACTTTAAGTGGTCGTTTTTTGTTGTGAATTATATAGCACTAAACATTTTTTCAATATTGTCTATTTCCTGTTCGGTGGCAAAAATATTTATACACAATATGTAATTACCACTTTCGCGCACATAACTACGGTATTTAGAAGACACATAACGACTATCTACGAAGAGAAAATTCTTTCCACAAAATTCCTTTTCACCTATCTCACCACAATTCCAACCAAGTTCAGACAAAGTTTGCTTGATTTGTCCCAAATACCCGCGAGTATCAGTTTGAGAATTCTTAATCTCAACGTACGCTATCTCAACTCGAAAAGCATTATAATCGGCAGCCATACTCAAAATTTGTCCATTACTTTGAACACCTAAATTTTCATAAAAAACCCATTCCGCAGGCTTCTTAAACTTCAATTCAAAAAGTTCATTTTTATAAATGTTGCCTTCGACATATCCCTGCGCAATTTCACCATTATCACGTACTGTCTTCCCTTTTTGGCATCCGCAAAAACAAAGCAATATCATAAATACCATAACGACTGCTAAAACAACACTTATTTTGCTATGCTTTTCACACATTTAACCACCGCCTTTTCTTGATTTTATTCTACCATAAGAAACATGGTATTGCAATAAATATTTGTTATAGTGATTAAACAAGCTTTATTTAATCATACGCTTGCAATATAATGCTTAAATAAATTACAATTTCATATTCAAAACATTTTTGCCAATAATATTTTTGGTGATTAAATGATAACAACAATTATTCGCACTATTATATTATATGTATTTGTAACCTTTGCAATACGGGTTATGGGCAAGCGCCAAATTGGTGATATGCAACCTAACGAGCTTGTTATAACCCTTTTAATATCAGAAATTGTAGCAATACCGCTTCAGGATATAAGTCAACCTATTTTAAGCGGTGTTGTTGCTATTTTTATGCTAATTGTGCTTGAAATAGTGATGTCTTGTTTATCACTTAAAAGTGTAAAAATACGAAAATTTATGAGCGGTAATTCGGTTGTTATTATTAACAACGGCATTGTTGACCAAAATGCAATGAAAAATGTTAGAATGACGGTATTAGACCTTGTTGAACAGCTTCGCGGTCAAAATGTGTTTGATATTTCAACCGTTGCGTTTGCTGTACTTGAAATCAACGGCAATTTAAGTGTTTTGCTTAAAAGCGGTGACCAACCTGCAACCGTTAAGGATATGGGAATAAAAAAAGAGAAAGCAGCGCTAGCGTTACCTGTTATTAGCGACGGAAAGATTTTAGGTGATTCACTTAAAGCACTTAATATTACAACCGATGCTTTAAACAAAAAGCTTCGTGCAAACCAAACAACCGCAAGCGAAGTATTTTTAATGACACTTGACCGCTACGATAATATAAGTATTGTAAAGAAAGGCAGTAATATATGAAAAGATTAATTATTGCGGCTGTGCTTTTTATATTAGTTATAGCTACCTATTTAACAAGCCTTTTTTATATTACCGATAGTTGTAACACAGCAAGTAATATGGTTGAAAATGCGGTGCAAGTTTATACCGAAAAAGAAACAGCCGAAAAGAATGCAGGCGAGCTAGAAACTTTTTGGAATAAAAAAGAACCGCTACTCTCAGTTTTTGTAAATCACGATAGAATTGACGATATTGAAACCGCAATTTCGCTTATGAATGTTTATGCAAAAATTCCTAAGAATGACCTTTTTTACGAATACGCTGACAATGTAAAAGTGCTTATTCATCAAATTATGGAAGACACAAAATTTACTATGCACAGTATTTTTTGACTTTAAAGTAATAAATTGTTGCTATTTTTCAGGAAATGTGTTACAATGGTAGAAATTATTTCTTGAAAGGATGTAAAATATGACATTAGCATTCGTACTCTATTTTGTCGTAATTTTGATTATTGGTATATTTTTCTTCTTTAAATCAAAAAACGGCGGTGAAAAAGAATATTTCTTGGGTGGCAGAAGCATGGGTCCTTGGGTTACCGCTTTAAGTGCACAGGCTTCTGATATGAGTGGTTGGCTCTTAATGGGCTTCCCCGGTAGTATTATTGCCTTTGGTCTTGGCAAGGTTTGGATAGGCATCGGCTTGGCGCTGGGCACAATTGCAAACTGGATTTTTGTTGCACGTCGTTTGCGCCGCTTTTCACAAGCCGCTAACGACTCTATTACCCTACCACAATACTTAACAAACCGTTTCGCAACCTCTAACCCCGCGCTTAAGGTTGTTTGCGCTATAATCTTTTTAATTAGCTTTACTGTATATGTTGCTTCGGCATTTAATGCAGGCGCTGAAGTTTTTGCAACCGTTATCCCTTGGTTTGAAACACGCAAGCTTGCAGCAATGGTTATTTTTGCAGTTTTAGTTCTTATATATACCTTCTTAGGTGGATATAAGGCTGTTTGCTGGACCGACTTTTTCCAAGGCTTGCTTATGCTTGTAGCTTTAGTTTCTACTCCATTTATTATGTTGCTTATCGGTAAATTTGACTCAAGCTTTGCAGGCGCATTTGCAGAAGGCATTACCGAATTTGGCAGCAATCCTTTCTCAGCAAGCTGGACCGATATAATCTCAGGTCTTGGTTGGGGTCTTGGTTACTTTGGTATGCCACATATTTTAGTACGCTTTATGGCTATTAAAAACTCCAAGCTTGTAAAAAAATCATCAACAGTTGCTATTACTTGGTTAATTTTAACCCTTGGTGCTACTATTATGATAGCTTGGCTTGGTCGTACATATTTATTAAATGGCACAAATTCTCTTGCCGCAGCACTTTTACCTACAGGCTCACAAAGCCGTATATTCATTGAAGTTGCGCTTGATATCTTCCCGCCATTTATTGCAGGCTTAATGCTTTCAGCAATTATTGCAGCTGCTATGTCCACTGCTGACAGTCAACTATTAGTTGCATCTTCTTCCTTTACAAGCGACCTTTACAACCCCATTTTCAGAAAAAATAAAGCTAACGACAAAGAGCTTTTATGGGTTGGCCGTATAATCGTTTTCTGCGTAACAATAATTGCTTTGTTTATCGCAGCAAGCGGACTTGGTAAATCAAACTCTTGGGCTTCTAATATTATGGCTATGGTTGAAAACGCTTGGGGACTTTTTGGTTCTGCTTTTGGCCCGGTTGTTATTCTTTCGCTTTTCTGGAAGCGCCTTACCTACAAGGGCGCTATCGCAGGTATTATAGGCGGTGCCGTTGCAGATATTGCTTGGCTTGTACTCTTTACAAGTACAGTTACTACACCTATTGTATGCGATACAAAAATTTACGAAATTGTTCCAGGTTTCATTATTGGCGCTATTTGTACTGTTGTATTTACTCTTCTTGATAAAAAGCCTTCAAAAGAAATTGAAGCTATTTATGAAAACGCTACTAACCCCGAAATTAACGACTAATTGATAATTTTTTATAAAAAGCAGTCTTTTTTAGACTGCTTTTGCATATTTTATGAATATTTTTGCATATATGCATTAATAATAAATGATTTTGCAATATTTTTTGAATATTTTAAAAAAATATGCAAAAAATGCTTGACAAATGAAATTGGGTATGATATACTCACTTCATAAATTATTTAAGGAGTGTTTCCAAATGAAAAAATTATTAGCTTTGGTGCTTGCTCTTGTTATGCTTTTTAGCTTTGCAGGTTGCGGTTCCGAAAAAACAGATGAAAAAGTATTAAAGGTTGCTACAAACGCTGAGTTCGAGCCTTTCGAAAGTCTTGATGCTGACGGCAATTATGTTGGCTTCGACGTTGATTTAATCAATGCTATTGCTGAAAAGATTGGCTACAAAATCGAATTTGATAATATGGAATTCGATGGCGTTATCGCTGCTGTTGCAAGCGGTTCTTGCGATATTGGTCTTTCAGGTCTTACTGTTAACGCTAAGCGTGCTAAGTCGGTTGACTTCTCAAAGGCTTACTACAATACCGCTCAATTACTTATCGTAGCTGCTGATGACGAAACCTTCACAGGCACCACCAAGGAAGAGCTTGACAAACAGCTCGAAGGCAAAAAAATCGGTGCTTGCTCAGGTTACACTGGTCAAAGCTATGCCGAAGGTAATGCTGACTGGAACTTCCCCGGAATCAAGGATGCTGATGTTAAAATTTATGAAAATATAAGTCTTGCTATCAGCGACCTTAAGAACGGCAACTTAGACGCTATCATTATGGATGGTCCTGTTGCTAAAGAAGCAGCTGCTAAGAATGCTGATGTTGCTAAGGTTATTGATGTTGCTTTAACTGTTGAAGATTACGCTATTGCTATTCAAAAGGATAACACCGAGCTTAAGGACAGCATCGACAAAGCTATCCAAGAACTTATCGATGCAGGCGAAGTTCAAAAGCTTTACGACAAATATGATTTAAAATAATATTCCCCGACAAAGCATCGTCGTAAAAGGCGATGCTTTTCGTTATGAAAGGCTGTGATTTATTGTTTGACAATTTTTTTGAAAGATTCCATAGAATCTTTATAGAAGGCGAAGCTTATCTCCTTCTTCTTGATGGTTTAAAATACACCCTTATCATTTCTATTATTGCAGTAATGATTGGTGTGCTTTTGGGTATATTGCTTGCAGTTTGTAAGGTTATTCCCCACAAAAATATATTTACAAAAATCTTAAACGGATTTGCTTCTGTTTACATTACTATTATTCGCGGTACGCCTATTATGGTACAATTACTTCTTTTCTATTTCGGTATTTTTGCAACCACATGGCGTGACTTTGAATACAGAGCACTAGTTATTGCAATTCTTGTTTTCGGTATTAACAGTAGTGCTTATGTTGCTGAGATTATCCGTTCGGGTATATTATCAATAGATAAAGGTCAAATGGAAGCCGGTCGTTCTTTAGGTCTTACATACGGCACCACAATGACAAAAATCATTCTTCCCCAAGCTGTTAAGAACATCTTACCCGCTTTAGGTAACGAATTTATTGTAATGATAAAAGAAACATCGGTTGCAGGCTTTATTACCGTTTTCGATTTAACAAGAGCTGCACGTGCTATCGTTGCCGATAACTATGATGCATTTGTTCCTTATCTTGTATTAGCTGCAATTTATTTAGTACTTGTAATGATATTTACATACTTCCTTAATATGCTTGAAAGGAGGCTGCGTAAGAGTGACCACTAATGAAACTTTGATTGAAGTAAAAGGCCTTAAAAAGAGTTTCGGCGAAATTGAAGTTTTAACCGGCATTGACACCGAAATTAAAAAAGGCGAAGTTGTTTGTATTATCGGCGCTTCGGGTTCAGGTAAATCTACATTTTTGCGTTGCCTTAACCTTTTAGAAGAGCCAACAGGCGGTCAAATTATATTTGACGGTACCGATATTACCGATCCTAAAACTAATATTAATATTCACCGTCAAAAAATGGGAATGGTTTTCCAACAGTTTAATCTCTTCCCCCATATGACAGTGCTAAACAATATGACAATGGCTCCCATTAAACTTTTAGGTCTTTCTAAAGAAGAAGCTGAAGAACGCGCCATAAAACTTTTAGAGCGTGTTGGTCTTGCGGATAGAGCAAGCTCTTACCCATCTCAGCTTTCGGGCGGACAAAAGCAACGTGTTGCCATAGTTCGTGCTTTATGTATGCAGCCCGAGGTTATGCTTTTTGACGAGCCTACAAGTGCACTTGATCCCGAAATGGTTGGCGAAGTACTTGAAGTTATGAAGTCATTAGCACAAGAAGGTATGACAATGGCGGTTGTAACACATGAAATGGGCTTCGCGCGTGAAGTTGCAGATAGAATTATATTTATTGATGAGGGTATTATTATGGAAGAAGGCACTCCGGAAGAAGTGTTCGGAAATCCACAAAGCCCAAGACTTAAAGATTTCTTAAGTAAGGTAATATAGCATATAAAAACAGGATGGATTTTTAATCCATCCTGTTTTTTGGTTAATAGTGAAAAGTGAAGAGTTAATGTGTGCCTTCGGCACGGATATAAATGTTTTGTAGAATTTAATTGATATATTGTAGGGGCGATTAACAATCGCCCGTTGTCATTTCGAGCGAATGCGAGAAATCTTTTTGTATAACAAGAGAACTTTTTTAAAATCAATTACGCATTACGCATTACGCATTCCGCATTAACCAATTATGTATTCATCAATCGCCTTTGCGGCGGTTTTACCTGCACCCATTGCAAGTATTACTGTAGCGGCACCTGTTACGGCGTCACCGCCGGCGTATATACCTGTTCTTGAAGTAAGACCGTCTTCGTTTACTACTATTCCGCCCCATTTATTAACTTCCAACCCATCGGTTGTAGATTTAATAAGCGGATTAGGTGAAGTGCCTATAGACATTATTACGCAGTCGGCATCAACCGTAAAAGCGCTATCGGGTACTCGTACAGGGCGCGCTCTGCCCGATTCGTCAGGTTCGGAAAGCTCCATTCTTTCACAAACTATACCGTCTACCCAACCGTCCTTTTCCTTTATTTCAATAGGATTTGTAAGGAATTTAAACTTTATTCCTTCTTCCATTGCGTGCTCTACTTCTTCACGGCGAGCAGGTAATTCGTTTTCGGTACGGCGGTAAACTACAGTAACATCTGCGCCAAGTCTTTTTGCGGTTCTTGCCGCATCCATAGCAACATTACCACCACCTACAACAACTGTGTTTTTAGTTTGCATAATAGGGGTTGCAGTATCTTTTTTGTAAGATTTCATAAGGTTATTACGGGTTAAAAATTCATTAGCGGAATAAACACCGCAAAGTGCTTCACCCTTAATACCCATAAAGCGCGGAAGCCCTGCGCCTGAGCCAATAAATACCGCTTCAAAACCGTTTTCAAAAAGCTCATCAATAGTTATAGTTTTACCAATTACAACATTGGTTTCTATTTTTACACCTAAAGCCTTTAATGTATCTACTTCTTTTTGTACAACTGCTTTAGGCAAGCGGAATTCGGGTATGCCGTAAACCAACACACCACCTGCTAAGTGAAGTGCTTCGTACACAGTTACTTCGTAACCTTTTTTTGCTAAATCACCCGCACAGGTAAGTCCCGAAGGACCTGAACCAACAACTGCCACCTTATGACCGTTACCTTGAGGCTTTTGCACCTTTTCTACCGAGTGAGCATTATGCCAATCAGCAACAAAGCGTTCGAGTCTGCCTATACCTACGCTCTCACCCTTTATACCTCTTACGCATTTCGCTTCACATTGGGTTTCTTGGGGGCATACTCTACCGCAAACTGCAGGAAGACTTGAAGATTTTGAAATAACATCATAAGCGCCCTCAAAATCGCCTGTTTTGATTTTTGCAATAAATTCGGGAATATGTATACTAACAGGGCAACCCTGTACACATGGCATATTTTTACATTCAAGGCAACGAAGCGCTTCGTTAATAGCGGTTTCTTCGCTATAGCCTAAAGCAACCTCGTTAAAGTTAGTAGCGCGAATACCTGCATCCTGTGTAGGCATTTCGTTTCTTTTTAGCGACATATTTGCAGGCATTACTTCACTTCCTTTTTAAATAAATTACACTCTTTATCGTAGGCGTGGCGCTCAAAATCGCGGTAAGCAGAACTACGGCTTATGGCTTCATCAAAATCCACTAAATAACCGTCAAACTCGGGTCCGTCAACACAAGCGAACTTAGTCTCTCCACCAACTGTAAGTCTACAACCGCCGCACATACCTGTACCGTCAATCATAACAGGGTTCATAGAAACAGTAGTTTTTACGCCAAACGGTTTTGCAGTAGCCACAACAAACTTCATCATAACAAGCGGACCAATGGCGAAAATCTCATCATATTCGGTACCGTTTTCGAGTGTAGCCTTCAACGGCTCAGTCACAAGACCTTTTTGTCCGTAAGAGCCATCATCTGTCATTATAGTAAGGTTAGAAGAATAAGCCTTAAACTCATCTTCTAAAATAACTAAATCCTTATTTCTAAAGCCAATTATCGAATCAACTACACAGCCTTGTTCCTTAAGCTTTTTAACAACAGGCAAAGCAATAGCGCAACCCACACCGCCGCCTATAACACAAGCGCGTTTAATACCTTCGGTATTAGTAGGTCTACCTAAAGGACCAACAAAATCGGAAATATAGTCGCCTTCTTGTTTTTGGTTTAATTTAAAGGTTGTAGCGCCTACAATTTGAAAAATTATGCGAACACTACCGTTTTCTTTATTAGTGCTTGCAACAGTTAGCGGTATACGCTCGCCGTCAGTATCAACACGCAAAATAATAAACTGCCCTGCCTGTGCTTTATTCGCTACAAGCGGAGCTTCAATATCCATTTGTGTAACGGTAGGATTAAGTACCTTTTTGCTTAAAATTTTATACATTTTCTCCATCCTTTAAACTACTAAATCGATAACCGTAAGTGTACTGCCTTCCACCTTAAATTCAATATGATACTTTGAATATTCGAAGGCATAAACTCGGTCATCGTTATGATAATGCGGGCGTGGGTCGCCGCTTAAAATTTTTGTTATGTTATCGGTATCTTTTGGGTCTATTAAAGACTTTAGATGCGGTGGTATTTTAACTGTTAAACTGTCACCAAAAACGCTGTCTGCAAAACCGCCTACAGCATCTGGGTGACTGTCGGTAAAGCTTAAATATGGCTTAATATCGTAAATGGGTGTGCCGTCAAGCAAATCTGCACCCGAAACCAAAATTACAGTACCGTTTTCACCGTCGCGGTAGATTTTTTCAATTTTAACGCTTGAAAGACCTAAGGGGTTGGGTCGGTTGGGTGAACGGGTTGCAAACACCCCTACCCTTTTATTACCGCCAAGCCGCGGTGGGCGAACTGTTGGTGACCACCCGTCCCCTTTAACTTCTGAAAAATCCCAAATAAGCCAAAGATGTGAAAATTCTTCAAGTCCCCTTAACGCACTGTCATCGCGAAACTCAGGCCTAAAGATTATTTTAGCAGTAGTATCTATTAGTCCGCTTTGGCGCGGTATTCCAAACTTTGTAGGAAAATCGGTTTTAATATTAGCTATAACACTTAATTCGCGCTTCATTTTTACTGCTCAACGTTGTCATCATCGACAATAATTTGACTGCCGCTATAGGTATTATCGGTAATTTTCTTATAGGTTTTGCAAATTATAATATTAGTCCTTAAAGCAATAAAATTAACTATAAAATTAACAATTAAAAGTATGCAAAGCGGTGCAAAATGGCGCCAATAAAATGAAACCTTATATCCGCCAACAACATCTTCCATAAGCGGTGCAAAGGTGAATATTAAAGTAACGCAAGCCGCCGCATTTATAACGAAAGAGCAAATTGGCGCTACAATACTGTTTTTAAACTTTGTAAGAATTATAGCCGCAATATGTACCACAATAAAAATAAGAACAATATAAAGGGGTGTTTTCATAGAAGAAAGTAACGTTTCACTCATTGAAACGCCTAATGCAAAAAACACATTCATAACGGTTGTAAATATCAGCGCCAAGACATAAAGCACCATTACATATTTGTAAAGCTTTCCATCGGGTTTTATATAGTTAATACCCCATTTTTCTTCATAAGCTCTAACCTTTTGAATTACATCATAATTAATCTTCATAACCATACTCCAAAAAATATATTATCTAATATTATACTACTAATTATCTTACTTGACAAGAGTAAATTGTTAGATATATAATAGTTAGCGGTGATAAAAAATGGCAAAATTAAACATAGTTATGGTTGAACGCGAAATTCCGCAAAATACGGGTAATGTAGCTCGCACCTGTGCCGCAACAGGCGCAAGACTTCACCTTGTAGGACCTATGGGCTTTAAGATTGATGACAAAAAGCTTAAGCGTGCGGGGCTTGACTATTGGCAATATCTTGATATTACCTACTACAAAAATATAAATGAATTTTTCGAGAAGAACCAAGGTGAATTTTTTTACTTCACAACCAAGGGCAGACACACCCACAGCGATGTAGAATACCCCGATAACTGCTACTTACTTTTCGGCAAAGAAACCAAAGGCTTACCCGAGGAATTGCTTATCAAAAATCCCGATCATTGCGTGCGTATTCCTATGCAGGGTGAAATACGTAGTCTTAACCTTTCAAACTCGGTTGCGATAGCGGTTTACGAAGCTTTAAGGCAATGGGATTACCCAAAACTTCAAAATTTGGGACAATTGCATAATTATAAGTGGGAAGAAATTTAATTTTTCTAAAATTATTTTTCAAAATACTGTTGAAAAATATTAAATTTGTGATAAAATAGTATTTGTAAAAAAATTAACAATTTCAGGAAGGAAGTTTGTAATGAACGCTCTTAACAAAAAGACTGTTGATGACATCAATGTAAAAGGCCAAAAGGTACTTGTTCGTTGTGATTTTAACGTTCCGCTTAAAAACGGCGTTATCACCGATGAAAACCGTATCAATGCTGCACTCCCCACCATTCAAAAATTAATTGCTGACGGTGGCAAGGTTATTCTTTGCTCTCACCTTGGCAAGCCGAAGGGTGAACCCAAGCCTGAGCTTTCTTTAGCTCCTGTAGCTAAGGCTCTCTCTGAAAAGCTTGGTAAAGAGGTTGTTTTCGCTGCTGATGATAATGTTGTAGGCGAAAATGCTAAAAAGGCTGTTGACGCTATGAACGACGGCGATGTTGTTCTTTTACAGAACACCCGTTACCGTGCAGAAGAAACCAAAAACGGCGAAGCTTTCTCACAAGAGCTTGGTTCTTTAGCTGATATCTTTGTAAACGATGCTTTTGGTACCGCTCACAGAGCACACTGCTCTACAGTAGGTGTTGTATCCTATGTTAAGGAAGCTGTTGCAGGCTACCTTATCGGTAAAGAACTTAAATATTTAGGCAACGCTGTTGAAGACCCTGCTCGCCCCTTTGTTTGCATTTTAGGCGGTGCAAAGGTTGACAGTAAGCTCCCTGTAATTGAAAATCTTCTAACCAAAGCTGATACTCTTATTATCGGCGGTGGTATGGCTTACACCTTCTTAGCTGCTAAGGGCTATGGCGTAGGTAATTCATTAGTTGATGAAACTAAGATTAACTACTGCAATGATATGATGAAGAAAGCAGAAGAAAAGGGCGTTAAGATTCTTCTCCCTATCGACTGCACTGTTATTAACGAATTCCCCAACCCAATCGACGCTCCTGTTGATGTTGAATTTGTTGACGCTGATAAGATTCCCGCAGGTAAAGAAGGCGTTGACATTGGTCCTAAGAGTTCTGAACTCTTTGCTAACGAAGTTAAGACTGCTAAGACTGTTGTTTGGAACGGACCTATGGGTGTATTCGAAAACCCAACCTTAGCTGCAGGTACTTTAGCTGTTGCTAAAGCTTTAGCTGAAACCGATGCTGTTACAGTTATCGGCGGTGGTGACTCTGCTGCTGCTGTTAACAACTTAGGCTACGGCGATAAGATGACCCACATCTCTACCGGTGGCGGCGCTTCTCTTGAATTCCTTGAAGGTACAGAGCTTCCCGGTATTGCAGCACTTAACGACAAATAATTAAAATAATTGTAGGGGCGGATGCCCACATCCGCCCGTATTTAAGCGGGTCGATGTAGTCATCGACCCCTACATTTGTATTATAAGT
>JAZSCF010000124.1:0-18966 GCA_045602785.1 Acutalibacteraceae bacterium
TTTAAGAGTGGATACTATTACGTCCTATGTGCGTCCAAAAATCCGCTCCTTTCTTTTGCCAATTCCAAGTATCGCGGCACATTTCATCTATGCCGAACTTTGCTTCCCAACCAAGTACTTCGCGTGCTTTATCAGCGTTAGCGTAAACTTCATCAGGGTCACCTGGGCGGCGCGGGTCGATAACATAGGGTATATCAATACCGCTGGCTTTCACAAAGGCTTCACGAAGTTGTAAAACGCTTGTGCCGTTACCTGTTCCCAAGTTAAAGGCTTCACAACCCTTGTTATTAAGCGCCCAATTTACTGCTTTAACGTGACCGTCTGCAAGGTCTACTACATGGATATAGTCGCGCACGCCTGTGCCGTCAACAGTTTTATAGTCGTTACCGAAAACATGTAGCTTTTCAAGTTTGCCAACAGCTACTTGTGCGATATAAGGCATTAGGTTGTTAGGAATACCCTTGGGGTCTTCACCAATGGTGCCGCTTTCGTGAGCGCCAATGGGGTTAAAGTAACGAAGAAGTGCTATACACCAATCCTTATCTGCAACATAAAGGTCACGTAGCATTTCTTCAATAAAATATTTTGTTCTGCCGTAGGGGTTAATTGCGCCTAAAGGCATACCTTCTACCAAAGGCATTTCGGTAGCAACACCGTAAACTGTAGCAGAAGAAGAGAAAACTATCTTCTTTACATTAAACTCGTTCATAACCTCAAGCAAAACAAGGGTGCTTATAAGGTTATTATCATAATACATAATAGGCTCTCTTACCGATTCGCCAACAGCCTTAAGACCTGCAAAATGAATAACAGCTTCAATACTGTTTTCGCTGAATATTTTGCGTAATACTTCCTTGTTTCTTACATCTTCTTGGTAAAACTTAATTGCTTTACCTGTAATTTTTTCTACTCTTTTCAAGGCTTCGCTGCTAGAGTTATCAAGGTTATCAATAACAATAACATCATACCCTGCTTTTTGCATTTCAATACAGGTGTGACTGCCTATGTAGCCTGCGCCGCCGGTAACTAAAATAGCCATAATATTCTCCTTAAAATATAAAAAATTCTTTACTTTTTATTTTATAATATATGCAATACTTTGTCAAGGAATAAACAAAGTTTAATTCGGAATTCGTAATAAAAAACAGCCCGACCGAAGTCGAGCTGTTTTGAAATCAATAAAGATTAAAGTTTCTTCATCTTCATCTTGCGAGCGCAAAGTGTTAATACAAGTAATACGATGTAGAGGCAACCGATAGTGATAAAGATTGCATTCCAACCGAATTTTTGTTGAACAAAGCCGAATACAGAAGCCTGAATAGCAGCACCCATATATACAGCCCAGTCAAGAACACCAACAACGGTAGATGAAAGTGCGCGGCCACCCATATCACCTGCGATAGCCCAGATAACACCTGTTACCATTGAGAATACGCCAACTACGAACAACATAATTGTTGCAGGAGCCTGTGTTTTGAAGAATGGGAAGCATACAAGACCTGCACAAGCAACAACTGCAGCTAAGATGAGCATTGGTTCACGTTTGCCTTTGAAAATCTTATCGGTGATGAAGGGGAATACGAACATTGCGCAAGCCTGACCGATAGGAAGAAGAATAGAAGAGAAGATACCGTCTTTAACTGAAAGGTTCATCTCATCCATAAAGTAGGTGGGAACCCAGGTAAGAAGACCGTAACGACCAATACCTGCAATAGCCGAAATCAAGCAGAAAATGATAACCTTAGGTTCGCTGAAGAGAAGCTTATAAGGATAGAAGAAGCCTTTTTTAGAGATTTCTTCTGCCAAAGCAGCATCCTTTTCTTCAAGACCCTTATCTGCTTCTTCAAAAGCAGGGATTCCAACATCTTCTGGCTTTTCTTTGAAGAAAGCGATGAAAGCGATAAGGATTAATACCATAGGAATCATGGGGAAACGGAAACCTGCGCGCCAACCCCATTCAGGATTGAGAGCAAGGCAAAGGTTGATTGTTAAGTAGGTAACAACCTGTGCAACACCCGAGAAGGAGGTTGCAAGACCTGAAGCGAAACCACGCTTTTCTTTAGGCCACCATTTGTTGAGAACGCCAACACCGTTTGCCCAAACCATTGCTTGGCAGAAACCGTTTGCGCCCCAAAGGATTGCGATAACAACAAGGTTGTTCATAAACGAAATTGCTACGTTAAGAATAGCGGAAGCTACAACGCCGAATATCATAAGCTTTTTGTAGCCGAAGTATGAGCCTAAGCGTCCACTAACTAACTGACCGAATGCATAGCACCAGAAAAGAGCGGAAGAAACAACGCCGATAGTACCAAGGTCAGAAGCGAAGTGTTCCTTCATAAGATCCATTACAAGGTTGATGTTTTGACGGCCGTTGTAGAAGTACAAGTAAGTAAAGCCGAAGCTTAAAAGCATAAGCCAAGCGTACTTTTTAAACTTTTTAAACTGTACGCTGTCATAACCATACGTAAATTTTTCCATTTTTAATCTCCTAATTATTAAATTGTTAAATTAAATTATTAGCCAAAGATTTTAGCATCTGCTTCGTCGAAGGGGAGAATTTCTGCAGTAACGCGAGCGTGATCGTCGAGATTGTCGATTTCATCGATGTAGTAATCTTCATAAGAGAAAGCACGAACATTAAGAGCAGGGAAGATTTCATTAAGTGCGTTTTCAGCATAGCACTTGTCTTCGCCCTTGTGAATGAATTCTACAACCTTGCCAATCCAAGCAGAAGCAGTAGCTTTTTCCATTTTGTAGAAAGGCTGGAATGCGAAGCAATCTTCATCAAAGATTTTGATAGATACTTCTACAACCTTACCGTCTTTAACTCTGCCCTTGAAGTCCTTTTCAGGAAGAGCTTTCTTAAAGTTTACGGTAGCGGTGTTCTTTTCTTCGCAAGTGAGCACATCGTGTAAAAGCTTGCGGTTGAAAACTAAGTCGCCATGGAAGAAGAGAAGATCATCATCCATAAGGTCGCGAGCTAAGTACATAGAATAGATGTAATTGGTCTTGTCGTAAATGTCGTTACGAACAAAAGAGAAGTTAAGCTCGGGGAAATCAGCAGCAGTAGCCTTTAACTGATCTTCGAAAGGACCTGTGGTGATGATAAAGTCCTTAATACCTTCTGCAGCGAGAAGACGAATCTGACGGTGGAAAATTGTTTCACCGTTTTTGAGTTGAGCCATAGATTTGTGATTGTTTTTGGTGAACTCGCCCATGCGGTTACCAAGACCTGAGTTGAAAATGACAGCTTTCATAACTGTACTCCTTTCAAAAATTAAAAAATTGTTTATTTGCAACACGAACATTATATTTTAAATCACCAAAAAAGTCAATAAATTTACGAAAAAATTAATATTTGGACTTGAAAATCACTTTGTGTTGATTTATAATAAACACGATATGGTTAAAATGGATATAAAAACGATTTTTTGAGGTGATTTTTTGTCAGTAGGTGCTAACATTAAAAAAAGACGTTTCGAGCTTCGTATGTCACAGCAGGAACTTGCCGATGCAATGGGATATAAAACCCGTTCAACTATTGCCAAGATAGAGTCGGGCGAAAACGATGTTTCCCAAAAAAAGCTTGAAAAGTTTGCAAGTGTGCTTGACACTACGGTAGAATCGCTAATTTTCGGTTATGCTAAGCAAAATATTGCGCAGCCACTTCCGCAGGATGTTTATACAAAAAAGAAAAATAAAACTGCGGTGGTTATTTTGGCGGGCGGTAAAACGGGTAGAAACAGCCGTAATATACCTAACCAATTTATAGATGTAAACGGCAAGCCTATTATAGTTTACTGTATGCAAGCATATCAGCTTCATCCGTCGGTAGATGATATATATGTAGTGTGTCTTCGCGGTTGGGAAGATATTGTAAAGGCTTATGCCGAGCAGTTTGGTATAACAAAGCTAAAGGGGCTTATCCCTGCAGGTAACAGCGGTGCGGCTTCGCTTTCTAATGCTATTGAATATTTAAAAAACCGGTATTTTTCGAACGATGTGCTTATAGTTCAAGAAGCCACACGCCCAATGGTTACTACCGAAACAATATCAAAATTATTGCTTGCGTGCAGCGAAAAGAAAAGCGCTACTATTTGCCACCGTATGAACGATTATGTTCAGTTTGATTTATCGGGCGATTATCCTGAATACTTGGAGCGCGAAAAAATTATAGCACTACAGTCCCCCGAAGCGCATTATTTTTCAATTCTTACCGAGGTTTTTGATATGGTAAAAAGCTCGGGGCATATTTTGACTGAGTCTAACTGCACAATGCTTATGTATAATTTAGGCTTTGATATAAACTTTATTGAAGGCGGAATTAATAATATCAAAATAGAGCTTGAAGAAGATATTATGAAGTTTGAAGCGTGGTGTAAATAAAAAAAGGAGAGTAAAAACTCTCCTTTATATTTTATAATTATTTACCCAACATCTTATGAACGATAGGCCAAGCGTTATCGGCGTAGAAACGGTGGCCTTCGTGACCTATGACGTGAGCGCATTTATCTGCGTCACCATTGTCTTCATAAGCCTTTTTGCCGTCAAGGAATACCTTTTTAGCGCCTTCTATCGGGAAAATGTCATCGGTAATGCCGTTAACCTGAATATAATATTTAGGATAAGCCATTGCAAAAAGGTCGCCCATATCAAAAATTGTAGCAATATTGGGGATGTAGTTGCAAGCGCAGTGGTACATAGCGCCGATAGAGTCTTTATATGTACACATAGCGCAAGAAGGCATAGCAAGCTTTAAGCGGTCTTCTAAAGCGGCAATATAAGCTGTTGCGGTGCCACCGCCCGAGTTGCCCATACAGCAAATATTTTCTAAATCAACCTTATCGGCAAAGTGGTTTTCCAATACATCAATTAAACGTCCGAAATCCCACACACGTTCGCCTATTGTGGTTCTTCCCATAAGCATATTGGTTACGGCAGATTCATAGCATTGCGGTTCGTAATTATTATGGCTTACTTCACCAAAGTTGCGCATTTCAAGTGCCACAGCAGCAAAGCCTTCCTTTACGGCGCGGATACAGTAATCGCGGTCGCCTGTTTCAATGTCTTCCTTATCACAGGGGAATTTTGGACGCGCGAGAGAAACGTGCATACCCATAGAATGACCTTGCATACAAACGATAACAGGGGGATTTTCGATACCAATAGGCAACAAAAGGTGACAGGGTACACGGTAGCCTTTTTCACTTTGGAAGGTAAATCGTATTTCTTTGAAGTCTTTGTGCTGTTCTTCAAACTCTATTTGAAGGTCCAAATCGCATAAAGTAAACTTGTCCATTCCTAAAAGGTCACGTAATTTTTGTTTGGCTTTGGGTTGCCAATCTGCAAGGTTACCGTCATATGCAAAGGATGGTTTTACGGTTTGAATAAGTTCTTTTGTAAAGTCGTAGGTGTTTCTCATGATTAGACTCCCGAAGTTATGATTTTTTAGCATCAAAAACAGCAATAAGTATACTTGCAAGGATTACAAGCAATGCGCCGAAAGCGGTAACAATTGTTATACTTTCGCCTAAGAAAAGTAAGCCAAGAATAATGCTGGTTATTGGTTCAAGTGTGCTTAAAATAGAAGCGCGTTCGCCGCCTATTATAAATGTACCTGCTTGCAATAGCACAACCGCGCCCGCGGTAATTAAGTTTGCAAACAAAATACAAAGCAACCAGCTTAATAGGTTTTTGGGTATAGTTAGAGAGTTTGTAATAATGCAGAAGAAAAACAAAACAATACTGCTTATAACTATAACATAAAAGGTGAATAAGAAAATTGGCATATCTTTATATTTAAAAACCGAAAGTAAGCAAATGTAAATCGCACAGGTTATACCCGAAATAATTGCAAGTGCGCTGCCTTTAAGAGATAGCGGTTCACCCGGGGTATAGAATAGGCAAAGACCGCATACGCAAAGTAAAACGCACAAAATTGTTTTAAGGCTAACCTTTTGCTTCATAAATAAAATGCCAATAAGCACTACAACAGCAGGGTATATAAAGTGAAAAACGGTAGCCACGCTTGAAGCCATATAGTTATAAGAGCTTAAAAGCAAAACAGGTGTTACGCAACAACCAATAATGGCAATAACTACTATTTGCGGAATGGCTTTTTTGGGTATAGCAATGGATTTATTCTGTCTGAAAGCCAATAACGCAACGAGCGGTATTGCAAAAAGATTGCGAAAAAACACAAGCGATATTGAATTAACACCGCTAGCATATATATTCGTTGCCATAAGCGGCATACAGCCGTAAATAACAGCACTTAATATTGTATAAATGTAGCCTTTAAACAATGTGGATTTTTGCATATTATTCTCCCTATGTGAATATCAAGTATAATTATATCAAAGAAATTTTTGAATGTAAATGTGTTAATTAATAAAAATGTGTGGTGTTTTAGTAAATTTTTGTGATTTTCAAAATCGGGTTTGTTTTTCTAAAAAAGTGTGTTATACTTGATTTAATAAATACTACGAGGTGGAATTTATGAATAACTACGTTGGTAATTCTTTGCAAATCCGCGGTGCCGAACGCTACATATTGCAGGACGGCAAGGGCGACGGAATGCATTTTATTTATGTTCGTAACGGAAAGGGTCTTGAAGCTTGGATTTCGGTTGACCGCGCAGGCGATGTTTCGCGTATTGCGGTTGACGGTAAAAATATGGGCTTTTTCTCTCCCTGCGGTTATGTTGCTCCCGATTATTATGATAAGGAAGGCTTAGGCTTTTTAAAATCCTTTACTGCAGGCTTTATTACTACCTGCGGTCTTACTCAGGTAGGCTCACCTTGTGAAGATGACGGCGAGATTTTACCACTACATGGCACAGTATCACATATTCCTGCTACCGTTTGTGTTATGGATGAAGATAAGGACGGAATCACTATTAAGCTAAAGCTTATTGACAGCATAATTTTTGGCAAAAAGCTCGAACTTTGCCGTGTTTACCGCTTCTCTTATAACGAAAACAGCTTTGAAATGACCGATACTGTAAATAATATTGGTGACAGTAAGTCGCCCTATATGGTGCTTTACCACTGCAATATGGGTTATCCGCTTCTTACTGAAAACAGTGTTGTAAAAATTCCGTTTAATTCACAGTCGGCTCGCGATGACCACGCCGAAAAATATATGGATACAGCACTATTGTCAGAAAAACCACAGGTTCAGTATCAGGAGCGTTGCTATTACTACGATGTTAAGGAGCAAGGCGGTACTGCAAAGGTTGGTATCTATAGCCCCGACTTTAATGTTGGTATGGTAATGGCTTACGATAAAAAGGGCCTTGACTGCTTTACCCAATGGAAAATGATGGGTGTTAATGATTATGTAATGGGTCTTGAACCAGGTAACTGCAACGCTGACGGCAGAAGCGTTACTCGCGAAAAGGGCTTGCTTAAATTCTTAGAGCCGGGTGAGAGCGGCACAACAAAGCTAAAATTCAGTTTTGTAAGCGATAAGGCAGAATTTGAAGGTAATTTTTAAAGTGAAACGGATGTGTAGAATCTCTACACATCCGTTTAAATATATTTTGCTACATAGCACACAAGATGTAAAAGTTACTCAAAACCAGTATTTTTTCATTACTTTTAAAAATTCTATTGTTATGGGATAATTTGAACTTTCTCCAATAATAGAATCAACACCGCAATAGGGACAAATTGCTGTACCTTGGGTGTCAGGTATCCACTCTGAAATTTCACAAGGATTAAATATTTTCAAGCAATAAAAACAACCACATTTAGTATCTTTTTCTAACATAGATTTGTTGTTTGAAGAAAAAGCGTGTGCGGATATTATTTTACTATTCATTTATGCACCTCACAAGAATTAATAATGCGACTGTTAATATTACCATTCTATTGGTGAAAGTCCGTTTTGGGTTAATAAAGCGTTAGTTTTTGAAAAATGCTTGCATCCGAAAAAGCCGCGACTTGCAGATAAGGGGCTTGGGTGAACGCAAGACAATTTATAATGTATAGGGTTGGTTATAATTTCTGCCTTTTTTTGTGCGTGGGCGCCCCAAAGTAAAAATACTACAGGAGTTTCCTTTTTATTTAGCTCGCTTATTACTCTATCGGTAAAAATTTCCCACCCTTTACCCTTGTGGCTTGTGGGCTGCGATTCGCGAACGGTTAGTACATTGTTAAGCAGCAGTACGCCCTGCTTTGCCCATTCAGTAAGCTCGCCGTGAGATGGTATAGGCTTGCCGATATCGGCTTGCAATTCCTTAAAAATATTTTTAAGTGACGGCGGCGGTGTAACGCCCTTTTGCACCGAAAAGCAAAGCCCGTGAGCTTGACCTTCGCCGTGGTATGGGTCTTGCCCAATAATTACAACCTTGGTGTCTTCAAAGGATGTATATTTTAAGGCGTTAAAAATGTTATCCATTTTAGGATAAATTTTTTGTGAAGAGTATTCCGCTTTTAAAAAATTGCGTAAAGTCAGATAATACGGTTTTTTCCATTCATCCGCTAAAATATTATCCCAATCGTTACCAATATGTACCATAACAAAGCTCCTTTATGCCGTATGTTATAAATATAATATCATTTTTGCAACTACTTTTCAACAAAATTGTATATGCTTACTTATGGAGTATAATCTGCTTGACAAAATAACATAAAAGCTATATAATATTAAGGAAAATATGCACATTTGGAGGATTATTATGATTAGTGCAGGCGATTTTAGAAACGGCGTAACATTTGAAGAAGACGGAAACGTGCTTCAGGTTGTTGAATTCCAGCATGTAAAACCCGGTAAGGGTGCTGCTTTTGTAAGAACAAAAACTAAGAATGTTATTACAGGCGCAGTTATTGAAAAGAGCTACAACCCTACAGCAAAGTTCCCTACCGCTTTTGTTGAAAGAAAAGATATGGAATATTCCTACAACGATGGCGACCTTTATTATTTTATGGACCAAGAAACCTACGAGCTTGAACCTATCAACAAGAGTGAGCTTGGCGATAACTTCAAGTTTGTAAAAGAAAATATGGTTTGCAAAGTTTTATCTTACAAGGGTAAAGTTTTCGGTGTAGAACCCCCAACATTTGTTGAACTTACCGTTACACAAACTGACCCCGGATTCAAGGGTGACACTGCTACAAACGCTACAAAACCCGCTACTTTGGAAACCGGCGCAGAAATCCGTGTTCCGCTCTTTATTGATGAAGGCGAAATGGTAAGAATTGATACTCGTACCGGCGAATATATGGAACGCGTATAATTTGGAGGAAAAGTTAATGGATATTTGTGAAAAAATTGCTTATATCAAAGGCTTGGCTGAAGGTTTGAATCTTGATGAAACAAAGCCCGAAGGCAAGGTTTTGGCAGCTATTATTGATTTACTTGGTGATATCACCGAAGAAATTTGCGATATTGAAGACGGTTGCGATGAGCTTATGGAGCAAATCGATGCTGTTGATGAAGATTTAGCTGACCTTGAAAACTTCATCTATGAAGATGATGAAGACGATGATGACGATTGCGACTGTGATGATTGTGATTGCGATTGTGATGATCAGCTTTATGAAATTGAGTGTCCTGCTTGCAACGATACAATTTATCTTGATGAAGAGATGCTCGAAGAAGAGGGTATGGTTTGCCCTAACTGCGGTACTGATCTTGAGTTTGATTTTGAAGGCTGTGACTGTGGTTGCGGTTGTGACTGCGAAGAAACCGAAGAATAATGCTTTAAAAATTAGCACGGCCCAGCTTCTCAATGAGAAGTTGGGCAGTTTTATTAACAAACACAATTTTGCGATATAGGTGTATATCCATGAAGAAGAAAATTATTGTTATTGCTATAATGGCGGTAGTGTTTTCGGTAACTTGTTATTTAGGTCTTTCAGGCACAATATCCGGCTTTGAAGCGTGGTTGCCTAAGGCTATAAACCCGGAAGGCCGAATTGGCGAGTTCTTTTACGCGTTTACCGTACTCGGCGACACACTGCTTGATGTTGTTATAATTTCGGCTTTGGTATTACTGCCAATAACAAGCAAAAGGGTTGGTATTCCTGTAGCTTGTGTTGGTATAACTTCAGCATTGCTTAATACCATTATAAAAAACATTGTAGCGCGTGAACGCCCTTTGGAAAAATTGTTAGAGATTAGCAGTTTTAGTTTTCCAAGCGGACATTCTATGAACAATATGGCAATTTATTTAATGCTGGCATTTTGTATAATGCCCTACTGCCACACAAAGCTTCAAAAGGTAATAACATTTGCGGTTTTAAGCGTTTTCCCAATTATTATGGGAATTTCGCGTATATACTTTAATGTTCATTATTTTAGTGATGTTATTTGCGGTTGGTCCTTGGGTGTTATTATAGCGATAATATTTAGTGAAATCTTTAAAAAGGTAATTAAAAATGATTAAAACAGAGTTACAACTCGAATATACCGTTTGCCAAAGCGAAGAAAAGGTGCCTGTAATAGTTGTGGCGGCAGGCTCTTCGCTTAGAATGAAGGGCGTTAATAAGCAGCTTTATGAAATCGGCGGTGTGCCTGTTATTATAAGAACCCTTTTGGCTTTTGAACGCTCGGACGCTATTTCCAACATAGTTTTAGTTGTTAAAACAGAAGATTTATTTAAAATACAATTTATTTGCGAAAAGTATGAGCTTTCAAAGCTTACCGATATTGTATGCGGTGGTAACAGCCGTCAGGAATCGGTGTTAAAAGGGTTTGAAAGACTACCAAAGGATGCCGAAAAGGTGCTTATTCATGATGGTGCCCGACCGCTTGTAAGTGATAATATTATAAAATCGGTAATTGATGGGCTTTCAAGATTTTCAGCTTGCGGGTGTGCCGTAAAGGTTAAGGATACAATAAAAGAAATAGGTCCTGATGGCAGTATTTTAAGAACTGTTCCAAGGGAAAATTTGGTATCTGTTCAAACACCGCAAGGGGTAAAGGTTAAGGAATACCTTGAAGCTGTAAAGGATACCGATGTTTCGCGCTTTACTGACGACCTTTCTATTATGGAAGCCAAGGGATATTCGGCAGGCACAGTAGAAGGCGACTATAAAAATATTAAAATTACTACAGCTGAAGATTTAATTCTGGCAGAAAGCTTTTTGGAGAATTGTAATGGTTAGAATAGGTCACGGATACGATGTCCATAAATTTGCAGAAAATAGAAAATGTATAATAGGCGGTGTAGAAATTCCTTACGAGAAGGGGCTACTCGGTCATTCTGATGCCGATGTACTATTGCACGCTGTTTGCGATGCGCTTTTAGGTGCGGCAGCACTTGGGGATATTGGTAAGCATTTTCCCGATAACGATAATGCCTTTTTAGGTATAGACAGCCGTTTATTGCTTAGAAAAACGGTATCGCTTTTATGCGAAAAAGGCTATAAAATCGGTAATATTGATGCTACTATAATTGCTCAAAAGCCTAAAATGGCAAATTATATTGATGTTATGCGCCAAAATATTGCAGATGACTGCGGTATAGATATTTCATTTGTAAACGTAAAGGCAACTACCGAAGAGGGTCTTGGTTTTACAGGGGCGTTGGAGGGTATTTCGGCGCATGCAGTATGTATTATAGAATAAAAAATCCCTTTGTATAATAGAATATACAAAGGGGTTATTATATGTATATTACACTTACTAAAAAAAGATTATTTTTAATTCTTTGCGCTATAATTGCGGTATTTTTAATAGTTACACAGGTTTTATCGGTGAAAGCCGAGCGTATAATGCTCAACACCAACGCCGAGCGGGTAGAGTATATTAAAAGCTTGAAAATAGATATTTTGAGCGATGAATATAAAATGAAAACAGTAACTATACCAAAAGAATTTGGCAAGGTTTATGAAAACTATAACAAGCTACAATTATCTGCCAATTTCGATTTGCGCGATTACAAAGGCAAAGAAGTAGTTGTTTATACTTATAGCTGTGGTAATGAAAAGAATGTAAATTTAATGATATATAAAGGAAGACTCATAGGTGGAGATGTATCCGAAATGAGCCTTGATGGCAGTATGAAAGCATTGGTGGTGGAAGAAAGTGGCAAAGGCAAGACTTGATAAAATTATTGCAAATCAGTTTAATGTTTCGCGTAAGGATGCAAGAATAGGCATAAAGCAGGGTAAGGCAACGGTAAACGGTGTAGTACAAAGGGATTTTTCTTTAATTATAGATACTAGCGATAATGTTGCCTTTTTGGGACAAGCTATGGACTATAAGGAGTACATTTATATCCTTATGAATAAGCCTAAAGGTGTGCTTTCGGCATCTAACGATAAAAACAGAAAAACTGTTGTAGATTTAGTGCCACAGGAGTGGCGCAGAGCAGGGCTTTTCCCTGTAGGCAGACTTGATAAGGACACAACGGGACTTTTAATTATTACCGATGACGGTGATTTTGCTCACAAAGCAATAGCTCCAAATAAAAATGTTTACAAAACCTACGAAGTGACTTTAGACGGCGAAGTAAACGAAGCTATGATTGAAGCCTTTGAAAAGGGTGTCACTTTGGCAGACGGCACCTTGTGCAAAAAGGCGATATTAAAGCCTATTTCAAAAGTTTGCGCCGAGATTAGAATAAGTGAAGGCAAGTACCACCAAATAAAGCGTATGTTTGGTACAGTTGGACTTGGCGTAAACGAACTTAAAAGAACTGCACTTGGCGGACTTAAATTACCGAGCGAGCTCGGTGAAGGTGAGTGCAGGTTATTAAATGACAATGAAATTAAGCTTATTTTTACATCTTGTTAATAAATAATGTCAAATTAGACAAATTGTGAACAGTAACATTGGCGGAAATTTGCATAGTAATTTTTTTCGTAATTTGATATAATATCAATGTTAGAAAATTATATATTATAGGAGGCCCCAAATGGCAAGTCTATCACTACGTAATGTTTACAAAAGATACCCAGGCGGCGTAACTGCAGTTATTGACTTCAACCTCGAAATTAAGGATAAGGAATTTATCGTTTTCGTAGGTCCTTCAGGTTGCGGTAAGTCTACAACTCTCCGTATGGTTGCAGGTCTTGAAGAAATTTCTGAAGGTGAAATCTATATCGGCGACCGCCTTATCAATGATGTAGCTCCTAAGGATCGCGACATCGCAATGGTTTTCCAAAACTATGCTCTTTATCCTCATATGTCTGTATTTGACAATATGGCTTTCGGTCTTAAGCTTCGTAAAACTCCAAAGGAAGAAATCCGTCGCCGTGTTGAAGAAGCAGCTCGCATCCTTGATATTGAACATCTTTTAGAGCGTAAGCCTAAGGCTTTATCAGGTGGTCAGCGTCAACGTGTGGCTCTTGGTCGTGCTATCGTTCGTGAGCCTAAGGTATTCTTACTTGACGAACCGCTTTCCAACTTGGACGCTAAGCTTCGTGCACAAATGCGTACCGAAATTTCTAAGTTACATCAACGCTTAGGTACAACCTTTATTTACGTTACCCATGACCAGACTGAAGCTATGACAATGGCTTCTCGTATCGTTGTTATGAAGAGCGGTATTATCCAACAGGTTGATACTCCTCAAAATCTATATTTATATCCTTGCAACCTCTTCGTTGCAGGCTTCATCGGTTCTCCTCAAATGAACTTTGTCGATTCTGTTATCGTTAAGGAAGGCGAAGATTTCTTTGTAGAATTCGGTTCTGAAGATACCAAAACACGTGCAGGTGTTAAGTATAGAATTAAGCTTCCGGCTGCTAAGAATAAGGACAACTGCCTTGAAGAATATGTTGGCAAGGAAGTTATTATGGGTATCCGTCCTGAAGATGTTCACAATGAAGAAGATCTTCTTGCTGCATTCCCAGATGGTATTGTTGAAGCTAATGTTGAAGTTACCGAACTTATGGGTGCTGAAACCTACCTTTATATGAACTGCGAAGGTCACGCAATCAATGCTCGTGTTGCTCCTACCAACACTGCTCGTCCTGGTGACACAATTAAGATTGCTATCGAACCTGAGAAGATTCACATCTTCGATAAAGATACCGAAATGACAATCGTTAACTAATATTAACAATAATTTAGCCGAGTGCAATTAGCACTCGTCTTTTTTTATTTAATAATATCTTTATATGTTTTATTAAAGCATTCCTTTACAAACCAAACATCATGCGCTAAAAATGTTTTGTTGTTAAGGTAGTTTAAAATGCCTGCATCGGTTTTAAACTTAAAGCTTAGCTTATAAGAATATAGCGCTTGTTTATTAAAGCCCATTTTCTTATCTTGCTTTAACTTGCCGTATTTTCCGTCACCCAAAAGTGGAAGACCTATTGAAGCTAAGTGAGCACGTATTTGGTGAGTTCTTCCCGTCAGCAGTTCAACCTCTAAAAGCGATAAATTGTTTTTGCTCTCAAGTAGGGTGTATTTTGTTTTTATTGTTTTGTTTAAATCAGTCTTTTTATTTGATAAATAAACCTTGTTCTTTTCTTCGTTCTTTTCTAAGAAGCCTTCCAAGGTGGCACTTTTTTTGCTTGGCACACCGTGGACAACTGTAAGGTAATACTTGTCAATTTCGCGTGTTTTTATTTTATCGCACAAAATACGCAACGCTTCGGCATTTTTAGCGGCTATTACAATACCGCCTGTGTTGCGGTCAATACGGTTTGCAAGTGCAGGGCGAAAGCTGTTTTCATCCTGTGGGTTGTATTCACCTTTATCATATAAATAATGCTGAATACGGGCTATAAGGGTATCGCCGTATTCATTTTTATCGGGGTGGACCAAAAGGCCTTGCTTTTTATCGGCAAGTAGAATATTTTCATCTTCATAAACAATGTCGAATTTTGTCGGCGCTGATAAAAAATCATACTTAGGTGCAACAGGAGTAAAAAATTCATCGTTTATATAAGCCGAAACTACATCATTTTCGATCAAGCGAGTACTAATTTCGGCGCGTTTGCCGTTGACCTTTATACGCTTAGTACGAATATATTTAAACATAAGCGATGAAGGAAGCGTAGGGCAGACCTTGCTTATAAATTTATCAAGTCTAAGGCTTGCATCGTTTTTAGTTATAGTGAATTCTTTCATAGCAGTTCCTTTTTAGTAATATATACCCATTATATTCTATATTGTATTAAAAATCAAGAAAACCGACTTGAAAATATATCAAGTCGGTTTTCCGTCAGTAAATCTATGGATAGAAAGGATTAGTCTTGCTCTTGGTTGCAGCAACAACAGGAAGAACTACCGCCTTTTTTAGAACAGGTAGAGCCAGAGGGACATCCGATGCATTTTTGACCACTCTTTTTAGCTTTTATAATATAACCTATAGCGGCGGCAACAATAATTAAAAGCACACCTATTATAATATAGTTTTCCATAATTAAGCATTAACCTTTTCTTTTTGTTTTAGTGCATATTCTGCTTTAAGCTTTTTGTCGGAACTAACGCAAAGGCAAACAAGAATTACTGCAAAAGTAATAACCGCAATACCGCCGCCTATAGCACCGCCGATGTGAAGCTTGGAAGCATCAACAATAAGGGTACCTATAGTATTAACTAGATAACCTACTGTAAAGCCAACACCAAGCTGGAAGCCTATAGCACCCCAAAGCCATTTAGCACTCTTCATTTCAGAGTTCATGGCACCGATTGCAGCAAAGCAAGGGGGAGTGAAGAGATTAAACATAAGATAAGCAAGCGCAGAAGCGGTAGTAAGACCCATAGCGGTAGCAACTTCATTAGCGCCGCCAACCAATGCTAACTCTTCGGTATCAATAAAGTTTGTAATCGCGAAGCAAACAGCCAAAGTGCCTACAACATTTTCCTTTGCAATAAAGCCTGTAATAGCGGCTGCTGCCAATTGCCAAGAAAGTACACCAACAACGGGGAATATAAGGTATGCAAACGGACCTGCGATTGAAGCAAGAATTGAGCTATCAGCAGTTGCTGCTTCTTTAAAGCTCCAGTCAAATGTTTGCATAATCTGAACTGCGGTATTACAAAGAAGAATAATTGTAGCCGCTTTTACTATGTAAGCCCAACCGCGTGAGCACATAGATTTAAATGCGCCCCAAAACGATGGGATTTTATATTCAGGAAGCTCGATAATAAAGAAGGATTTTCTAACCTTGTGCGCGGTGATTTTGTTAATAAGTAATGCGCTAAGGAAGATAAGCACAATGCCCGAAAGGTACATTGTAGCACTTACCCAACCCGCATTATTAAAGAATGCGCCCGCAAATAAAGCAATTACGGGGATTTTAGCACCACAAGGCATAAAGGGTGTAAGCATCGCGGTAGCGCGGCGTTCACGCTCGTTGCGGATTGTACGGCTTGCCATAACACCGGGGATAGCACAGCCAATACCTATAACAAACGGAATAACCGATTTACCCGAAAGACCAACCTTTTTGAAAATGGGGTCAAGCACTACAGAAACACGTGACATATAACCGCAGTCTTCAAGTAATGCAATAAGGAAATACATTACCATAACAAGCGGTAAGAAACCAACAACGGCACCAACACCGCCTATAACACCGTCAACCAAGAGTGCGTACAAAAGTGGATTTGCGTTTGTAAGAAGTCCGCCAACCCATTCTTGAAACATTTCTATAAGGGTTACAAGACCTGGGATAGTAGTTCCGTTAGAGAATTCATAGCCTTCAGCAATCCAAGTACCAAGCCAGGTTTGTGAAATTTGGAAAACAAGGAACATTACAACGGCAAAAATCGGAATACCAAGCCATTTGTTTGTAAGAATAGCATCAATCTTATCGCCAAAGTTTTTATCCTTTGTAAGCACCTTACGGGTTTCAACATCTGCTACAATTTTGTTTACAAAGCTGAAACGCTTTCTATCAGCCTCTTCTACGGCTTTTTTGTCGGTAAGGTCTATATCTTCTTGAACATATGGCGCTTTTTGACCTTTGCCTGCGGTTTCTACTGCGGCTTTTATTACTGCGCTTAGTCCTTCTGCCGAAGTAGATACAGTTTCAACAACTGGGCATCCAAGCTTTTGGCTTAAAGCGGCAACATCAATTACGGTTTTTTTCTTTTTGTTAACATCCGATTTATTGAGCGCTACCACAACAGGAATTTGTAATTCTAAAAGCTGTGTTGTGAAGAAAAGGCTACGGCTTAAATTAGTGCCGTCTACGATGTTAACAATAACATCAGGATTTTCGTTTTTTACATAACTGTTTGTAATACTTTCTTCACTGGTGAAAGGGGACATTGAGTAAGCACCGGGAAGGTCTACTGCAATAAGTTCTTCACTGTGAGAAAAAATACTTTTTTTAATGCTATGTTCTTTTTTGTCAACCGTAACACCTGCCCAGTTACCAACCTTTTCGTTGGAACCTGTAAGCGCGTTGTACATTGTGGTTTTACCACTGTTAGGGTTGCCTGCTAAAGCAATTCTCATAAAAATTTCCTCCTAAAAATTGCGCGCCGCTTCAGTTACCCTATGCTAACTGAACTTCAAAAACTAGCGGCTGTTTCCAGCCGTGTGTTTATTCAACAATAATAGCCTCCGCTAATTGATTGTCAATATTATATCTACTATCCTTAATAGATACAACATAACCCGTTTGCTTGCGGGATACTAGAGTGATAGGCTCGCCCGAATAGCAACCCAAAGAGAAGAGAAAGGAATCAAGCTCTTCATCATCAGTTTGAATACTTTTAATAATATATTCTTTGCCTTCTTCTGCTTTTGTTAAATCCATTGCCATCACCTTGAAGTTAATTGCGGTTAGTTTAGACTAACCGACAAGCATAAAATAAATTAGCATACGCTAACTACTAAGATATAATATCACTCAAGCCAAAATTTGTCAATACTTTTTTTCAAAAAAATATATAAATTTTTTAAAGTGACGCAATAGATTTTTGTTTATAAATAAAGCGCTTTTTTAAACAAAATCTCTTGTATTTATAAGGGGATAGGAGTATAATATAAAATAGTTTTTTAAGAATCATGGTGATAAAAATGAATATTCTTTTAAGTTTGTCAGTTGCTATGTTTGCGGGGCTTATGCTGTCGCGTTTAGCAAAGCTTGTAAAGCTTCCTGCCGTTACTGCCTATCTTGTAGCAGGCATCCTAATAGGGCCTTATTGCTTGGGGGCGCTAGGTATAGAGGGTTTAGGCTTTGTTAGTATGGATAGCATTAAAACCTACAGTTTGCTTTCAGAAACCGCGCTTGGGTTTATTGCCTTTTTAATTGGTAACGAGTTCCGCCTTTCGCAGCTTAAAAAAACAGGTAAGCAAGCAACGGTTATAGGTATTGTTCAAGCGGTGGTTACAACCCTTGTTGTAGATGCGGCACTTATTGGGCTACATTTTATAATACCCGATAAGTTACCCCTGCCAAGCGCTATAATATTAGGTGCTATTGCATCGGCTACGGCACCTGCGGCAACGCTTATGGTTGTTAAGCAGTATAAAGCAAAAGGACCTTTGACGGATATTCTTCTTCCGATTGTTGCTCTTGACGATGCCGTCGGTCTTGTCCTTTTTGCAATATCTTTCGGTGTTGCAAAGGCACTTATTCACGGTTCGGTTGATGTGCTTTCGATTGTTGTAGAGCCGATTCTTGAGGTTATGCTTTCACTTCTTCTCGGTTTTGTTATGGGTGTCATCTTTACTTTTACAGAAAAGTTTTTCCACTCGCGTTCAAAGCGTCTTGCGGTTTCTGTTGCATTCGTATTTTTCACCGTTGCACTTTCAATGATGGAGTTCAAAATCGGCGGTGTACATATTGCATTCTCTTCACTTCTTTCGTGTATGATGCTCGGTACGGTCTTCTGCAATATGTGTGATTTCTCCGAAGAAATTATGGGCAAGACCGATAAATGGACAGCGCCCTTGTTCGTTTTGTTCTTCGTTCTTTCGGGTTCGGAGTTGGAGTTCGACGTGTTTGCCAATCCTATGGTTATCGTTGTGGGTGTTGTTTATATTCTCACCCGCGCGGTTGGTAAAATCGTGGGCGCAGGCATCAGCGCAAAGGCAAC
>JAZSCF010000125.1:0-47059 GCA_045602785.1 Acutalibacteraceae bacterium
AGGCGCTGTCATCACTTAAAGGTGTAAGCTCGGTGTTGCCGCTACGAATCAAACCCATTTTAAGATGGTCTATCGATAGATATGGGTATTTATATTTTTCAAGCAACTTTTGAGCAAGTGCCGTTTTGCCTGTATGCGATGCGCCTGTAATTAAAATAATCATTTCAATCATCCTTGTAAATCGGAATATATCAAACTAATTATACCATATAATAATTTAAAATTCCACTATTACGATTTGAATCACCACATAACTGTACCACCATTGAGGAGGGGTGCGTGTCTAGGATTGAACATAAGGTTTAAAGAGAGAGCAATTAGGAATACAAGTGCGATAAAGCAACCATTGACAATAAGTATTTTTGATAGTTTATCCTTTTTGGCGGTATCGGTAAATATGACATAGTAGACAAAGCCAACAATGGCACAGAAAATCAGAGAAAAGCCAAAAGGTCGGCGCCAATAGATAGCGTAAAACACGCCCCACAGGCAGACAGCGGTCAGTATAAGGTAGACAAGAAAACGCACCGCTTTTGATTTTGCATCTACAAGGACTAGAACTGCGGGGATATACAACATCGACAGTGCAAATCTCATCACGATAGCATCGTCAAGATAGATAAATATGTAACCGGTCATTATTCCTGCTACAAGTTCGATTAGATATGTACAAACCATACAACTATTACTGCGGCACACGGTAGATTACCTCACTTTCAATTAGATTTCGGCAAGTTTTATCGGGAAAATACGGTATGTATTTGGTGATTTGTCGTTGGGTGATTCGGTTTTCTGTGATATAGTCGGCGATTAGTTTTCGTTTATACTCGTCAAGGGTTTCAATTTCGATACCGTTCATCAGTTCCAAGAAGCATAGGACAGAGGCGTTAAACTTATCAATTTTCGTTCTTGGTTTGCGGAGAGAAATTTGATAATTTCCTAACTTGACCTTGTGTAAATCTCGGCTTTCTTCATTGGTATAGAGTTCGATAACGGCGGGTTTGAGTTTAGATATGCCGAGTTCGTATTGCAGATAACTTCCTGAATAGTACCCAAAGACTTTTTCGCCGTCTTTGATAAATTTCTTTTCAACAACTTTTATTGGTCTAAAAATACTAATGCCAAAATTCCTTTTGTTCGGGATATAATATAATCCTTTTTCAAATCTAACTATCTTTTTATCCTCACAGAGTTTTCTTAAACCTCTGCTAATTTGATAACGTGAATAGTACGGGTAATCAATTTCCGAAAAAGCAAACGGAGAATCGTACCCGAATGTTTTGACTAAATAATCATAAAACAATTTTTATTCCTCCTTTTTTCTGCAACAGAATGAAGATAGTTACCTACACTCTATTGCGGTGTTTTCTGTGTTTTTTATGCACCTATAATCACTTAAAAAGTGCTCGCAACCCCCCTTAAATACTGGATTTGTGTGTAGAAAAAGACCATACCCTCATGTGTTGGGTATGGTCTTATTTTAACATCATCAGGTGCCATAGCAGCACCCATATTATTTACATCGGTTATATTAAAATCTTTAATTTCGCCAAATGTTATTTTATCAATATATGGCCCTTTATTTGCTTTTGACAATAACAAAGCACCGCTTCCCGTTACGGTCCATTGTGCAGTTGGTGTGCGTTGTGAACCGTAATTTAAAGGAAAACGGTATTGTCTTTCTGCGGAACAAAAATGCGAAGAAGTTACAGCTATAGCTTTATCCGCCGCGCCACAATCAATAAAAATTGATGCCAAAGCACAGGATAGCGCCATAGTAGAGCAGGCGCCATACAAGCCTACAAAAGGTATTCCAAAGTCTTTTAAACCAAAAGAGCTACCAATACACTGATTTAAAAGGTCGCCTGCAAATATTTTATCTATATCATCCTTTTTGAGTTTTGCCTTATCTAAAGCAATTTGTACTGCAGTATTTTGTAATTTGCTTTCTGCTTTTTCAAAACTTTTTTCACCAAAAAAACTATCGGTAATATATTTATCAAATTCGTGACCTATTGGTCCTTCGTGCTCTTTTTTTCCCACAATAGAGCCATAGCTTATAATACGAGGTTTATTTTCTAACTGTAATGTTCTATTTCCAATTTTATTTGCCATAATTACACCGTCCTTAGTATAATTATTAGTAAATAGAATCACTTTATCCTAAAACTATTAAAGCATTTTTATAGAAATTTTTTCAGTTTATACCTTCCGAATTTGTAATATCTTTGATTTAACTATTATGCAAATTGCGTGTATGTTTGCAAAACTTTTTGTATACGGCGGTAACGATGAACTTAAGGCGGCTATGTAGTATATCTCCAAAATTCAGTATAAAATTCCCCGAAATCAAGGATATTTTTTGATATTGCAACAGATGAACTTGGTCATATAGAAATGATGACACAAACAATCAACCTGTTAAATGAACACGATGTTTATAACGAACATGTTTCCTTTGATAAATAGTAAAAAGGGACTTCCTCACTTATTTTGTGAGACAGTCCCTTTCTTGATTTTAAATTTCAGGTGCTATAAACCCTTTTTCCTCAAGAGTCTTACTAATCTTATCTAATATTTCTTCTGACTCTGCACGAACAGTATGGTAATGATATCCGCCTGTAATATTCATAAGTTCAGTAGATTTACCGCTTCTGACACCCTCTATAAACTGTTTGACGTGCATTGGCGAGAAAATATTTAACGGTGCCAACATTTTCCCGTAAACCTTATGCCAAACGAATACATCAACAACTGTACCACCAAGGCTTACAATGGTATTTAATTCATCCTCGGTTTGTTCTGTAGTATGATGCACCTTAAAAACACGCTCTTTTAATGGAGATTTCTGGATTATGTATCCATTATGAGTAGAGAGTATGTCATATCCAGAGCCTTTAAGCACGGTTATATCCTGAACTATAATCTGTCTTGAAACGCCGAATTCTTCTGACAATTTGCCACCAGATAAAGCATCGTTTGATGATAAGAGCAGATTGACGATAGCTTTTCTTCTCTCAACTGCCTTCATATATTCACTCCCTTATAATGATTATAGAATGTAGAAACACTAAAAAGTGTTTCTAGAAGCCGATTTTATCGGCTGAGTTAGATTGAAGTTTACAAACTTCAATCTAACACGACACTCATTGCAACGGGTACAGTCAGATTTTCGTCAAAAATCTGACACCAAATCTTTGATTTGATGTCGAAACAGTAACATTAATTACTGTTTCGACTAACTATAACCGTTATACAGCGTGTAAATTTTTAAGTGAAAGATCTAATATAGGCGAAGAATGTGTAAGCGCTCCGCTTGATATATAGTCTACACCAATTTGGGTTAGTTTTGCAACGTTTTCTTTTGTAACGTTTCCGCTGCATTCGGTTTCGGCCTTACCTGAGCAAAGCTCTACCGCTTTTTTCATATCCTCGATACTCATATTATCAAGCATTATTATATCGGCACCGGCTTCAAGCGCTTCTTTTAGCATTTCAAGATTTTCAACCTCGATTTCAATTTTACGAACAAAGGGTGCATATTCCTTTGCCATTGCTACAGCCTCTTTAACACCGCCCGCGGCACCGATATGGTTGTCTTTAAGAAGAATTCCGTCACTCAAATTAAAACGATGATTATAACCGCCGCCAACCTTTACGGCATACTTTTCAAAAACGCGCATACCTGGAGTGGTTTTTCTTGTATCAAGGAGTTTGGTATTGGTACCTTTTAACATATCAGCAATAGTTCGGGTGTATGTAGCAATACCACTCATACGCTGTAAGTAATTAAGTGCAGTTCTTTCCCCTGAAAGCAAAACACGAATATCTCCACGAACAACACCTAATTTTTGTCCGTTCTTAACCTTGTCACCATCTTTAACAGTAAAAGACACCTCGGTATTAGCATCAAGCAGTTCAAACACTCTTTTGAACACTTCAAGACCGGCAATAACGCCGTCTTCTTTGCAGATAAGCTCTACCTCTCCAAGTTGATAGTTTCTCATAACAGAATTCGTAGAAATATCTTCACTTGTGATATCTTCTTTTAGGGCGTTTAAAATAATGTCATCTGCATTAATCTTCATAGTAATATTATTCATGGTTCATTTTCTCCTTTTCGATGGCGTTCAAAACGATTTCTTTATATTTTTCTTGATAATCATCGTATTGCGACGGTTCAATAGAAATTTCAGGTACGCAGTCCAAATGGGTATAATTGCTTTTTATATTTTCCGCCGCCCTTTTTGCAAACACAAGACTCTCAAGCAACGAGTTACTTGCCAAACGGTTTCTTCCGTGAACACCGTTACAAGCGGTCTCTCCAGCGGCATACAGACGGTCCATTGACGTCTTACTGTACCTATCAACATCAATACCGCCCATAAAATAGTGTTGTGACGGAACGACAGGAATAGGCTCTTTGGTTACATCGTAGCCTTCATCAAGGCAACGCTGATAAATGTTTGGAAAGTGGGTTTTTATTTCTTCATCAGGAATCGGAGCGAACGATAGCCATACATGTTTGCTGCCTTCTTTTTTCATTTCATTAAAAATTGCGTTTGCAACCACATCGCGCGGCAACAACTCATTTACAAAACGTTCACCTTTAGAGTTAAGCAATATTGCACCCTCGCCACGAACCGACTCGGAAATCAAAAACTCACGGCCGTCTTTTTCGGTATAAAGCGTAGTAGGATGAATTTGAATATAGTCGATATGCTGAAGTTTTATTCCGTGTTTTAGCGCCAGTGCAATCGAATCACCGGTAAGATGTTTATAGTTGGTGGAGTGCTCAAAGATACCACCGATACCGCCGGTTGCAAGGACAGTATAATCAGCCTGAATGGCAGAATAGACACCGTCTGCATCGTGACCGATAATACCGTGGCATTCGTTGCCACTACAAATAAGGTCAACCATCGTATAGTTTTCAATAATAGTGATATTTTCTCTGCTTCTTGCGGTTTCGAGAAGATGGGATGTGATTTCCTTGCCCGTTTCATCCTCGTGAAAGAGAATTCGGGGTTTTGTATGTGCACCTTCTCTTGTATATGTAAATTTCTCTCCGTCTTTCTCAAAACGAACGCCAAAGGATATAAGGTCCGAGATAACTTCCCTTGAGGAATGAATCATAATGTGGACGGAATCGGGATTATTCTCATAGTGTCCCGCTTTCATCGTATCCTCATAAAAAGCATCATAATCTTTTTCATCACGCAGAACACATATACCGCCTTGCGCAAGGTAAGAATCGCTTCTGCGTGCTTTATTTTTGGTTACAATAATTATATTTTTATCCTTTGGAAGATTGAGTGCGCAGTAAAGACCTGCAACACCGCTTCCAACAATTAAAATATCCGTCTTCATTTTATTTTGCAAGCTCCAACATCCTCTCAAGAGGTTTAAGCGCGCCTTTACGCACTACATCGTCAACAATAACTTCCTTATCTTCTTTTTGAAGAACTGACAAAACGGACTCCAACGTATTCAACTTCATATCAGCGCAACAAGGATGTGGGTTCGGATAATAAAAACGCTTTCCCGGATTATCGGTAATCAGTTTATAATCTACACCGTCTTCGGTACAAATGATAAATTCCTTTTTTTCATTTCTTTTTGCGTAGGCGATAATGTCTGCTGTGCTTCCTATGTAATCTGATAATTCTATAACAGAAGAATCACATTCGGGGTGGGTTAAAACCTCTGCTTTGGGATGCTTTTCTTTTTCTGCCAAGACCTGAGAAACCGTAATTTTTGCATGAATCGGACAGCATCCTTCATTAAGGATGATATTTTTCTCCGGCACCTGCTTCGCAACAAAACTACCGAGATTATGGTCTGGAATAAAGAAAATGTTTTTGTTAGGTAACGCTCTTACAATTTTTACTGCATTTGAAGAAGTAACGCACACATCGCTCTTACATTTAAGTTCAGCAGTAAAATTGATATAGCACACTACAGCAAGGTCATCGTATCTTTGACGCATTTCCTCAATAATACCATCCGCCACCATGTGAGCCATAGGACAGTCTGCGGCGAGATCCGGCATAAGAACCTTCTTATCAGGATTCAGAATCTTTGCGCTCTCTCCCATAAACTGAACGCCACAGAAAACAATAGTATCTGCTTCAATTTGTTTGACAACCTTTGCAAGATAAAAAGAGTCGCCAACATAATCTGCAATTTCCTGAACTTCGGCAGGGGCATAATAATGCGCAAGTATAACTGCATTCTTTTGGATTTTAAGTTGTTCGATTTGACTTTTCATACTTTTCCCTCATCACACGAACATTAGATTTTATGTTCTCTATTATACTACCGCTCTTTACATCTGTCAACTTATCTGTAAACCTTTGGGTGTAAAACTTTTATAATCTTTACTGATTTTCTTTGTCAAAAACAACTAAAATAATGAACTTTTAAGTGAATTAAAACACTCCCAATATCAACAAATATCTGCACACATATTATTTACATCGGTAATATTTAAATCTTTAATTCCACCAAAGATTTTTTTATCAATATAAGTGGCTTTATTTGCTTTTAACAATAACAAAGCACCGCTTCCCTTCACAGTCCATTGTGCAGTTGGTGTGCACTGTGGACCGTAATTTAAAGGAAAACGGTACTATATTTTTGAGAGCATAACTTATAATAAGCGGCTTATTATCTAACTATATTGTTCTTTTTTCAATTTTATTTGCAATAATTACACCATCTTTAGTATAACTATTGGTAAATATAATTAATTTATCCTAAAACTCTTAAAGCATTTTTATAGCAAATTTTTTCAGTTAAATTTGTACCAAACTTTTCGGTTAAAGCATCTACTAAAATTGGCATTTCGCTACAGTCTTTTAAAAACAGATTACATTCCATGCCATCAAAATCGGTACCAATTGCTGCAACATCTTCCCCACCAATTTTAATAAGGTGTTCGAGATGGGTTATAATGTCTGAAATTTCGGTATTATCAGTTCCGTTTAAGAACAAAGAATAAAACGGAACACCAACTATACCGCCCGAATTTGCAATGTCTTTGATTTGACTATCGTACAAATTGCGTGTATGTTCGCAAAGCTCTCTACAACCAGAGTGTGTTGCAATAATTGGATTTTTTGAAAGTGTTTTAACGTCACAAAATCCACTAAAGTTTAGATGTGAAACATCAATTTTAATATTAGTAGAATTAAGCGTGTCAACGACTTCTTTACCAAATTCTTTTAACGGTGAATTTGGCTCGTTATGCGGAAAACCTATGCAGTTTTCACCATTATGAATAAGACCTAATATACTTATACCATTATTTTTTAGTTCGTTTATTCTATCAAGCTTACCATTTAAAAGTTCAGAATTTTCAACCGTTAAAATTGCGGAAACTTTACCTTTCTTGCTATTTTCCATAACCGATTTTACATCAATAGCTTTTTCTAAAATCTCGCTATTATTTACTGTTTGTTCAAAAATAGTGCATTGGTTTTTAAAGTGCTGATAAGCATCTTCACCGCAAATTTTAGGGGATGTATAAACAGCAAAGCATTGCGCCAAATAACCGCCCGATTTTAGTCTTTTATCGGTTATATGACCGTTATTTTCGGAAATGCTATAATCCTTATTTTTAAGTTTTAATAAAGTATCACAATGAAGGTCAATAATATTCATAAATTCACCAAACTTATTTAATTGTTGCACGCATTAAATGACCACCCGCATAAACTGATGCAGTACCAACAAACTGAGGAATACCAGTAGGTGTGCCATCAGGGGTTTCTCCTAATATTTCAAGAGTAAAATCGCTATGCTTATGACCAACAAATACACCTTTAACAACATCGGCATTTTTGGTTATAAGATTATAAACAGTTTTATTTGCTTCGCTACCTTTATCACCGCAACCTACACCTGAGCAAAAATTTTTAGGATAAGATGAAGGGTCGCCAACGAGTAAAGCCATTTCTTTTGTGACTTCAACTTCGTTTGGATTATTTGTACAAATAGGTTCATGGAAGAAGAAAAGTACCTTATATCCTTCTTCGCGTGCAAGATCGATATCGCGCTTTAATGGTTCTATTTGATTTTCGGTGAATGTTCCGTGACAGTTACTCATAACAATACACAAAACCTTATCTTTTATAAGCTTTGATGTATAGAAAATATCATGAACCCAAAAGCTTTGCAAAATTTCATATCGAGATTCTAAGCTTGAGTCATCATCCACTTTACCCTGCATACGTCTTGTGACATCGTGACCGCCAATTGTAATTAAAACATCGGGGTATTTTTCAAAAATTTCACGTTTTGTAAGCTCAATAGCACCGTGGGTTAGATAATCAATAGTATCGCCAACTACTACCATTTGGTCACAGTCTGATATTGATTCAAGCACCAAAGCTGCCTTAGGTACAGATTCAGCGTTTGCAAGCCAAATACGGTGTTCGTAAGAAGACATAACCGCAGGGTTTTTCTCTTCAAAATCCTGTTCGTTACAATAATTATAATGAAGATCACCAACAACACCAACAGTAACTTCGGTGCCGATGCCTGCATCTATAACAATATCTCTAACATAAACACCATTCTCTGCTTCATAAATATGATAGTTTACATCTTCTTTAGTGCCTACAATATCTTTTACAAATCCTAAATCTCTCATAACTTTCACCTTTTTAAAATTATTTTCCAAAGCTTATATTAATTCCGTCCCCATCGTTTGAAGACGCAGTGGGAAGATACGGTATTAAACGGTTAGCAGTATTTATAATAGGCATAGACTGTATGTACACCTTACCGGGACCCGTAATACGAGTATGAAAAAGCCCTTCACCGCCGAAAAATACATTCTTTACACCTTTAACCGACTGAATATCCATATCGCAAGTTTCACTCATTGCGGCGAGATAACCTGTATCCACAATAATACTCTCGCCTACACCTAAATTATATTCCTTACAGTAGCCATCGATCTCAACAAAAGCAAGACCGTTACCTGTAATTTTTTGCATAATAAAGCCTTCGCCGCCAAAGAAACCTGCGCCTAACTTTTTATGAAAACAAATAGACAAATCAAGACCTTTTTCCATTGCTAAAAAGCCCGATTTTTGTACTATAATACCGTTACTGGGTGTAATATCAAACGGAATAATAGAACCTGGAAACGAAGCTGCAAAAGCAATCATACCGTCGCCGCCTATTGGGGTATATTCATTCATAAAAATTGAATCACCCGAAAACAAACGGCCTAAAGCTTTCTTAAATCCACCGCCGCTATTTGTTTCCATATTCATATTATTGCTCATCCAACTCATAGCACCACTTTGAGTACAGAGTGTTTGACCCTCATGCGGATAACACAGTACAACCGGCAAATTACCGCCTTCGATTTCGTATTTAATCATATTTTCCTCCTTAATAGAGATTTTTGCTAAAATAAATTAATAACTTGAACTTAATACATTCCATCTGTTTGTATTTTAGCACAATATAATTTTGTATTCAATATTTTTATTGCAAAAATTAAAACCGCCATAACACAGCGGTTTTAATTAATAAAAAATGAAAATCACTTATATTCAAACAATGCAGCCATCTGTTCACGACCGTTTTCTAAAGGCAGATTAAAAACATTATCACTTAATGAAACACTGCCTGCAAGTATTATAGAGCCATTTGAAGATATAACCGAATCACATGGCGTATCATTAATATCGCACCTGAAAATATTCCTGTGAATTTCTTTGCCTTTACTGTCTACACAAGCATTATATACACAAAACAGTCTTCCTTCGACTTCTGCTTGAGTAAACGGTATTTGTTGACACTTATATTTATTTTGATAGCCGTCAAAATAATTTGCAATACCAGTAACATAAGCTTTGTTATCTATAATATGTATTCCAAAAGTCTGATTTGAACCCATACCACCACTTGAAAGCGGTACCTTATAAATTAACTCACCTTTTTTATTTAACTTTATAAGCATACGTCGGAATAGGTATTTTGGATTAAATTCCATATCCCAAAAAGAATCTTTTATAGGTGAATTTGTACCTACTGCAATGTAGAAATTGCCTTTACTATCTATAGCACTTTCTTCTACCCAATCTTCTCCTTTTCCTCCCAATGTTTTAACCCAATTAAGTTTTAAATCAGATGAAAAATGCATTAATGCAACTTCTAACTTTTTATTGCTATCATAACTTTTTGCAACTAATGGGAAATTATAAGTCAAAGTTTCATTACAAGAAGCAAATAAATAAAATCCATCTTTATTATCCGGAATTATATCTTGTGAAAAAAACAAATCTCTATTTATATCAAATAACTCAACCTTTTTTATAAAATCTCCTGTTTCATTTACTAAAGAAACATAAAGGCGTCCATTTGTATAATCATCATCATACCCTGAATAAACAACAGCAAAACAATTTTCACTTATTTGCGAGAGACTCGCTACTTTAGCTAAGTCCCTATCATCGCGAAAAGGCGCAGTCCATTGGGTTTCAAATTTTTTATTAAGTTTTATAATACTATCATAATATTCTGCTGATACAATAAATCCGCCATCACTACAAGAAGCAATATTCAAAAATCCATATCCGTATTCATAAGAATATTCTTTTACTAATTTTAAATTCTTATCGTATGTTTGAATAATAGAACGCGCAAAATTCTCATTAGCTCTTATACCTGCAACAGCATAACCACCGTTGGATAAATTAATAATATCAGAAAATCTCACTTCATTATTTTCAAATAAATACTTCACTTTAGGTAAAACATTATCAGCATTAGAAGTTTGGTTTTCGCTATTAATTTCATTTTTAAGGGTATTATCTATCTTAGAGCTTGTAACCTTGTCTTTTTTACTTGTTTCACTTTTATCTAATTTCGGTTTATCTTTAGTTGTAGAACTTTTAGAAGATACATTTTTATCTTTTTCAGAAGTTTCTGGTTTTGAACTTTCATTATTATCAGTTACAGTACTTTGTGTTTCAAGTTCAGGTTCTTGAAACACAAAATCCAATTGGCTTTCATTATCTGTATTTACATTTTTACAAGCGGCACAAGAAAAAATCATTATTAAAACTAATATTAAAGTAATAATTCTTTTCATTTTATATTGTCCTTTCAAATAGCCTTTGGTGGTTTTAATCCCAATATAACTGTAATGACAAAAGGATAAACAAAAATTAATTGATTAATTATAATTCTAACATCATCGATGGTGCCAACATTGATTAACAAAAATAAATTAGTATTAAGTCCCACCAAGAAACACATACAACACAATAATGTTAATATCCACTTTGTTATAAAAAGCCTTTCTTTTAAAAGGCTACTAACTATTATTATCAAAAAACCTATAATATAAAAAGCTTCTTGCAGAGAAAAATAAGAACCGAAAAAGTTTGATGTATTTTCAAAATTGTAACTTGCATTAACTCTATTTATAATATTTAAAAGATCTGTCAATATGTAAACCAATGCAAAAATGCATGCAAAATATTTACAATAATATGATACTTTTATAGTTGAATTAAATACTCGTAACATTGAAGCGATTCCTAAAAATATGAAGCATAATGAAAATGCAAATGTATCCAAATATAAATGAAAATTAAAGTTATCTAATCGGTTAAATTCTTGGTACACATCTTTCACTAAAGAAAATAAGAAAAACATTAAAAATAATGTTGGAGCTATACGCAATATAAAATATTTCACACAATTTAAAACCTTCTTCACGTAATCTCATCCTTTCGTTTTTGCACTGATAGTTTGCGAAACTCGGCAGGCGTTCTGTTAGTTATTTGCTTAAATATGCGGTTAAAATGCTGTACAGTTTTAAATCCAACCATATTTGTAATATCTTTAATAGGCACATCAGTAAAACTAAGTTGCTTTTTCGCAATACTAATACGATACTGCATTAAATATTCTATTGCCGTACAACCGAGTTCTTCTTTCATAAGCGCGGTAAGGGTTGTATGGTTTATTCCTGAATTAGCTGATATATCCGACAAAGATATACTTTCACTATAATGGCTCTCTATATAAAGCACCGCATCTCGAAGTTTGGGATTTTTAATTATTGGTAATTTATCGGATTTTTGATGGGTTAAACCATATCCAATAAGACCGTACATACGCTCTAATGCAATAATAATCTCCATAAAATAAGAACGTCCCCGACAAGACCAATACCAATCGCGTTGTTCTTCTAATTCTTGTATCATATAATCTGCCGAGTGTTCTATTTTTTCTGCCTGTGTCTCGGCGATAGGAATAGCATAAGCTTTATCAATAAAAGGTTTTAACATAAACATATCGTGGGTTGTGGCAATATCATCATAATTTTCAGAGCGTAGAAGTGAAAAAGTCATATTAATATTCAAAAATTTAGGATGAAAATAAACACAGGTGTACTCTGCTTTTGATTTTGAAACAAGAATTGGATTTTCAAGCTCATCAAAACACAAAAAGGATGGACCGACAGCTATAATATTCTCACCATCAACTATAAATTCTAACTTTCCTTTAGTGAGAATAATAAGTAAAAAGCACTGATTTTTTATATTAATATTATCAAGTGAATCATTTTTTACGCACTTCACAAAAGCGACTTTTCCTTCATTATACTTTCTGCCAACCGTAATATATTCCATTGTCCCACCCCCTATTGACATTATCATTTTAACATACTGTGACTATTGGTACAATTATTATTTTTTATCTATATTCCAATTTGTTTTATCTAATATTAAAAACCGCTGTTTTGACAGCGGTTTTAATTAATAATACATTTATAATTATTTAGTATTCTCTCTTTCCCATTCTTTAACAATCTGCGAGATGACATTATAATCGTTAGTAAGTATTGTTTCAATACCCATATCAAGAAACTCTTTTGTTTCTTTTGGGTCGTCAGACCAGAAAACATTACAAACAATTCCGTGCTTGTGAGCTAAATCAACAGTTTCTTGATTAAAATACGGTTTATAAAGTTGAATTTTATCAGCCTTTAATGCTATTCCGCGTTTAGCCATTGAGAGCGGTTCCTTATTGCAGTCCCAACCAAGACAAATTTTAATCTCTGGGTCGTACTCTTTAATTTTTTTAGCAACATTATCATCTGAAAGCATAATGTAACAATGCTTTTGAGCATCGTATTTACGAATAAGAGCGACAATTTCTTCAATCATTAAAGGTAATGATGGAATATCCCAAATTTTAATGTGAATATTCATTATAACTTTACCCGCAAATTTTTGTAAAATTTCTTCAAAGGTTGGTATTTTAAGACCCTTAAAGCGCTCATTGAATTTTGCGCCAAAATCAAGCTTTAAAAGTTCTTCATAACTGTGTTCATAAATATTACCGTGACCATTACTTACGCGGTCAAGCACAGGGTCGTGACAGGACACAAGCACCCCGTCAGTTGTAGTCCAAACATCAAATTCAATTTCTTCGGCGCCTAATGCTACTGCCGCACCATAAGCTGGCATACTGTTTTCTGGTGCAACAGTACAAAATCCTCTATGCGCACAAACGCGCGGATATTTCATTAAATCATCGGTTGGAACAGTACCGGGACCTGCATTACGGTATTGCCAAGGCTTTCTTCCCCACTCTATATATTCATAATGTGATGCAGGTGCGTTTCCATATCCGGCAGGTTTATAATACTTATCCTTTGGATCAAAGTCGACTATTTCCATACCGATATCGCCCTTCATATTGCAAAGCACTTTACCTTTTGGGGATACAACCATACTTGCGCCGCAAATATCAGAGCCATCATTAAACGATACCGAAGATCTAATAACATAAGCGTTAGTATTATAAGCTAAGAAACGGCAAATAATTTCAATCGCATCGTGAGTGTCACTACGCTGCAAAGAGCAACCTATTAGAATGTCAATATTTTTAGTCGCAATATTTGCAAAGGATTCATAAAAATAGAAATCATAGCAGGTTAGAAAACCGTATCTTAAGCCTTCAATTTCTATGACATAAGGCTCTGAAAATTCGTTTGTGTAATCCCTATCAAGCTTTAAAACATCAGTTTCAAGCGGTGGCAAATGCTTTTTAAAATACTCACCAACCAAATTACCGCTTCTATCGTAAGCATAGGTTGTATTTCTATATCCTGTTTCTTCTAAGCTTAATGCATTTACAAAAACTAATGCATTACAACGCTTGGCAGTTTCAATACATTTTTTTAGAAGAATATCAATGTACTTATTGTGATAGTATAAAGTTTCTGCTAAATTTGTTGTAGCACAAGGCACATCGCTATATTCGGGTAAAACAATAATATCTACCGAATCGTCCACTTTGTCTAATATATCTATTTTATAGGCAAAGTATTCATCAGAAAGTGATAAATCACGCGAATACGGCGGTTGAATAATACAAGTACGCATAGAAAACACATCCTCATAATTTTATAAATCAATTAAATTATAGCATTATTTTAAAAAAATACAAGAAAAAGTTCCGACATTTTATGTCAGGACTTTTTAATAATAATTAAATTGTCAAATATGCAAAAGGAAACAATTATTATATAATTTCGACATTTACATTGTGAATTTTTCCGTCATTAAAATCGGGTAAAATATCACCATCAATAACCATGCCATCTACCGTAATAACAGCATTACCATTTGGTTTGCGGTTTAAAATACGAATTTCATAGGTAGCGTTTCTGAATACACGATGAACCTTAACATCCTGCCATTCATCAGGTAAAACTGGTCGAATAGCCAAGCCGTCAAAGTCTGCCTGAACACCAAGCATATATTCAACAACACCTTTAAATAACCAGCCACAAGTACCTGTAACCCAGTGCTGTACAGTTTCGCCTGCACGGAATTCATTCTCGGGTCCTAAGAACATATTTGTAAATGCGTAAGGCTCAACACCAGAATGGTCATAATGATTATCAGGATTATCGGGCATCATTTTCTTAAAGGTTTTTAAAGCGGCATTACCGTTACCCAAATGACAGTCAGCAACCAACTTAAATGCACAGCCGTGATTATAAACCGAGCCATTTTCGTAGCAACCCTTTTGGAAATATGTCATACGACCAACATGTGGGTCGCCTTTGCTATAGCTTGGAAGCTGTTGAATATAGCCATATTCACATTGAAGATTGTTCTCAACAAATTCCATAAGCTTTTGCGCTTCTTCACCGGTTACTATATCAGCAAGTATTGCCCAAGTTTGAGGGTTAAGGTACATTTGACCCTGCTCATTATCATACGAGCCAACTCTCTCACCGTAATCATTAAAACCATAAATAAAATGGTCTTTATCCCAACCGTGTTGTAAGATTGCATTTTTCATAATGTCAATCTTTCGTTGAATTTCGTTTGCTTCTTCATTTTTTTCAAGGCGTGTTAAAAGCTCAACAAACTCACCGCAGAACTTAACCGTAGCTTCGCTAAGCCATAAGCTTTCACCCTTGCCCAAAATACCGCAAGCATCGATTGAATCGTTCCAGTCCGAGCCACCCCAAAGGGTGAAGCCCTTCTCACCTACACCATCTTGCAAGAAGGATGCTGCCCTGAACATATGGTCTAAAACAGTACCTGTTTCGTCCGACTCATAATACGGGCAAACTTCATCAAGTATTGTGTAATCATTTGTTTCTTTTATGTACTGAATAACAGTTGAAAGCATCCAAGAAGAGCAGTCACGCGCATCTGTTAAAGTTATTGGCATCCAACCACGTATATAGTTGCCGTTTGGCATAATAAACTGCATAGAGTGAACAATTTTTTTGCGCGCATCTTCGGTATCCATTGCAACAAAAGCCGAGATGTCTTGCATCATATCGCGTGAACCTCTAAACCATAAGCGTGTCCATGTTTTACCAAGCTCTAACTGACGTTTAAGCCAAATATTAACTCTTCTGTCAATTTCTATATCACCTGTTGTAATACAAATTTTGTCGTTATACATATCTGCTTGTTGCTTTTGGTATTCAAGGTTTTGATCAAAAGTTTCTTTGTTTAAAAGTATTTTTTGGCGTTTGGCATCTTCAATTGAATTAGCTGCACCCATACCAAAACGATAAACCTTTTCTTCCCCTGCTTCTAGGGTTAGGTCAAACTGTAATGCAACACCATTGTCAAAATCAAAGCAAGAACCACGGTTTAAAAGTTTCTCATTTTTTAGACCCTGTGGGTTTGTAAGATTACCATACACACCAAGGAAATAGCGATCTGCTGCTTCAAAAGCTACCGGTTTTTCTTCGCTTGCCAAGAATTCATAAATATAATCAGTTGGCTCATTCATACCTTCTTCAGAAACCAAAACACCGTTTAAGGAGTCATTATAATCACCCTTAACATAACCAATGTAATAAGTGATTGTAGAAAAGAAATGAGCATAAGGATAAACCGATAAAGATTTCTTTTCGCTAGATTTGTTGATAAGCTTTACTTCCCAACATTCCATTGTAGCATCGGTTGGTACAAAAATAGTCATTTCAAAAAGCAAGCCATTATATTCGGAAATAATTTTAGTATATCCCATACCAACATGTGTTTCGTGAACTGTGAATGGAAGATCATTATAATTTCGGTTAGCAGAATAGCATTCACCTGTTATATTGTCACGAATAAATATATGTCGATTATCACCTTTGTTAGTAAACTCACGTAGCTTGTCATTCTTGTCACGTACTAAGCTTAAGCCAAAACCAAATTGGTCAATATCTGAAATAAATTTATCATTCCAAATAAAATTATACCAAGGTCTTTTTGGTGATAAAAGGTCGGTAATAACATATTCTTTTTTTGCATCATCAAAATATCCTACACTCATACTAAGACACCTCTCAATATTATATATTATAAGTATAATTAAACATCCTTATCTTTTCAATGAATTATTTTGTTATACGGTGGAAATTTTTTTGTTAATATAGCTTGAAATTTTCAATAAGTTGACACATAAAAATTTATATGCTACAATTCACACAATACAAAATATCATGAGGTCTCTATGAATAACGAAATTTTAATTCCAAACAAACGACAGCTTGATTGGTACAATAGAAAAACTGCATTTATCCATTTTACTGTTAATACATTTACAGGAAAAGAATGGGGCGACGGCACTGAATCACCTGAAATTTTCAATCCCACCGAACTCGACTGCGAGCAATGGATAAAAGTATTGTGTGATACAGGCTTTACTAATGCTATTCTCACCGCTAAGCACCACGATGGTTTTTGCTTATGGCCAAGCATTTATACTGAGCATTCAGTAAAAAATAGTCCTTACAAAAACGGTAATGGCGACATTGTAAGAGAATTTGTTGATGCTTGCCATAAATACGGCATTAAGCCGGGTCTATATCTTTCTCCATGGGACCGAAACTATAAGGATTGGGGCACTGAAAAGTATAACGAATATTACGCTAATCAGCTTACCGAACTTATGACAAATTACGGTCCTATTTACGAATGTTGGTGGGATGGTGCTGGCAGCACCGAAGCCTGCTACGATTGGAAAAGATGGGTTGATATTGTAAGAAAAAATCAAGAAAATTGCGTTATATTCGGTTCTTTAGGTGCTACTGAATATGTTGATGTTCGTTGGATTGGTAACGAGCTTGGAAAGGCAGCAGACAACTGCTATGCTACTATTGATCCCTCTTCTTTGGAAACCGAAACAGGACCTGAACTTTTTTGCGGTAAAAAGGATGGAAAGCGTTTTATCCCTGCAGAATGTGATATGTCTATAAGACCAGGTTGGTTTTATCACGAAGAACAGGATGTTTTGATTAAAACACCAGTTGAGCTTACAAAGTATTGGTTTTCATCGGTTGGTAGAAACTGTGGCATATTATTAAATATTCCACCCGATAAGCGCGGACTATTTTGCGACAAAGATATTGAAAGCTTAAAGCTGTGGAACGATAGAATTAATGATATTTTCAAAGAAAATCTTATAAAAGATATTGATTTAAATGGTATTGAAAAGAACTTTGTCATTGAATATAAATTTGATAAAGTTCAAAAATTCAATTGTATACGAATTGAAGAAGATATCGCCTACGGTCAGCGCATAAATAATTTCACCGTTGAATTTTTAATTAACGGCGAGTGGAAACAACTTTTACAGGGTGAAGTTGTTGGTAATTGCTATGCAAGGTATTTTGATACTGTATTGGCAGACGCAATTAAAATATCAGGTGAAGCAGTTTGCACACCTAAATTGAAATTTGTTGGTGCTTATTATGCAGATGAAAATTACTTTGTAGAAAGCTTTGAAAATAAAGAAATTTTCGACCTAACAAAGCTTACAAGTGCAAGAATTATTAATAATAAAACCGAAGTTGAAATTGAATTTGGCGGAATATTCCCCTTTAACACCGTTATTATAGAAGGTGAAAAGCTCCCCTATTTTGAAGTGTTTGCTTTCAATGGCTCGCAATATGAGTCGGTTTATTTCGGGGTAGATTCATCCGAGCATGAGGTATGCCAATTCAGACTAATTGAAGGCTCGTATAAAATTAAAATAGCATCCTATGACTGTGACGGATTTAACGATAATATTAACATTAGTGTATTTAAAAGGTGATTAATTTGAAAAAATACGAAGAATTAATTCTTGAGTATATAAAAGAACAAAAGAACAAAATTTTACGCGAGCCATCGGGTAAGCTTCCGCATAAGTTTATTGTACCCGGTGCTTGTTACGCACAAGAAATTTGGGATTGGGACAGTTGGCTAACCGATGTTGCAATTTCAAACACCTTAAAAACTGATGAAGAAAAAGCTATTTTTTCAGAATACCAAAAAGGCTGTATTTTAAACTTTTTAGATAATATGTACGATAACGGCAGTATTCCGTTTATGACTTCAGGTGAGAGTACATTTTGCGAAAGCGAGAGCGGTGAATCAAACGGCGCAAAGCCTGTTATTGTGCAACACGCTTTATTTGTTTGCAAGTTTATAGGCGACTTTTCTTGGATAAAAGACCAATACACAAAGCTTAAGAAGTTTATCAACTATTACGAAACAAACTGCAAACACGAAAGCGGACTTTACTTCTTTATTGATGACTGGGCTATTGGTGTTGATAACGACCCTTGTACATTTTACCGCCCAAAAAGAAGCTCGGGTTCAATTTATCTCAACTGCCTTATGTATAAGGAATTATTGGCAATGGCAGAAATTTCAAATAATTTAGGATACAGTGAAGATGCTTCATCATATAGCAATATGGCAAATATTTTAAAAACCGCCATTAATGAAAATTGCTTTGATGAGCGAAACGGTTTTTATTATAGCGTTGACCTTGACCTTTTACCCATTGATGACAGCCATTGGATACATATGGGTTGCCCGAGACATTGGAACACTTTAATCAGAAAAATTGATGTGTGGTCAGGCTTTCTTGCAATGTGGGCAGGTATTGCTACACCCGAGCAAGCCGAGCGTATGGTAAAAGAAAATTACCTTAATCCAAAGCTTTTCTATTCTGAATTTGGTGTTAGAACCCTTTCTAAAAGTGAAAAAATGTATTTAATTAAGGAAAGCGGTAATCCTTCTTGTTGGTTAGGTCCCATTTGGGGAGTTTCAAACTTTTTGACCTTTAAAGCTCTTTTAAATTACGGCTATAGTGACCTTGCAAAAGACTTAGCCGAGCGCACTATAAATTTATTCGGAAGAGATTTAGCCGAATGTGGCGAATTCCACGAGTATTACGACCCCGAAACAGGCAAAGGCATTTCAAACCAAGGCTTCCAAAGCTGGAACTTGCTTGTTAATAATATGATTTCATATTTAAACGGCGAACCGTTTACAGAAGAATAAAAAATTTAGCACTATCTATTTCGCATTGAAAAGATAGTGCTATTTTTATGTAAACAATTTATTTTTTAATTCGTGCGCGTAACCAACTGCACTGACTTAAAGTTTTTGATATCATCGATACAAGCGAAATACTTTCATTCAATACCCCCGCCCAAGAGCCTACAACTATATCATAAATCAAGAATGTAATTGAAATTGGTATTGTAAGCAATCTAATATTTGACGTTTTTTGAAATGTCAAGGATACAGTCACAAATGCAGAAGCGCATATAGGAACAAACTGAATCCAAGAATCAGCTAAAATAATCCCAAGACTAGCATTGATTGTAATAAATATTGCTGCCCATATTACCTTAGTATATTTTTTTTTGAACTCTTTCATAAATATCAGTTCACGTACTATTCCTACCATGTTGGGAATAGCGCCGCCAATAGCGGATAACATCAGGTAATGAACCGTCCATATTACGTCAGATAATAGTTTATAATACAGATATTTCATACGATTGGACTGTTGATACATAATAAACAATGACAACATTCCGCATGCGCCAACTAATTGCGCTACTATTTGTAGTTTAGTCATTGTCAAAATTAATCCACCAATGCTTCACATTAACACGACCTTCATCATATGCATCTGAAACTTGAATAAGGATTCGTTTTTCACCGCCAAAACGACCTGTAACACAGTTGTTAGAATAATATGCCATTGTGCCCCAACCTTTTGGAAGGGTTACACGAACATATTCACCTTCATCCCAGTTTAAACCGTCTTTTGAAGTATAAAGAACGAAGTTGAACGGAAGTTCATTTGTGTTGTTTCCTGAACGGCCATGCATAAAATAAATGCCATTTGCTTGACATATTTGTGGATTTCTTATACGCTTTGCAAAAAATGCAGTCGAAGGTTTTGACCAAGTTTTGCCCATATCGTAGCTTATACAATAATCAGAATGATATTCATCGTTCTCATTATAATTGTATACAACAAGTCCTCCATCAGGTAAAATTTCCATTGCGCCATAGCTTCTACCAAATGTATCAAAAGGAAGAATGCTTAGTTCTTCAAAAGATTCTCCATTGTCGGTGCTGGTGAACAGTCTATATACATGTTCGGGAAGATTACCCGTCCATTTGATTTCTGCATCATTACAAAATTCAAGCGCATATATTGTGCCATCTTTATAGATTACATCCATAACACGACCACGGTGATTTGTCATAAACTTTTCTTGAGTCCATGTTTCGCCGCCATCAAAGCTTCTTAAAACGGATGGTTCAAGATAAGGCTCCCAACGAGTAATTTTTTTGTTACGCAAACAGAAAAGTACAATTGTACCGTCATCTGTACAAACTGCTTTTTCGCAGCTAATATTGCAAACACCATCAATAAAGCATTTATGACTATAGTCTAAAACAATTGGTTCGGACCAAGTTTTTCCGCCATCTGTTGTACGCTTGTATTCCATCCAGCCATAACCTGTATGACCGTGTTCAATTGCAGCCGTTGTGTTGCTGAAAAAAGCTAATATGCAGTCTTTTGCATATTCTACCAACGCATGACCCATATGCCCACTACGGTATACGCTTTCATTGTCAACAAACATTATACCGTCATTTGGAATGTTATCGGGTGTAATTCTAAATTCTCCTGTCATTTTCTATTCTCTCCTTATCATAAATAATTGTAGACTTACCACAGCTATGCTGATTTTTAATTTTTCCGTATTCTATATGGTGCATTTTATCATTTTTAACATCTATTTCATTTAATGCACAAATCATATCCTTGCATATATCTACTGAAAGAGGTTCGCATACATGACCTTCAAATACAGTTTTAACACCATATTCCTGAAGTTTATCATAAAAAGCTGACACTTTTTTTGCGTAATGATATGGCATATCGCAACTTGACCAACATAACCAAGTTTCACAGTTGACAATATCGCCCGTTAAAGTGTAGCCATCTTTTTTATTAATAAAACAAAAAGCCCCTGCAGTGTGACCGCTAAGCGCGTAAGCTTCTAGCACTGTTCCACCAAGGTCAATTTTTTCACCATGTGTTATAGGTATAAAATTTATACCTTCATCTAACATTATAGAATCCTCAACGCCTATATGAATCTCATCAAAATAAGAAACATTTCCTATATGGTCGCGGTGTCCATGCGTAAGATAAAGTGCCACAGGCAAAGAAGTAAATTGTCTAATTAACTTTAGTAGTTCGGGGGTTTTAATATTGCCACAATCTATCAGTACCGCTTTGTTTTTCCCTATAACGAGCTGCATACAAAAAATGATACTTTCTCCATCATGGGATTCACGTATAACAACAAGGTTTTCATTAATTTTTTTAGCGCTAAGCATTTTTACCACCCATTATTTTTATAATGTTTGTAGTTTGTCAAAACGCCAAAAAGCGCTTCAACAAGCCACTTTTAAGTGGCTATTGCAAAATCAAATCATACGAATTGATTTTTGCACAACATCCATTATAAGCAAAGTCTAACACAAAAAACAAAAATTATATAGTAAATATAATCTTATAAATATTGACAATAATCTTGTGATAGGATATATTAAAGTTGAAATATCATAAAATGGAGATATCTATAATGGAAATTACAAATCACAGTGTTAACATTACTTCACATAGATATTTACAAGTAAATAATTGCAGTATCCAAACAAGAGATAACGGTTTTGTTGTTAATCGCAGTGAAGGTTGGCGTGATTATCATATTTTGTTAATAATAAGTGGAAAATGTATAGCAAATCACAAAGGAAAAGAATATGTACTTTTCCCTGGTGGTGTTGTTTTATACGCTCCCGGAGAAGCTCAAAAATACACTTTTATTCACGAATGTAAATCACTATGGATTCATTTTTCAGGAACCGCTGTTGAAGAAATTTTAGATTCCTGCTCCTTGAAAAGCGGCGCTTATCAATTAAAACCGGATGATTATCTTAATAACATTTTTTACACTATTATAAAAAGATTTCACAATGAAAAAACTTTTAAATATACAAATGCTTCTGTAATTGAACTATTATGCAATATATCAGACAAAATTCATAATTCCAATTCACAAAACTGTCCATCAGGAATTTACGATGTAGCCAACTATATTACCCAAAACTACAAAGATGATTTTACTATAGACAAATTGGCAAAAATATCGGGATATTCTAAAAGTCGTTTTTCTTTCCTTTTCAAATACCATATGGACAAAACTCCTGTAGAATTTCTAAGAGATATAAGGTTAAGCTCATCTTGTGACCTTCTTGTATCCACGGATCTTTCCATTAACGAAATTTCCCTTTGCTGCGGTTATGTTGATGCCTTGTATTATAGTAGAATTTTCAAGGAAAAATACGGCATTTCTCCTACTCAATTTCGTAAAGATGAAACAAAAAAACAGTTATGTGAAAAATGTAAAAATCATACTCATAACAATTAATAGGTTAATTAACACAATTTTAAAACATTTTACAAAAAATCAGGCTCCCTATATATTTAAGGGAGCCTTTATACTTAGGAAGCATCTTTCAATTTTGTTGTTTTCGCCACATCTTGCGCGGTTTCAAGCATATTCTCTGCGAATATGGCGTAACCTTTTGTGCTGTCTTCGAGTAAGACATGAGTAACAGCACCTATAAGTTTACCGTTTTGGATAATAGGGCTACCCGACATTCCCTGAACAATACCGCCTGTTTTAGCTAAAAGCTCGCTATCGGTAACCGTTACCAGCATATTTTGTGTAGAAGAATTATAATTAGAGTTTCTTATTTGCACTTTACAAGAATAATATTTTGGATTTTCACCTTCTATGGTGCAAAGAATTTCGGCGTCACCCTCTTTAATATCTTGCTTAAGAGCAATTTCGGTAAGGTTTGTGAACTCTAAGTCCCCCGTAAAGTTTGAATAAATGCCCTTTTCACAGTTGAGTGCTATATCCCCCAAGCTTTTATACTTAAATCTTCCGTCTAACTTACCTGCAGCACCTAATTCTCCCTTTTTAACCGAAATAATTTGCGCTGTAACAATTTGTCCTTTTTCAATTTTTAGAAGGTTTTTGCTTTGGTCATCGCATACACCGTGACCGAGTCCGCAAATTATATTTGTGCTTGGACTGTAAAAAGTTAATGTACCTATTCCAGCCGAGCTATCCTTAACCCAAATACCTACCTTATACTGATTACTGTCTTTAGCACACACCGCCGAAAAGTTAAAATATATTTTATTGCTACCGCGCATAACTTCAAACCTTAAGCGTTCTCCACCCGAGTTTTCAACAATATACCCCAAATCTTCGTTTGTATAAACCTTTTTACCGTTTACTGATATTATATAGTCCCCTACTTTAAGCCCTGCTTTTTTAGCAGGATTAACCTTTCCGTTTTTAGTTACAACATCAGTAATTTCACTAATTAAAACACCTTTAGTATAAATTTTCATACCAAAGGGTGTACCCAAAACCGCTACTCTTAGCTTATCAATAACCTTAACCTTTGCAGAAGATACGGGAAAAATACCAAAAGCCTTTAAGCTTACATCAAATTCTTCACCAACGGTATATCTGCTATTTGCACCCGAAAACTTTTCACCCGGTATTTCGGCAGTTATTGGCACTACCGAATTAATATTCAAATTTTCACCATTTTCAATGTTGTATTCGTTATCAATAGTAGTATTAAGGTAAATAACTCCCGAAAATATTACAGTAGAAAATATTAAAAGCACCCAAAATGTGCATTTTGTTATTAATTTTGCTTTTTTCAAAAAATCACCCTTATTTATTTTGCGCGAAATCTTGAAATTTTAATAAATGTAAAATTAACCGATTTTTTAAAACTTGCTTTTTAATAGTGTGTATGGTATACTTTTCATGGTGATTTTATGACAAAAATTTATTTTGTTCGCCATTGTGAAGCAATGGGAAATGTTATGCATATTTTTCAGGGTGTTTCTGATTTTGATATTAGTGAAACAGGTGCAAAACAACTTGAATTTTTAAAGAAAAAATTTGATAATATTAAACTTGATAAAATATATTCTAGTCCCTTAATTCGTGCTTACAAAACCGCTTTAGCAGTTAAAGGCAATAAAGATATAGATGTTATAAAGCACGACGGTCTTATTGAAATTAATGGCGGAATTATTGAAGGAAAACCCACAAAAGAATCCTTTAATAATCACCCCGACCTTGCTGACGCTTGGGTTAATTCGCCTCAAGATTTTTACCCCCAAGATGGCGAGCATATGCGCGATGCTTACAACCGCATTTACAAAACCGTTTTAGAGCTTGTAAATGAAAACAAAGGCAAAACTATAGCTTGCGCTTCACACGGTGGTGTTACGCGCTGTCTAATATGCAACCTTCTATATGGTGATATAAATCGACTTAAAGATACACCTTGGGCAGATAATACCGCGGTTGCACTTATTAGTGTTGATGATGATAATAATATGAAGCTTGAATTTTACAATGACACAACGCATTTACCAAGCGAATATCTACCCGAAACCAGTCGACTAAACAATTACAAGAGGTAAATCAATGATTATAATGTCTGTAGATTTAGGCAAAGCGCGTACAGGTATTGCAGTTAGTGATAACGGCGAAAGCTTTGCTTTTCCAAAAACGGTTATAACAGAATATAATACCGAAAAATTAATTGAAAAAATCACTAACTGCGCAAACGTTTACAACGCTTCACTAATAGTTGTTGGTCTACCAAAAAATATGGATGGCAGTGAAGGCGACCGCGCTAACGAGTGCCGAGAAATTGGTGAAAAAATCGCAATTTCAAGCGGTAAAGAAGTTGTTATGTGGGATGAACGTTGTACTACAGTTTCGGCACATACTGCTCTTAATTTTACTGATACTAAGGGCAAAAAACGAAAAGCAGTAGTAGATGCCGTAGCCGCAGTAATTATATTAGAAGATTATTTAAAATTTAGGAAAAACAATGCATAAAATAACCGCCAAGCAAAACGCTTGGCGGTTTAACTTTTATAATTATTCAAACATCATCATAAATGTTTCATAATCAGGCTTGCAAATAGAACCTTCTATTGGAAGTCCAATTTCCATAAGCTGTGAGCCGTAGTACTGCTTACCGGTTTTAGTATCGGTATATAATCTGTCAGGCTCTAAGCCTTTAAGCTTAAATCTTGACTGTAAATTAATAGCGTGTGTATTAAGGCGCATACAACCAACAACTATCTTATTTTCGTAAACATATTCGAATATAGCGTAATCGTCGGTTGCAGGATTTGTAAGTCTATAATACTTACCGCTTTGGAATATTTCGTAATTATCAATATAGAACTTGATAAATTCTTTAATATACTCTCTTTCTTCTTCAGGTATTCTTTGCGGTGCTAATTCATAACCAAAAGAACCTGTTAAAGCGATTATATGACGCGCTTCAAGACTAACGGTTCTAAGTGTTTGATGGTTAGGACAAACCGAAATATGTGCTGATTGACAGCTCATAGGATAAATATAGGAAGTACCGTGCTGAATTGCAGTACGTTCAACAGCATCAGTATCATCACTTGTCCAGAACTGCGGCATATAGTAAAGCATACCCATATCAAAACGGCCGCCACCAGATGCACAACCCTCAAACAATACGTGTGGGAAGTCCATATTAAGTCTTTCAAGCACGCTATAAAGACCTAAAACATAACGGTGATAAAATTCGCCGTATTCTTCGGGCTTTAAGTGTTCAGAACCAGCGTGAGCAATAACTCTGTTATAATCCCACTTTATGTACTCAATATTTGTTGTATTAAGAATGTTAGCAATAGAATCGTAAATATAATTACAAGCTTCGGGGTTGGTAAGGTCTAATTGCCATTGCCAACGGCATTTTGCAGGGGTTCTGCCGTTTACTTTAATAACCCAATCAGGATGCGCTTTGCAAACATCACTATCGGGTGATAAACATTCAGGCTCGAACCAAATACCAAGCTTTAAGCCTTTACTATTTACATAGTCACAAAGTGCTGGTAAGCCACTCTTGATTTTGTTTTCGTTAACATACCAATCACCAAGTGCGCCAAACTCGTTATTACGCTTACCAAACCAACCGTCATCAATAACAAGTAATTCAACACCTAAATCAGCGGCAGAATCGGCAGCATTGCGAACAGTTTCATCAGTAAAATCGAAATAACAGCCTTCCCAAAGGTTTAATAACATAGGACGTCTGATATCCCTATACTTGCCGCGACAAACACGATTTTTGATTAAACTGTGGAAATTGTGTGAAAGTAAATTAAGCCCGTTAGCACTAAATGAAATAACAAGCTCGGGTGTTGAAAAGCTTTCGCCTTTTTCAAGATTCCAACGGAAGTTGTAAGGAGAAATACCGCCCGAAAGATTAACAACATTATAACGGCTTAAATCAGCGTTCATACGAACATTACCCGAATACGCTAAAGCCACACCGATAGCTTCACCCATATCTTCTGTGGTGTTATGCTCGGTCATAATCATAAAAGGGTTAGCATAATGTGCGCCTGAACCACAATTTGATTCAACAGTAGCACCTGTATGCAATAACGGAGCTCTTTCAATTTGACGTTCCCTTGCCCATGTACCAAAACTTGTAATAACATCATAATTTTGATTATCGAAAGCAAGGTTTGCACTCATTGCGCGAAGCAATGTAATGTTACCGTTACCGTTATTTGTAATCTTTGCCCAACGGGTTATAATATCATAATCATAAAATACTGCATAGAAAAGGCTAACTTCTACATTAGTAACAGTATCCTTAGTTTTTACTTCTAAGGTTAAAACCTTGTCCCCTGCTTCAGCATAAGAAGCTGGTAAACCTTCGATGCAAGGCTTTCCTTCGTGGATAATATAGTCTTGAACCCTTAAATCCGCAAAGTTAGAACCATCGGTATTCAAAATCTCAATAGCAGGGGTATTTATACCACCGTCACCAAATGCGGGGTATTCGAGTAACGCGCTATTAAGTGAAGGTAAATTTTCGGTAATATCCGAATTAAAGTCACATGTAAACCAAGGGCGCTTAGCCATATATGAATGGTCACAATCGGGTAATCTTTTACCGTAATATGTATGGCAAAGAAAACCGTCCTCATTGTGCATAACATAGCTTGTGTTTGCAGTGTTCAACTGAATTTGATTGTTATTAATCTTAATAAAATCCATAACAACTCTCCTAATCAAATTTTAATTACTATAATTATACATTATAAATGCTACAAAATGCAACCATATTTTTATTATGGTTCAAACTAAGAAAAAGAATCTATTTTATTAATGTTTTTCTAAATTCGCCGGGGCATAATCCCGAATTGGTTTTGAAAAATTTATTAAAATAATATTCATTACAAAAATTCATTATATCACTAATTTGCGAAAAACTATATGTTTGTTCTGAAACCAATTTCATAGCTTCTTCTATTCGCTGTTTGGATATATAACTTTTTAGAGATATAGATTCATATTTATGAAATAATCTAGTGAGTTGTTTAACACTTAAAAAACAATGGTTTGCAACATCTTCACATTTTGGATTTTTTAATATGTTATCCTTTATATATTGTTTTGCCATAATTATTCTCGTATCTATATTGTCATATTTGCCAAATTGAGGTAAAGACTCTACACTAATAGCGGCAAAATCGTATATCATATGAAACATATCTATTGATATTTTCATATTAAACAAAGAAGGGTTTTTTTGAAAAAATTCAGTTATGAAAGAAAGATTAGCAAATGTAGAATCTAAGATTATACTTAATTTATAGTTATTTCTATCAGATAAAGTATAAGCACTGCCAACCAAATCGTATGTTAAATGATAGGTTATACCGTTATTGTCACACTTAATGCGATTATGTTTTGTTTCAGGAGATATAATTACATATTGCCCTTCACTAATTTTAATGTTTTCACCCGCTATATTATAAATAAGGTAACCTTTTTTAACAAAGTGTATTTCGTAAAAATTATGGTGGTGCACCTTTGGGGTTGAATAGATATTTTTATTGTTATGATAAAAAGCCTTAAAACGACAATTATCAATTTTATAATTTTCGGCTAAAAATGGAAAAATTATTTTTTCGTTAATGTTTTTGTGATTATTATAAATTTTCGAAGACATATTTTTACTCCAGAATTCTTGGATTTGTTCTGCTCGAGTTTATTATAGAACATTTTTTAAAATTTTACAAGTTTTGTCCGTTTTTTATAAAAAAAAGTCTTTTTTAAATATTGTTAAATTATTGATAAAACTTATAATTAAATTATAAAAGTACTTATACTTTTAAATCAATGGTTAGGAGAAAATTTTATGGAAAAACTTTATAACAACATAATTCTTCCTGATGATTTTATGGAGAAAGCAAGTTATCCTAATGATGTTCCTTATTTAAAAAATCCGCCTGAAGTAATTAATATTACGGTAGGCAGACAGTTATTCGTCGACGATTTTTTAATTGAAAAAACTGACCTCGAACACGAATATCACAAAGCTATAAAATACGAAGGCAACCCTATTTTATGGCCCGAAACAGAATTAGAACGCGAGTGGCAACCTTACGCAGCCCCAGTAAGCGGCGGTGTTTGGTTTGACGAAGAAGATAAAAAGTATAAAATGTGGTATGCTGCAGGTTGGTGCCATCGTTTAGCCTATGCTGAAAGTAATGACGGTATAAATTGGGTACGTCCTAATTTACATTTCCGCGAAGGCACAAACCAAATTTTACCTTTCGACCCAAATGTTAAATTTGAAGATAAGCCTTTAGAAGCACTTCAGCCTGACTCTTGCAGTTTTATAATAGACTATGATGCACCTAAGGAACAAAAATTTAAACTTGCTCACCACGGTCCGCGTTGGGATGCAGGTGGTGTTGTTGGTACTTCTGCGGATGGTATAAACTGGACCATTCACGGTATGACAGGTGAAGGCGGCGATCGTTGTACCGCTTTCTATAACCCTTTCCGTAAAAAATATGTTTTCAGTATAAGAAGCGACAGAACAAACGGCGACCCATATTTCAGAGGAGAAGGCATTCCGCGTACACGTGACTATTGGGAAACTGATGACTTTCTTAAAGCCGATTGGGGCAAACGTCACGTTAACTCACATCGTTGGATGGCGGCAGATATAGAAGATATAGAAGACCCATATATTCGTCATTGGGACGTCGGCCTATATAACGTTGATGCTATCGGATATGAAAGTATCATGCTTGGTTGGTTCCAAATCCATTGGGGACAAACTAATGAGTGGTTTGCTGACAGAGGCGCTCCAAAAATTACTGAATTTATGCCTATGTATAGTCGTAACGGTTACAACTTCTCTCGCCCTAATCGTCAACCATTAATTTGGGCATCACGCTATAGAGGTGCTTGGGACAGAGGATATGTACAATGCGTAACAGGTGGCGTTATTATTCACGGCGACGAATTGTGGATTTATTATGCAGGCATGCAAGGCGACGAAAACAGCCCAAAACCACCTGAAGCAACTACCGACTTTGGTTGCGGTTGTGTGCGTAATGGAGGTACAGGACTTGCTAAAATCCGCCGAGATGGATTTGTTTCAATGACAGGTAAAGGCAAACTCCTCACAAGAAAAATGGAATTTTCAGGCAAGAAAACAATGGGTATTAATGCGATTGGTAAAGTTTCTGCAAAAATTTATGATGAAAACGGTAAGTTACTTACAACTTCTAAGGAATTTGAGGGTGACAGCACCAATTACACCCTTGATTTTGGCGGTTTTGATATTTCGTCTTTGAATCATAAAATAATTCGCATTGAATTTGATGTTGACGGCAAGCTTTTTGCCTTTGGATTTGCCGATGAAAACGGTGACTACGGCGGTGCGCATGCCGCAGGTATTGCCGAATAATTTTGTATTATATTAAATTGCATCAGTAGCTGCTGCATTAGACATTTCTAAAATAGGCGCGGCATCTTCAATTCCTGTTAATAAAGAAGCTGCAGATGCATTGCGGAATTTTTAAATCACAAATTACAATACAAAAAATCCATTAAGTTATAGAAACAGGTGAACAAATTGAAATATGATGTTTTCCCAACAATGATTACACCATATAAGCCAGATGGTAATGTTGATTACGATCTTGTAGAAAAATATGTTGAATGGTATTTTAACAAAGGATGCTCCGGTATATTTGCTATTTGTCAATCAAGTGAAATTATGTATTTAACACTTGAGGAAAGAATAAGAATCAATAAAACTGTATGGCAAAAAACAAAACAAATTGAAAGTCAAACTGGCAAGAAACTTACCGTTGTTTCCTCAGGTCATGTTGGAAATACTATTGAAGAACAAATTGCCGAATTAAATGCAGTTGCCGAATCAGGAACAGACGCGCTTATACTTATTACAAATCGGTTAGATATAAACAATGAAGGTGACGATGTTTGGATTAAAAATGCAGAAAAATTGTTATTAGAATTACCGACTGATATCCCACTTGGTTTATATGAATGCCCACTTCCATATAAAAGATTAGTTACACCAAAAATACTTGAATGGTGTTTAAAAACAAAAAGATTTCATTTTATGAAAGATACATGTTGTGATGCTAAGGTAATTGCACAAAGAAATGAAATATTAAAAGGTAGTAATTTTAAACTTCTAAACGCAAATTGCCAAACTTTGCTTCAATCTCTTAAAAGCGGTAGCGCCGGTTATTGCGGTATAATGACCAATTTTCATCCTGAACTTTATGTTTGGTTATGCAATAATTTTGAAAAGCAACCTCAAAAAGCAGAACTTGTACAGTCTTTAATTGGAACTTTCGGTTATACAGAAATAGGAATGCCATATCCACTTACTGCTAAATACAGTATGTGTCTTGAAGGTATCAAAACAGAAAACCTTGCAAGAAATAGACAATCTTCCGAGCTTACGGAGTATATGAAAGAATCAACAAGACAAATGTACGATTTTTGTAATTACTTTTATAAAGAGATACTTGAAAAATAATAGATAAAAAAGAGCAGATGTTTTACCATCTGCTCTTTTTTATCTCATTTTACACTTGTCAAAATTTGGGTTGAATGCATAGAAATTTTTACTATTTAGTTTATCGGTTGTAAGGCGTAGTGCTTCGCCAAAACGTTGATAGTGAGTTATTTCACGTTGACGCAAGAATTTTAGCGGGTCTAAAATATCAGGGTCATCGATAAGCTTAATCAAGTTATCGTAGGTTACTCTCGCCTTTTGTTCAGCCGCTAAGTCTTCGTGAAGGTCTGCTAAAACATCGCCTTTTGACTGAATATACTCAGCACGCCACGGTAGACCTGCAGCGGCTTGCGGATATACTGCGGTGGTATGGTCTACAAAGTATTTATCAAATCCACTTTTAATAATATCTTCCGGTGTTAAATTCTTTGTAAGCTGATACACCATAGTACCTATCATCTCTAAATGAGCAAGCTCTTCGGTGCCGACATCGGTTAATATGCCTTTTACTTCATTGAAAGGCTGACCAAAGCGCTGAGTCAAATAACGCATTGAAGCACCCAGCTCACCATCAGGACCACCGTATTGGCTTATGATAATTTGTGCGTATTTTGGATTGGGGTTTTTAATGTTTATAGGATACTGTAATTTCTTTTCATATTGCCACATAAATTAAACCTCCCCATTTTCCCACGGCCAAGGTGAATCTAACCATTGCCAACAACCACTTACGGGAACATCTTTAGCAGTTTCAATATAGGGACCGTATTTTTCTTCATATTGTGCTATACATTCTTTTCGTCTTTGTTTGTAAACCTTTAATAATTCCATTGCTTTTTTACTTACAGGATGTGTATCTAAAAATAGAACCATTTCGTGTATTGCAAAATCAATCGAATGGATTTTTCTTAATAAACGTTTTTTGTCATTCATACTCTGTCACACCCAAAATACGGCTTGTCAATGTTTGGAAAGATACTGCCACGGGTAAAACCTTCTTCAGTTTCGTAAACATTATCAAGCGGTTGCATATTTATAAAAGCCATTGTTAAAACTTTAGGGTCAACAGCGGTATAATCTGTTTCTATACAAAAATCACTCTTTGCGTTATCTTTAAAACTTACTGTATTTTCAACTTTATTCATTTGCTTATATTGTTCAAGCATATCAAAAATTCTTTTATCCACAAACTTACTCCTTTTTAGTTTAATCTTGTCCCCATAACAGTATATTTTCTAACATAAATTTTCGTTACAAAATAAAAAAGACGGTCACCCGTCTTTTTAATCTAATATCCAAAACTTAAGTACTGCCAAGCATTCACGAAGTGTTCCCGTTGCAACCGAATACCAACGAGTGCCGCTATGAATATGTCTTATATCATTATATCCTACACTTTTTGCAATGCCCCTTGCACGATAAATATGGTATTCATTCGAAACAAATGCTACTTTATAATCTTTTGTGAATGTACTATCTAAAATTTCTTTTGAAAACTTAAAGTTTTCGTATGTACTGGTCGCCTTTTCTTCTTTAAGAATTTTATCCTGTGGCACACCCTTAGCCATTAAATATTTTTCCATAGCATAAGCTTCAGTCACATTTTCTTGCGGACCTTTACCACCGCTTACTACTATTACCGCATTAGTATTCTTATTATAATATTCTACCGCACTGTCAAGTCGGTCTGCTAAAGCTAAGCTTGGTGTGTCACCTTGTACTGCAGCGCCCAAAACTATAATTGCATCTTCCTTATAATTGGCATTATCGTTTAAACCGTATATAAATAAAAAGCTTGCAAAAAACACCACAATAGAAAGTCCTATGGCAATTACCACTTTAAGCCATTTTGGAAATTTTTCTTTTATCCAGTCAAAACGAATACCGTAAAACAGTAAAAATACACCTAATCCTAATGTTAAAAAATTACCTAAATTAAAGTTTGTATTTAAAAACAATAACAAACCGTTTATTGTTAAAGCAGTACCGAAAACAATAATCAAAATTCGCCAAAAAATGTAATTATACTTTACCATAATGATCACCAATAATTTTTCATCAATTCTTACATATTAATAATAACATACTGTATTTTATCATTCAATAAAAAAATATTTATTATTTTTAAAAAAACACTTGTAATATATTGACAAAACGTATATAATGGGTGTAAAAGGGCGAAAATTGGTAATTTTTGCACAACATTTTGTAAAATAGCCTGTTTTCCCAAGAATTTAAGGAGGTGCTTTTGAGTTGTCAAATACTTTTGTGGTTGTACTTGGCATAGGTACAGTATTCACCGGTCTAATTTGTTTAATACTTCTTTGCAAAATAGTTAGTCTTTTATGTAGCATTGCTAACAAAGGCAAAGAAACAAATGCAGTTACTCCACCTGCTACTGTTACTGCCCCTGTTGCAACAAGCGAACCTATTGAAAACCGACAAGAAATTATTGCAGCCGTTAGTGCCGCAATAGCTGAAGAACTTGGAACCGATATTTCGGCTTTAAGAATTTTATCATTTAAAAAAATCTAAGAAAAAAGGTGTAAAATTATGAAAAAATATAATGTAACCGTAAACGGTACTTCTTACGAAATCACTTTAGAGGTTGTTGACGCTGCTGATGTTAAGGCTGCTCCTGCACCCGTTGCTGCTCCAGCTCCTGCTGCAGCACCCGCTGCCGCTCCTGCTCCCGTTGCAGCTCCTGCAGGCGGCGAAACAGTTACTAGTCCTATGCCCGGCACTATCCTTTCTATAAATGTACAAAACGGCGCTGCTGTTAAAAAGGGTGACGTTTTAATGATTTTAGAAGCTATGAAAATGGAAAACGAAATCATTGCTCCATGCGACGGTACTATTGCTTCTGTAAATGTTAATTCAGGTGCTTCTGTTGAGACAGGCGCTGCACTTTGTGTTATTGCTTAATTCACAAAATTAAAGGTGATACAAAATGACAGACGCAATAATCAACTTTTTGAAACAAACCGGTTTTTATCTATTAGGTGAAGGTTTTTTAACAGAAGGCTGGAAATATGCAGTTATGATTGCTGTTTCGTTGGTGCTTTTGTATCTTGGTATCAAAAAGCAATTTGAACCATTACTTTTAATTGGTATTGCTTTTGGTATGCTACTTACAAACCTTCCAGGTGCAGGTCTTTACAATCAAGAACTTTGGAACGAATTTATGACCGAAGGCTCAAAACATTATCATAGTTTTGGTTATATTCTTTCAAATGGCGGTCTTTTAGACTACCTTTACATTGGTGTTAAAACCTGTATTTACCCTTGCCTTATATTTATAGGTATAGGCGCTATGACCGATTTCGGTCCACTTATTTCTAACCCTAAATCATTACTTTTAGGTGCAGCTGCTCAAATCGGTATATTTGCAACCTTCACTGGCGCTAAATTATTTGGTTTTGATGGCTTAGAAGCATCTTCTATCGGTATTATCGGCGGTGCTGACGGTCCTACTGCTATTTTCGTAGCATCAAAATTAGCACCCCACATTTTAGGACCTATTGCCGTTGCCGCCTATAGTTATATGGCTTTAGTTCCTGTAATTCAGCCACCAATAATGAAACTTCTTACTACAAAGAAAGAACGCGAAATTGTTATGAAGCCTCTTCGCGAAGTTTCTAAAACTGAGAAGATTATATTCCCAATTGCAGTTACAATTTTCGTTGCATTATTAGTTCCTTCAGCTGCTCCACTTGTCGGTTGCTTAATGCTAGGTAACCTTTGGAAAGAATGCGGTGTTGCTGAACGTCTTTGCAAAACCGCACAAAACGAGCTTATGAATATTGTTACAATTTTCTTAGGTGTTTCTGTTGGTGCAACTGCAACTGCAGGCACATTCCTTAACACAACACGCACTGCTATAAATATTGGCGGAACTGAAATCAATTTGCTTCGCCTTCCAACACTTGAAATTATTGTTTTAGGTGTTGTAGCATTTGGTGTTGCAACTGGTTGTGGCGTTTTGTTTGCTAAGTTTATGAACTTATTCACAAAGAATAAAATTAACCCACTTATCGGTTCTGCAGGTGTTTCAGCAGTTCCTATGGCAGCACGTGTTTCACAGGTTGTTGGTCAAAAAGCAAACCCCTCCAACTTCTTACTTATGCATGCAATGGGTCCGAACGTTGCAGGTGTTATCGGCTCTGCGATTGCCGCAGGCGCTTTAATTGCTATTTTCGGATAAGGAGTAAATTATGGAAAATAAAAAGTTATTTATAACTGATACAATTCTGCGTGATGCTCACCAATCACAAGCAGCTACCAGAATGAAAATTGATGATATGATTCCTGCACTCGAGCGTCTTGACCAAATTGGTTATTGGTCGCTTGAATGTTGGGGCGGCGCTACTTTCGATGTATGTATGCGCTTTTTAAATGAAGACCCGTGGGAAAGACTTCGTACACTCAAAAAATATATGCCCAATACAAAGCTTCAAATGCTTTTCCGTGGACAGAATATTCTAGGCTACAAGCACTATGCTGATGATGTTGTTGACAAGTTTGTTGGCAAGTCTATTGAAAATGGTATTGAAGTTATCCGTATTTTCGATGCACTTAATGATACCCGTAACCTTGAACAAGCTATTAAAAGCTGTAAAAAATACGGCGGTATCTGTGAGCCTGCACTCAGCTATACTGAAAGCCCTGTTCACAACGAAGAATACTTTGTAAAGCTTGCTAAAGAGCTCGAACAAATGGGCGCTGACGTTATTTGTATTAAGGATATGGCTAACCTTCTTCTTCCTTTTGATGCTTATTCATTAGTTAAAAAACTAAAGGAAAATGTAAGTGTTCCAATTCATCTTCATACTCATAACACCACAGGTACAGGTGATATGACCTACCTAATGGCCGCACAAGCAGGTGTTGACATTGTTGATACAGCTTTATCACCTTTAGCAAACGGTACTGCACAACCTTCTACCGAAGCTTTAGTTGCTACTCTTAAGGGTACTGCACGCGATACAGGTCTTGACCTTGAAGCTTTAAGCGATGTTGCTGCGCACTTCCGTGGCGTTGCTGACAAAATGAAGGCTGACGGTATTCTTGACCCTAAGGTACTAAATGTTGATACCAAAACACTTTTATATCAAGTACCCGGCGGTATGCTTTCAAACCTTTTATCACAATTAAAGCAAGCTAATGCTGAAGATAAATATTACGATGCATTAGCAGAAGTTCCTCGTGTTCGTAAAGACTTCGGTTATCCCCCACTTGTTACTCCTACAAGCCAAATTGTAGGTACTCAGGCTGTTCTTAATGTATTATCAGGTGAACGCTACAAGATGGTTCCTAAAGAATCAAAGGGCTTACTCCGTGGCGAATATGGCAGACTTCCTGCTGAAGTAAACGAAGAAGTTCGTAAAAAGGCTATAGGAGACGAAGAGGTTATTACCTGCCGTCCTGCTGACCTTTTAGAACCCGAGCTTGAGAAATATGCTGAAGAAATGAAGAGCAAGGGTATTGGCAAAACTGAAGAAGATGTATTAAGCTATGCATTATTCCCACAGGTTGCTGAAAAATTCTTCAAAGTACGCGACGCTGAAGACACTGTTCGCAACCTTGTTGTAGAAGATTTATCTTGCTAATATTAAAAAGGTAATCCCATTATCCAAACATTTTGGGATTACCTTTTATTTACATTATAGTGCAAAGCATTAAAAGTTCTCTTATTTGCTTATAAATTTTATTTGCATCAGTTATGGGTAACGGGTTCACACCTTTTCCAATTTCTACTGTGAACCCCGGGCGAGAAAACTCTTTTATAAACCAATCCTTAAAACCGCCACCTGTTGCAATATCAATTGGTACATCTAAAGCGTAACCGCTTGTTGTTGTCATAATTTTTGCCATTTGACGTGATTTTTCTGGTATTTTACTACCATATGTCCAGTATATTACTTCACCTTGTGAATGAAGTGATACAACATGACGTATATTGGTATTACGGCATAAATCCACAAGTGCGTTGGTTTCGGGTTCACTATGCGGTCTAATACCGCCATACCTTGTAGGACCTGGACCTACTATACCTAAAGATATTTCTTTTTTTCGTAAAATATCCCAACTTGCATCAAAATTATGGTTTATATCCACACCACGCGCATTCGCGTTCCACTTTTTAAAATTTCCACGGCAAAGATTAGAAAATTCCATTGCTCTATGCCCGCAAGCTGATTTTCCTAAAAGTGAGATATCGCATCCATCAGGATTAACACATGGAACAAAAATAACTCCCCTGCCAAGCATACCTTTTCGAACATTTACCCCTTCGATACTCTTTCCTAAGGTTATTGCTTTGCAAAGGTCTTCTATAAACATCAAAAGTACATTTGATGTTATTCGTTCACTACCGTGTGTAGCGGCAGTTATTAAAGAATAACTTCTGCTATTTCCTATTTTAAGCGCCGTAATGCTTTTACCCATACAGCTTTTACCTATTGTATAGCGTTTAATAAAGTTATATTTTTCACATAAATAGTCTATAACTGCCTGTCTTTCACGGTATGTATATTCTTTAGCTATTACAATATTATCCATAATCTTCAGCTCCTAATTAATACTATTATAAAAAGGTGAAAATAATGAATTTAATTGAAAAACAAATAAGCAGTGAAACAATTTATGATGGCAAAATTATTAAAGTTTGCAAGGATACTGCTTTACTTCCCAACGGTAACACCGCTATAAGAGAAATTGTAAAACATAACGGCGGTTTATGTATTGCGCCTTTAACTGATGATAACGAGCTTATTTTTGTCAAACAATTCAGATATCCATATAACGAAATTTTATTAGAGCTTCCCGCAGGCAAGCGTGATAACAACGAAGACCCTTTGACCGGTGCAAAGCGTGAATTAAAAGAAGAAACAGGCGCTACCGCTAAAAACATTATTTCTCTTGGTCAGCTTTATCCTACAGTTGCTTATTGTGATGAAATAATTTGGCTTTACTTAGCAACGGGACTTAGCTTTGGCGAACAAAAGCTTGATGAGGATGAATTTTTATCGGTTACTAAAATACCTTTAGATACAGCTGCTGAAATGGTTTTAAACGGAGAAATTAAAGACTCTAAAACACAGGTTTTAATACTTAAAATTAAGATGATGAAAGATAAAGGGTTATTAAAATAGCTTCTAAAATTTAAAATCCTATGGGTGTTACCATAGGATTTTAAATTTTTTATTTAATTGTTTTCGTATTTAGAAACAATATTTTTAATACGGTCAACAGGGTCTAAAAGACTGCTGATTGAATTATCATAATTTAGGGTATCAATTAAAAGAGCTATGTATTTTGACATATTAACACTGCAATACCAATCTCTAGATAAAAGTTCAGGTGTTTGATAAATAAGATTGGTAGTGAAAATCTTGTCGATAAGACCTTTTTCATAATAATCATCAAATTTTTCTAGTCCTTCAACAAACAAGCCAAATGTTGAGAATATAAATATTCTGCCTGCACCCTTTTCTTTAAGCTTAGCAGCAATATCAAGCATTGATTCACCGGAAGAAATCATATCATCAACCAAGATTAAATCTTTACCCTTGATATCGTTACCTAAAAATTCGTGAGCTTCAATTGGGTTTCTACCGTTAACAATAACAGAATAATTACGGCGTTTGTAGAACATACCAAGCTCTAAACCAAGTACAGAAGAGTAATAAATACAACGACCCATACCACCTTCATCAGGAGAAACTATCATTGTATGGTCACGGTCAAGCTTAATATCAGGAACAGTTTTAAGTAATGCTTTTATCATTTGATAAGCAGCTTGTACATTATCGAAGCCCTCTAGCGGAATAGCGTTGTTTACGCGTGGGTCATGTGCATCAAAGGTGATAATGTTTTTAACACCCATTGCTACTAATTCTTGTAAAGCCATAGCGCAGTCCATAGACTCGCGAGAAGTTCTTCTATGTTGTCTGCCTTCGTAAAGCATTGGCATAATAACTGTAATTCTTCTTGCCTTGCCGCCAAGTGCCGCTATAACACGCTTTAAATCTTGGAAGTGGTCATCTGGACTCATAGGAACGGTTTTTCCGTACATCTTGTATTCTACATTATAGTTAAAGCAGTCACAAATAATGTAAACATCTAAACCTCTTGCAGTATGCTTAAGAACAGCCTTTGCTTCACCTGTACCGAATCTAGGACAGTTTGCAGGGATAACAAAAGTGTCTTCATCTGGAACTTTGCGCCACTGCTTTAAATAATAGTCCACCTTTGAAGAAATATCTTCACATCCGCGCATACTGATTACGGCTAAATCACCGAAAGGAGTATGCTTAAAATCAACACTTGCCATTTTAAAATGCCCCCTAATTATATTATCAATATTATAATAACATAAACTTGTCAACAAAAAAAGACTTTTTGTCTAATTTTTTTTAAAATTTTTTAAAAAAATTACCTTTTATAGATTTTTTTCAATTTTTATTGAATAATTACTTATTATTTGCTATAATTAAATAAATATTATCTACTTAAAACTCGAAAGGTGATTATATTATGGCAAAGGTTTATCTTTTAGCACATACCCCCTCTCCTGAACATACAGTTGCTTCTGCCGCGAAGCTATGCTATAGCAGTTCTACAATTTCTGATTTAAGAAATAAATTAACCGATGAAAGCGCAGCAAAATTTGTTGAAATGCTTTCCGAAATCGGTCACGAAAGTCCTATTGAACACGCTTCTTTTACTTTTGGTATTGAGGGTGTATCTCGTTCACTTTTAGCACAAATCACACGTCATAGAATGGCATCTTTCTCGGTTAAAAGTCAACGTTATGTTCGCGAGGGTGCTTTCGAGTATGTCACCCCGCCCGAAATTGCAGAAAATCCTGAAGCTAAAAAGATTTATGATGAAATTATGGCGGAAGACCAAAAACGCTATGATGCTTTAACCGATATTTTAAAAGCAAAACATATTAAAACATTCTTAGCCGAAGGTAAAGACCAAAAAACCGCCGAGCGATTGGCTGAAAAAAAGGCTATTGAAGACGCACGTTTTGTACTTCCAAACGCGTGCGAAACCCAAATGATTATGACAATGAATGCCCGTTCACTTCATAACTTCTTTAAGCATCGTTGTTGTAATCGTGCCCAATGGGAGATTAAAGAAATAGCCGACCAAATGCTAGCTTTAGTTTTACAAGTGGCTCCAGATTTGTTTAAAAACGCAGGTCCTTCCTGTGTTCGCGGCGGCTGCAGCGAAGGTAAAATGACCTGTGGCAAAGCAAAAGAAATTAAAGAATTTTATAAAGGACTAAAAAATAATGGGTAAGCTAATTGTTATTGAAGGTCTTGACGGCAGTGGCAAATCAACACAGCTTGATTTATTAACCGAAAACCTTAAAAAAAGCGGTATTAACTGCAAAACTGTTTCATTCCCTGATTATGATAACCCATCAAGCACACTTGTTAAAATGTATTTAAAAGGGGATTTTGGTAAAAGAGCAGATGATGTTAACGCATTTGCGGCTTCTACCTTTTACTGTGTTGACCGATATGCTTCCTTTAAGGCTAATTGGGGTGATTTTTACTTAAACGGCGGTACTGTTATTGCAGGCAGATACACAACATCTAATGCAGTTCACCAATGCTCAAAGCTGCCTGAAAGCGAATGGGAAAGCTTTTTAGAATGGCTTTACGATTTTGAGTACCAAAAGGTTGCAATACCAAAGCCTGATAAGGTTATTTTCCTTGATATGCCAATTGAAGTTTCACAAAAACTATTAACAGGCAGATATAACGGTGACGAAACCAAAAAGGATATTCACGAAAGCGATACCGAGTATTTAGCTCGTTGCAGAAAAGCAGCTTTGTTCACAGCAAAGTATTCGGGTTGGGAAATTATCCCCTGTGCTGAAAATGGTAATGCACGCACTATTGAAAGTATCCAACAAGATGTTTTAAAGGCTTGCCTTAGTATATATTAAGAGGTAATTTATGATTTATTTATTTTTAGCGAACGGCTTTGAAGAATGCGAAGCAATTACTCCGCTCGATATTCTACGCCGTGCAGGAATAGAAGTTAAAACAGTCGGCATTGGAAGTAATACAATTAAAGGCGCTCATAATATTCAAATAAATTGTGATACTGTTAATAAAGATTTAAGTTTTGATAATTTAGAAGCTATTATTTTACCGGGTGGTATGCCGGGTACTATAAACCTTGAAAATGACAAAACTGTACAAGCAGCAATCGACTACTGTGCGAATAACAATCTTTTAATATCTGCAATATGTGCTGCGCCCCAAATTTTAGGTCATAAAGGTTTATTTAATGGTAAAAAGGCAACCTGCTACCCCGGTTTTGAACCCGAGCTTTTAGGTGCAGAATTTGTATCTTCTAAGGTTGTTGCTGATAATAATATTATTACTGCATGCGGTGCAGGTGCCGCAAGTGAATTTGGCTTTAAAATATTGGAATATTTAAGGGATGAAAAAACCGCAAACGATATTAAAAATGCTATGAAGTTTTAAATACGGAGTTTTAAAATGAGTGATAATTTAAAAAACAATTTACCCGATGATGATTATGTTATCGGTAAAGGCTTTACAGTACCTGAAACGCAAGAAACCGCACCCCAAGCTAAGAAACACAAAAAGAAATCTAAAAACGGTGTGAAATCTTTAATTTGGATTTTAATGATTTTTGTTATATCTATTGCCCTTGCAGTGTCCGTTATTTTTGTTGGTGCTGACTATATGGGTATAGCCTTTGGCAGAAGCGGTAAAGTTACTATTGAAATTCCACAAGGCACACCTACAGTTAGAATCGCCCAAATTTTAAAGGATAGCGGCGCTGTTAAGGTGCCACTTGCTTTCCGTTTGTACGCTAAAATAAAGGGATATGACAGTCAGTTTAAATATGGTGTTTATACCTTTAGTGCCGAAGCCGGTTACGAAGATATTTCTACTATGCTTATAAACGAAGGTGCTAAAGCGCAAAGCGTTAGTGTTACCATTCCTGAAGGTACAGGTATTAACGACTACACTAAAAATGTTAACGGCGAAAAGGTTGTAGTACCCGGTATTGCCACTTTGCTTGAAAAGAATAATGTTTGCAAAAAGTCAGACTTTTTAGCAGCTTTAGACCAGGTTGATTTAAAAGGTAAATTGTTATCTAATTCCGATCCTGACCGCACTTATTACGCTCTCGAAGGGTATTTATTCCCCGAAACCTATGATTTTTATAATTATGATTCTAAAGAATGTGCAGTTTTAGCGGTTAGAAAAATGATAGAAGAAAGCGAAAAGCGTATCACTGACGATATGTATAAGCAAGCCGAAGATATGGGTTATAATATGAACCATATTCTTACAATGGCTTCTATTATACAAATGGAAGCAGGCACCGATAAGGAAGCGCTACCAAAAATCGCCGCAGTTTTCTATAACCGCCTTAACAGTAAGGAATTTTCGACCTTAGGCTCTTCCCCTACCTGTTATTACGGTAATTCCTTCAAACGCGATGATAAGCGTTACGATACTTATACCGCTAAGGGACTCCCCCCAGGACCCCTATGCTCCCCAAGTATTGATGCAATCAAAGCTGCATTAAACCCCGACAGCAACGAATACTATTATTTTGTTACCGACGCTAAGGGTAAATTTTACTTCCATAAAACTATGGCAGAACAAAATGCTACTATAAACAAACTAAAACAGGAAAAAAATTGGATTTATGAATATTTCGACTAACAAAATTCCCGAACTATTATGCCCTGCGGGTGACCTAACCCGCCTTATAGCTGCAGTTGATTACGGTGCAGATGCTGTTTACCTTGCAGGTGAAGAATTTGGTATGAGAACCGCTGCAAGCAACTTTGGTATAGAAGACCTTAAAAAAGGTGTTGAATATGCCCATAATAACAATGTTAAGGTTCATCTTGCTTGCAATACCATACCCCATAATGAAGAAATTCCGCGCTTGCCTGCTTTTTTAGAGCAGGTTAATGATATTGGGGTTGATGCTATTATCTCTGCCGATTTAGGCACAATAGGACTTGTAAAAAAATATGCACCGAACTGTGAATTACACATATCTGTTCAGTCAGGTATATGCAATTATGAAACTGCAAATGCATTTTATAATTTAGGTGCAAATCGAGTTGTTTTAGCGCGCGAGCTCTCTTTAGAAGAGATTGCCGAAATCCGTGCAAAGACCCCTAAAGAGCTTGAAATTGAAGCCTTTGGTCACGGTGCTATGTGTGTTTCCTTTTCGGCAAGATGCTTACTTTCGAGCTATATGACAGGCAGGGACGCTAACCGTGGCGACTGCGCTCAGCCATGCCGTTGGAGTTATTCTTTAATAGAAGAAAAACGCCCAGGTCAACATTTTAATATTACCGAAACAGACAAAGGCACATATATATTAAATGCAAACGATTTATGTATGGCAGAGCATTTAGACAAAATGCGTGATGCTGGTGTTGATAGTATAAAAATTGAAGGAAGAGCAAAATCGCACTATTATGTAGCGGTTACAACAAATGCTTACCGTGGTGCTTTAGATAGCCTTAAAAACTGCCAAGGCGAATGGCAATGTCCCGAATGGGTAACCGAAGAGCTTAATAAAATAAGTCACCGCAACTATTCACAAGGTTTTTTCTTTGGTCGCCCCGAAAACGCGCAAACCTATAAGGACGCGGGCTACGTTCGTGATTATTCTGTTGCCGCCATTGTTGATGATTACCGCGACGGAATGATTATTGCGACCCTTAAAAATAAATTCCTAAAAGGGCAAGAATTTGATTTCCTAGAGCCTAAAGCAAAGCCGTTTACATTTACCGCTAATACTGTTTACGATGAAAATGATAACGAAATTGATAGTGCTCCCCACCCGATGATGACAATTAAAATTCCTTATCCTAATCCCGTAAAAAAAGGCGCACTTCTTAGAATGAAAGCAGATTAATTTTTCACCTCTTACCAATACTAAGGTAAGAGGTGTTTTTTATGGAAAAACTGTTTTGGCGTATTTTTGCAAAACGATGTTTAATTTGTTTTTTTGTTATAATTTTTTTACTTTTCACCTGTATTTTACGAATTGCCGAGATTTGTAGTGAAAACTATAGTGAAGTACAAGCAAATTTAAGCAGTATAAAATTAGAAATAGCAAAACAACGTGGAACTATTTTTGACTGTAACGGCTATCCACTTACTAATAACAAAAAGAAAATAATAGCTTGTGTATCCCCAACTCCGCGCGCCATTACTGCCATTAGTACTGTATTAAAAGGTGAAGAATTAGATAATGTTTTAGAAACACTTAAAAACAAAAAGCCTGCAGTTTGTGAAGTGCCAAAAAAAATAATATGTGATGGAATTATTTGCACCGAAATTTATACAAATGATAATTATATTCCCGCAATTCACACTATAGGTTATAGCGACAGCGATAATAACGGCGCTTGCGGACTTGAAAAAGCGTATAATTCATTGCTTAAAAACACCAAATCACTCACTATTCGGTATGCATGTGACGGCAAAGGCAGAATTTTGCAAGGAGTAGAGCCAACAATACAAAACAAAATATCTCCTTTATCCTTTGGTGTTGTAAGTACAATTGATATAAATATTCAAAACATTGTAGAAAATGCAGCTGAATATTTAACAAAGGGCGCAATAATTGTAGCCGACGTAGATACCGCCAAAATACGTGGTATAGTAAGTGTTCCAACATTTACATTAGACAAAATTGAAAACATTTTAAATGATGCCCATACTCCCCTTTACAATCGAACCTTAGGCGCATACAATGTGGGTTCGGTTTTTAAACTGTGTGTTGCGGCATCAGCCATTGAGAACGGATATGAAAAGTTTAGTTATAACTGTAAAGGTAGTTTTAAAATAATAGACCGTACTTTTAAATGCCATAATTTAAGCGGTCATGGTATAAATAATTTAAACTCAGCTATTTCAGAGTCTTGTAACACTTATTTTTATAATTTAGGTATAAAATCGGGTGCAAACAATTTACTAGAAACCGCAAGTAATTTGAACTTCGGAAAATCGATAAGAATTTGTAATGGTATTACTACCGCTAAAGGTAATCTGCCCAACCTAGAAAAACTAAAAAACATAGCACATTTAGCAAATTTAAGTATTGGACAAGGCGAATTTACTGCTACTCCTATTTCACTCTTACCACTTTATTGTGCCATTGCAACCGATGGGAAGTATTATATGCCAAGTATTGTTGAGGGTACCACACAAAACAGTAAATTATCAAAGTATGATTACGGTAGCCCTACGCGTGTATTTTCAAAATCTACAGCCGATAAGCTTAAAGATGCTTTAAGACTTGTTGTAACCGATGGTACAGGTGTTTTAGCTAATCCAAAAACCGTTACTGCCGCAGGTAAAACCGCCACCGCACAAACAGGAAAATTTCAAAATGGTAAAGAAATTGAAAGCAGTTGGTTTTGCGGATTTTTCCCTTTTGAAAAGCCAAAATATGCAGTAGTGGTTTTTGCCGAAAATAAATCACTTATCTCTAAACCCTGCGCCCAAATCTTTGCCGAGATTGCGGATAAAATTGATAGATTATAAAAAGTAAAAAGGCGGAAAATTTCCGCCTTTTAAATAAACTATTTAGTTTTCTTATATTTCTTAGATGACCAATCTGAATAGTACTTCTTACCGTCTACAACTTTGTAGCTGCGTACTCTAACATAATAGGTTTTTTTAGCCTTTAGACTCTTCAAAGTAACACTTGTTGTCTTGTAGCTTGTAACCTTCTTAGTCTTTGTATACTTAGACTTAAAGGTCTTGCTGGTTGAGTACTGAATCTCGTAACCTGTTACTTGTGAAGACTGTTTCTTAATAGCAACTTTAAGACTCTTCTTACCTGCTGTAAGCTTAGATACTGAAGTTTCCTTAGGATTAATTGTGAAGTATGCAGTTAATGTACCGCTATAGTTACCCTTAAGCTTAATAGTAACCTTATACTTGCCAACCTTCTTGCGTCCGGAAGCGTAAGATACGGTGTAGTACTTAGAAGAAATCTTATTACCCTTGTAGTCATATACCTTAACAGAAGGCTTTCTTGTCTTACTGCTTGAGTAGGTATATTCTGTGGTAGAAAGCTTAACTTTTTTAGCATAATAAATTGTAGTTTTGGTTCCTGTGGTCTTACCGCAACCACTACACTTATTAACAATGCTACCATTCTTT
>JAZSCF010000126.1:0-26799 GCA_045602785.1 Acutalibacteraceae bacterium
ATCGGCTAATGGTAAATTAGCAAAAATATAACACACACTCCGTTTAATAACGGCGAGTTTTCGCAGGTGTCATCCAATACTGTCAGGTGATTTCTAATCGGCGGAGTGGAAGAAAATTCTTAGGAGGAAAAACAAATGGCAGTAGTATCAATGAAACAGTTGCTTGAAGCTGGTGTTCACTTCGGACATCAAACAAGACGCTGGAACCCGAAAATGGCTGAGTACATTTTCACAGAAAGAAACGGAATCTATATCATCGACCTTCAAAAGACCGTTAAGAAGCTTAACGAGGCTTATATGTTCGTTCGTGACATTGCAGCAGAAGGCGGCGACATTCTTTTCGTAGGTACCAAGAAACAGGCTCAGGATTCTGTTAAGGAAGAAGCAGAGCATTGCGGTATGCCTTATGTTAACGCTCGTTGGCTTGGCGGTATGCTTACAAACTTCTCTACAATCCGTACAAGAATCGCACGTCTTAACCAACTCCGCACTATGCGTGATGACGGTACCTTTGAGCTTCTTCCCAAAAAGGAAGTTGTAAAACTAAACCTTGAAATTGAAAAGTTAGAAAAATTCCTTGGCGGTATTCAAGATATGAAGAAAACTCCCGCAGCTCTCTTCATTGTTGACCCCCGCAAAGAAAGAATCGCAGTTGCAGAAGCTAAGAAGCTTGGTCTTCCGATTATCGCTATCGTAGACACTAACTGTGATCCTGATGAAATTGATGCAGTTATCCCCGGTAACGATGATGCTATCCGTGCAGTTAAGCTTATTTCTGAAACTATTGCTGCTGCAGTAATCGAAGGCAGACAAGGTACCGAAATGGGCACCGCAGCTACCGAAGAAGCTGAAGAAGTAGCTGAAGCTGCAGACGCTGAATAATTTATATTTGGAGGAAACTAAAATGGCTTTTACTGCTAAAGACGTACAGGCTTTAAGAGAAAAAACCGGTTGCGGTATGATGGACTGCAAAAAGGCTCTTGTTGAATGTGACGGTGATATGGATGCCGCAGTTGACTACTTACGTGAAAAAGGTCTTGCTTCACAAGCTAAAAAGGCTACACGTATTGCTGCTGAAGGTACCGTTGCTGTATATACCGCTGACGGTGTTGGCGCAGTTGTTGAAGTAAACAGCGAAACCGACTTCGTTGCTAACGGCGAAGGCTTTAAGGCTCTCGCTGCTGAGATTGCTCAAGTTGTAGCTGAACAAAATCCTGCTGATCTTGACGCTCTTCTTGCTTGCGAAAAAGACGGTCAAACCGTTGAAGCAAAGGTACAGGAATTATTCCTTGCTATTCGCGAAAACATCAAGGTTCGTCGTTTTGCTCGTTTTGAAGGCAAGGTTGCTTCCTATGTTCACATGGGTGGTAAAATCGGTGTTCTTGTAAACTTTGAAACCGAAGTTGCAGGCGACAACGAAAAACTTATGGAAGCTGGTAAGAGCATTGCAATGCAAATTGCTGCTATGAACCCTGGCTTCTTAGACAGAGCTTCTGTATCAGATGAAGTTCTTGAAAAAGAAAAGGCTATCCTCATTGCTCAAATGAAGGAAGATCCTAAAATGGCTAATAAGCCTGATGCTGTTCTCGGCAAGATTGTTGAAGGCAAAATCGGTAAGTTCTACAAAGAAAACTGTCTTGTTGAACAACAGTTCATTATGGATGGCGACATCACTGTTGAAAAGTATCTCGCAGGCGTTGCTAAAGAACTTGGCGCAGACATCAAGATTGCTAATTTCGTTCGTTTTGAAAAGGGCGAAGGTATTGAAAAGCGCGTAGATGACTTTGCTGCTGAAGTTGCAGGTATGGTAAAATAATTTTACTACAGTTAAATTTAAATGCTCGGTGAAATCACCGAGCATTTTTTCTTTTGTTATTTTATTTATACAAGTTCAAATTCCTTATACTCTTTAACCGCGCTGTCTTTACCGATAAACACCTGAATTTCACCCGGTTCCCAAACATAATCAAGCTCTACGTTATAGAACTTCATATCTTCGGTTGTAAGAGTAAACTCAACATTAACGGTTTCGCCTTTTTTAATCGCAACCTTTTTAAAGCCTTTAAGCTCTTTTAACGGTCGGGATACTGCGGCGTAAGGGTCGCGGATGTAAAGCTGTACAGTTTCAACACCGTCGCGTTCACCAACATTGGTAACTTCCACACTTGCAGTAAGGGTTTCACCTTCGGATAAGGTTTCCTTAGAAAGCTTAATTTCACCATACTCAAATTCAGTATAGGTCATACCTTCACCAAAGGTGTATAAAGGTGTAAGCGGACAGTCTATATAGCCCGTTACAAAGTAATCCTCTGTTACAGGTGAATGGCTTGTAGGGAAGTTTGCATAATAAATCGGGCATTGACCAACAGTATGAGGGAAGCACATTGTAAGTCGGCCTGTAGGTGCTTTTTCGCCAAATAGTATATCTGTAATACCGTCTGCTGCCATAATACCTGGGAACCAAGCCACAATAACAGCTTTTGCCTTTTCGGAAATATCGCTTATATCGAGCGGACGATGGTTAAAGAGAACTACAACTATATTATCGTTAACTTCTGCCACCGCATCAAAAAGTTCTTTTTGAATTAACGGAATTTCAATATGGGCTCTTGAAGTAAGCTCGCCACCCATAAAGGTATGCTCACCTATGCACATAACAACTGTGTCGGCGTTCTTTGCTTCTTCTACCGCTTTGGCAATCTTTTCCTTACGAGACAGCGCATCATGTTCAACATAATCGGCAACGCGCTCGCCCCTACGGGGATTAAACTTAAATATCGGTTCATCCTCACCTAAAAGCATACAACCTTCTTGGAAGGTAAAATTGCCGTTTGGATATCTTTCATTAATTGCGGTATGAATATTCTTAAGGTCTATCTTATATTGGTGGCGGATTGACCAACCGCCAAACATATCAGCCTCTTCAACATAAGGACCAATAAAAGCAACCTTTTTGTTATCATTAGCATTAAGCGGAAGAAGCTTATCTTCATTTTTAAGAAGAACCGAAGTGCGACTAACCGCATCCTGTGCCAAAGCCAACGCTTCAGGGTTGTTCTTTAATTCATCTGATTTCAAAGCATCGGTATAACGATAAGGATTTTCAAAAAGACCTAGCTTATTTTTAAGCTGTAATACACGCATAACAGCACGGTCTATTTGTTCCATTGTAACTTCGCCCTTTTCCAGAAGTTCGGGCAAACCGTTATGGTAACAGTAAAGGCACATTTCAATATCAACCTGAGCTTCAAGAGCGAGCTTTGCAACCTCGGCATCGGTTTTAGGTACGCCGTGACTTTTCATAGTACGGGTTGAGCCATAATCGGTAATATGGGTGCCATCCCAACCCCATTCGTTACGCAAAATATCAGTCATCAAATGCTTGTCAGCATCGGCAGGGACACCGCCATTTGCGGTAAATGAAGACATTATAAGCGCACTGCCTGCATCGCAACCTGCCTTATAAGCAGGCAAATAATATTGACGCAAAAAGCGTTCTGATGTATTAACAACACCATATTCGCGACCGCCTTCTACCAAACCGTAAGCCGCAAAGTGCTTAACACAAGCCGCAATTGTACCTTCTTTAGAAAGGTCATCACCTTGATAACCCTTAACAGCTGCTACACCCATTTTTGAAGTTAAGTACGGGTCTTCACCATAAGACTCCATAACACGTCCCCAACGCGCGTCACGGCAAATATCAACCATAGGTGAGAATGTTACATGCAACCCCGATACACTGGCTTCTTTTGCGGTTTCGTGAGCAATAGCTTCTACTAAATCAGGCTCAAATGAGCAAGACTGCGCCAAAGGTATTGGAAATATTGTGGCAAAGCCGTGAATAATATCAAGCATAAATATCATCGGTATATGATGCGGATGATTACTTATATGCTTTTCTTGAATTTCCCTGATTTTATCGGGACCCACCACATTGATAACCGAACCTGACATATTAACTTCATCTTCGGTTAGTATGTGTCTATCATCACTACCGGTGACTATTCCGTTTTCTCCAAAATAAGCACTTGTAATTTGCTGTAGCTCGCCTAACTTTTCTTCAAAAGATAAATCTGCTAATAATTCTTTTAGTTGCTTTTCTGTCATATTTATCACCTTTTTATTATATCTATTTACCTAATTCCTTTGTGCGCTTATAAGAAGCGTTCAAAGCATTTTTGACATTTCTATCAAAATTGGAATTTTGAAGTGACATAACACCCTCTATAGTAGAGCCTTTCGGACTACAAACTTCTTGGCGTAAGGTTTCGGGTGTTTTACCACTTGTAAGCATAAGGCGAGCCGCTCCCAACAAGGTTTGTGCAGCATATTCTATTGCCTTTTCTTTTGGAAGACCCAACTCTTCACCCGCTTTAGCCATACTCTCGGCAAACATATATACAAACGCAGGTCCGCATCCCGAAATCGAGCACCCTGCATCAATAAGCGTTTCATCCAGTTTATCTAATTTGCCCGAAAACTTTAAAATATTTAAAAATTCGGTTTCTTCACACTCAGTTATAATAGGGCAAAGCGAGTATAAAATCATACCTTCCCCTACTGCTACAGGTGTATTAGGCATAATACGGATAGTAGGAAGCTTAGCCCCTATCATTCCACTAAGCGCAGATATTTTTATTCCCGCTGCCATAGTTACTAATAAAAATCTATCGGTTCGGGATTTTAAAATATCGGCAATATCATTCATCAAATCCGCCATAACCTGTGGTTTTACACCTAAAAAGATGTATTTTGCGGTTTTAGCAATAGCTTCAACACTTACAACACTGCCGCCAGTTTCACAAGCTAATGCGTTTGCCTTTTCGGCATCCTTATCGGCAAGCAAAATATCGCATAAACCCGATTTATTGACCGCTTTAGCCAAAGCACCGCCCATATTACCACAACCGATAAATCCAACCTTAATTTTTTCCATTATCTCACCTGACCGTTACCTTCAATAATATATTTATAGGTGTTAAGTTCCATTAATCCCATTGGTCCGCGAGCGTGAAGCTTTTGGGTAGAAATACCCATTTCGCACCCTAAACCAAACTCACCGCCATCGGTAAAGCGAGTAGAAGCATTAACATATACCGCCGCCGAATCCACAAGCGAGGTAAACATCTTTGCCGCTTTATCATCGGTGGTTATAATGCTTTCGCTATGATGTGTTGAGTGATTTGCTATATGATTTATTGCTTCCTTTACACCGTCTACAACCTTAACCGCCATTATATAATCCAAAAATTCGGTATCAAAATCGGTATCGGTTGCAGGAACGGCATCTATTATTTCACAAACCGCATTATCTCCCCTAAGCTCAACTCTGTCTTTAAACATATCATAAAGCTTAGGTAAAAAATTTGGTGCTATCGCCTTATCAACAAGGCAAACCTCCATCGCGTTACAAACCGACGGGCGACTTGTTTTAGCATTGTTTATAATATTTAAAGCCTTATCAATAACGGCAGTTTTTTCAACAAATATATGGCAAATACCTGTGCCTGTTTCAATGCACGGAACGGTAGCATTTTCAGTACAGGCTTTAATAAGTCCCTTACCACCACGCGGAATAAGTAAATCAACATACTTGACCGCAGTCATAAGCTCGTTAGCGCTGTTTCTTGTTATATCCTCTAAGAGATTAACATAGTCTTCGCTAAGACCACTGTTTTTAAGACCGATTTTCAAAGCATCTACTATAGCTTTTGAGGAGTTATACGCTTCCTTACCACCACGCAGCACACAAACATTTCCACTTTTAAAGCTAAGTGCTGCCGCGTCCGAAGTGACATTCGGGCGGCTTTCGTAAATAATTGCCACAACACCAAAAGGTACCGATACTTTATTTACCTTTAAGCCATTTTGAAGCTCGACACTTGATAACACCTTGCCCACACCGTCAGGTAGAGCGGCAACATCCAAAATGCCCTTTGCCATACCTTCGATTCGATTTTGGTCAAGGGCAAGTCTATCAATCATAACAACACTTATTTTACCCCTAGCGTTTTCTATATCAATTTTATTAGCCGCTAAAATTTCATCACTATATGAAAGCAAAGCCTTTGCCATATTATGCAAGGCTTTGTTTTTTTCTTCTGTCGTTAGCATACTCTCGCGTGAGAGAGTTTTAGCTTTTTGTAAAACTTCTAATGTAGTCATTATTTTACACCCTTAAAACGAGTTCCAACATCCTTACCTTCAACAATTGAATAAAGCGACATTGGGTTATTACCGTTAGCTATTACCATATCTATACCGCATTCTGTTACAATTTTTGCAGCTTTGAGTTTAGTTTTCATACCGCCTGTACCAAGCTTGCTTCCTGCGCCACCCACCATTTGTTCAATCTCGGGGGTTATTTCTTCTACAGTATGTAAAAGCTGAGCACTTGGTTTTTCGCGTGGGTCGGCAGTATAAAGGCCATCAATATCGCTTAAAATAATAAGCAAATCGGCTTCGCATGCAGTTGCTACAATAGCGCCCAAGGTATCGTTATCGCCAATTTCAATTTCGTTAGTCGAGATTGTATCATTCTCGTTAATAATCGGTATTGCCGAAAGCTCTAACAAACGGTTCATAGTGTTTGTAAAGTTGGCTTTTCTGTCGGCATGCTCAATATCATCGCCAGTAAGTAATATTTGCGCTACAGTGTGGTTATACTCTGAAAACAATCTATCATAAGTGTACATAAGCTCACATTGACCCACTGCAGCGGCAGCTTGCTTTGTTGGAATATCGGTAGGTTTTTTAAGAAGACCCAACTTACCACTACCCATACCAATAGCACCCGATGATACAAGTATCACTTGGTTTCCTGCATTCTTAAGGTCACTCATAACCTTACAAAGCTCTTCTACGCGCAGAATATTTAAAAGCCCCGTAGAATGCGCTAAGGTTGATGTGCCTATTTTTATTACTATACGCATAGTATCTACATCCTTAAAATCAAACTAATGTTGCTACCATAACCGCCTTGATTGTATGCATACGGTTTTCGGCTTCTTCAAACACAATGGACTGACTGCTTTCGAAAACAGAATCGGTAACCTCCATTTCGGTTATACCAAACTTCTCGCCCACTTGTTTACCTAAGGTTGTTTTTAAATCGTGGAAAGAAGGTAAGCAGTGCATAAATACCGCTTTTTCTCCCGCGTTTTGCATAATTTTATCGTTAACCTGATATGGTGTTAAATCCTTAATACGCTCTTCCCAAACGCTATCAGGCTCACCCATAGAAACCCAAACATCAGTTGCAATAACGTCGGCATTTTTGGTGGCTTTCATAGGGTCGGTCTGGAAGGTAATGGTACCGCCGTTTTCCTTTGCGATTTCTAAACACTTGTCAACAAGCTCTTTTTCGGGGAAGTATTTTGGGGGCGCGCAAACGGTAAAGTTTACACCCAATTTTGCACAAGCCACCATATAAGAGTTACCCATATTGTAGCGCGCATCGCCCATATAAACAAAGTTAATGCCTTCTATTTTGCCAAAGCGTTCTTTAACGGTTAAAAAGTCGGCAAGCATTTGTGTTGGATGGAATTCATTAGTAAGACCGTTCCAAACAGGAACACCCGCATATTTTGCTAATTCTTCAACAATTTCCTGACCAAAGCCGCGGTATTCAATACCATCATAAATACGGCCTAAAACCCTTGCGGTATCAGCAATGCTTTCTTTTTTACCAATTTGAGAGCCCTGTGGGTCTAAATAAGTAACGCCCATACCTAAATCGTATGCCGCAACCTCAAAGCTACAGCGTGTACGTGTACTTGTTTTTTCAAAAATAAGGGCAATATTCTTGCCTTCGCACAAGCGATGCGGAATACCTGCTTTTTTCTTATATTTAAGCTCGCTTGCTAAATCTATAAGACATTCAATCTCTGCTTTAGAAAAATCTAGTAGCTTTAAAAAGCTTTTTCCTTTAAAATCCATTATATTTTACCCTCCAAAAAAGCGGACAAGAATTTAATTTGTGTATCTACCGACTCGGGTCCTGTAGAGCCTTTAGAAATTCGCTTATTAACACAGGTTTCAAGCGAAATCTCTTCATACAAATCGGTATCGAAGGTTTGGTCAAATTCCTTATATTTTTCTATAGGCATATTTTCAAGCACTATATTTTCCTTAATACAATAGCCTACAATTTCACCAACATGCTTATATGCTGTTCTAAAGGGCATTCCCTTTTTTACAAGATAATCGGCTAAATCGGTAGCATTTATAAAGCCTTTTTGTGCAGCTTTGTACATATTATCCTTTAAAACGGTCATTGTAGCAATCATCGGTGTGAATACGCCTAAGCACATTTTCACAGTATCAATAGCATCAAAAATAGCTTCCTTATCCTCCTGCATATCCTTGTTATATGCTAAAGGAAGACCCTTAAGGGTGGTAAGCAATGCCATAAGGTCACCATATACTCTACCTGTTTTACCGCGAACAAGCTCTGCCATATCTGGATTTTTCTTTTGTGGCATTATGCTTGAGCCTGTGGTGTAGCTGTCATCCAACTCAATAAACTTAAATTCCCAACTAGACCAAAGTATAATTTCTTCCGAAAAGCGTGAAAGGTGCATCATTAAAATAGAGAATGCTGACAAAAGCTCTAAACAAAAATCGCGGTCGGAAACACCGTCTATACTATTAAGTGAAATACCGCTAAAACCTAAACGCTTAGCTTCAAATTCGCGGTCGGTGTTATAGGTAGTGCCTGCAAGCGCGCACGAGCCTATTGGACACTGTGACCACATTCTATCTACCGCATCATTTATTCTTTCGTAATCACGCTTTAGCATAAATGCATAGGACAAAATATGGTGGGCAAAGGATATGGGCTGTGCTCTTTGTAAATGGGTATAACCCGGCATTATAGCATCCTTATATTCTTCAGCCTTATCCTTGATAACACTAATTAAGTTTAAGATAAGCTTACCAATTTCTTCGCAAGCTTCTACACCAAGGTAAAGCCTGATATCAAGTGCTACCTGGTCGTTACGGCTACGCGCGGTGTGTAGTCTTTTACCTGCATCGCCTATTCTTTTTGTAAGCTCGCTTTCAATAAACATATGTATATCTTCGGCATCCATATCAAAAGGCAAGCTACCGTTTTCGATATCTTCTAGTATACTACCAAGACCGTTTAAAATCTTTTCGTACTCATCTTTACTGATAATACCTTGATTCGAAAGCATTAAAGCGTGTGCCATAGAGCCTGTAATATCCTGCTTATACATTCTATTGTCAAAATGAATGGAAGAGTTAAAATCATCCGCCTGCTTATCAAGCGCCTTTTCAAATCTTCCTGCCCACATTTTTTCCATTTTGCCTATACATTCCTTTCAGTAAAAAAGCGATATAAAAAACACTCAACAGTACCGATTAAAAACCGGTACTGTTTAAAGTTACAATTATTTCAAGTTATTCTTTGCTCTCATTCTTGCATTAACCTCGGTTGAAAGACCATAAAGATTAATGAATCCTGTAGCATCGCTTTGATCGTAAACATCATCTTCTTCAAAGGTTGCAATTTCGCTATCGTAAAGTGAATATGGTGAAGAAACACCTGCGTTAATCATATTACCCTTGTAAAGCTTTAAGGTAACATCACCTGTAACGGTTTTTTGGGTTTCCTTAACAAATGCTAAAATCGCCTGAGTAAGCGGAGTAAACCATAAAGCGTTGTATACATTTTCAGCCAATTTTTGAGCAACTAAAGCCTTATAGTGAGCGGTGTCCTTATCAAGACAGATAGTTTCAAGTACATTGTGCGCCTTATAAAGAATTGCACCGCCTGGAGTTTCATAAACACCGCGACACTTCATACCAACAAGACGGTTTTCAACAATGTCAAGAAGACCTATACCGTTTTCGCCGCCTAATTTGTTAAGTGTGGTAACAACTTCAACCGAATCCATTTCCTTACCGTCTATTGCAGTAGGAATACCCTTTTCGAAGTGAATAGTAACATAGGTTGGCTTATCGGGAGCCATTTCAGGAGAAACGCCCATTTCTAAGAAGCCGGGCTTGTTGTATAAAGGCTCGTTCTTGGGGTCCTCTAAATCAAGACCTTCGTGAGATAGGTGCCAAATGTTTTTATCCTTAGAATAGTTTGTTTCACGGTTAATCTTAAGCGGAACATTATGTGCTTCAGCGTAATCTATTTCTTCTTCTCTGGACCTAATATCCCATTCACGCCAAGGAGCAATAATCTTCATATCGGGAGCAAAATTCTTAATAGCAAGTTCAAAACGAACTTGGTCATTACCCTTACCTGTACAACCATGGCAGATAGCATCTGCGCCTTCAGCAAGTGCGATTTCAGCAATTCTCTTAGCAATAGGAGGACGTGCGAAAGCAGTACCTAAAAGATAATCTTCATATAAAGCGCCTGCCTGTACGCAGGGGAATACGTAATCATCTAAAAATTCCTTAGTCAAGTCTTCAATATAAATTTTGGAAGCGCCTGTTTTAATAGCCTTTTCTTCAAGACCTTCAAGCTCATCAGACTGACCAACATTACCCGATACTGCAATAATTTCGGGATTGTTGTAGTTTTCCTTAAGCCAAGGAATAATAATAGATGTGTCAAGACCGCCCGAATAAGCGAGCACTACCTTCTTAATTTCGTTTTTATTCATAATAAATTCCTCCGTATGCACAATATGCATTTGTTTTAGTGATTTTATGCATAAATTATATCATATATTGAATATTTATGCAAGCACTTTTGAATATTTCTTGCATTTTAACATATATTTATAGAATATTTATGCGTTTTTATGCAAATTTAACAACCAATAAATTAATCTTGTTCTTTAATACCCTTTTTAGCCTGTATTTTCTTGTAAATAACATTGATGATAAAACCGCTTATCATACAAAGTCCAAAGATAACCCAGCCTGCAAGGATATTTGAAACTAAGTTATAACCGTATACACCGTTTTGTTTTGTAAATAGGTTTATAATGTTCCATACAAATAGAACACTTAATGAAACAGGCGCTACTACCTTAATTGCAATATCAAACCAAATCTTAGGCATTTTAACACGCTTTGAATTGGTGTTAATTTCATCAACAATAATTCCTGTTTTATAGAACCAACCAATCGCAACCGATTCAATTACGCCAACCAAAATAAGAGTAAAGCTATTGCACCAGTTATCAACAATATCAAGTATTGCAAGACCGCCGCCTGTAGTGTATACAAGTGAAATAATACCTGCTATAACACAAATTGCAATAGTGGTTTTCTTTCTGTCTACTGAGAATTTATCTGCAACGGCGGTAGAAATACCTTCAACCAAAGAGAACGCCGAGTCAATAGCCAAGGTGCAAAGGCAGAAATAGAATACAAAGCCAAATATAGCGTTGAATACGCCACTGCCCGAAAGGTTAACAATAGCTGTAGGATAAACTAAGAATGCAAGACTAACGCCCGATTTTTGTGCAAGCATATCCTGCATGCCTGTACCGTACATTGTTGTAAACATAACGATACCTGACAAAAGACTTACAGCTAAATCGCTAAATGCTATAATAAAGCCATCGCGAGCGATATTAGTATCATTACTAAGGTATGAACCGTAAGCTATCATAATAGCCATAACAACCGACATTGAGTAGAATACCTGACCTACAGCATCGGTCCAAAGCTCAGGGTTAGCTAATGCTTGGAAATTTGGAACAAAGAAAGCTCTAATACCTTCTAAAGCGCCCGGCATTGTAATACCCTTTATAGCCATAAAGCCCAAGCATAAAAATGGCAAGAAAATAAGGTATTTAATTATTTTTTCAACACTCTTTGTGCCGTTGCGTATACAATAATAAACCGAAGCCCACGCTACTAAAAGGCAAACAAGCACAGGGATAGATATTACATCAAAGCCCTTTATATCAAAGGTGGTTTTGGTTAGTTCTTGGAAAAGTCCACCTGCGGCTTCGTTATTGCCTGTCATACTAAAAAACTTAAAGCTGAAAACAGCCATCATAATAACCCAAGCAAATACTACCGCGTAATATGTAACAATTACAAATGCGTTAGAAGTTGCCGCCCAACCAATAGGCTCAAACTTCTTATTCATTTTGCGCAAAGCACCAGGTGCACCAGACTTCATTTTACGGCCTATAGAAATTTCCATCATTAAAAGCGGTATACCTATTATAAGCATTGCCAAAAGGTATACAAGCAAGAATGCACCGCCGCCGTGCTTAGCGGCAAGATTTGGGAAACGCCAAGCATTACCAAGACCCACTGCAGAACCAACTGCCGCCAATATAAAAGTAGCGCTTGAACCCCATGTTGAACGTTTTGTTTCTGACATAATTTACACCGTCACTTCCGTTGAATTTTCTGTTTTTTTCTTTTCCTTATATTCGCAAATTTTTTGTTTTACGATTAAATCATCATAAGTTTTCTTAAAAGTAACCCTGCCGTTAAATTTTTCGCCGCAGTTACAAATAAAATTAGCCATAAACCAACGGTTTGAGTATTTCCATTTAGTAACCCTTTTGGCTTTTTCGTTACATTTAGGGCATTTGAAAACAAGATATTTTTTATCTATGCTTTCATCCTTTAAGTTAGAAATGCAGTAGCTTTTAAAGCGTAACCTTTTAAAGAATTCAGGATTAGTTGTATCCTTTATAAGTGGCACAAAGCGTTCGCTATTATAACACTTTTTCAAAAGATACGCCGCTACAAGACTGTCATCCTTAGCGGTATGAAAATCAATATCTTCGGTACTAACCTTTAAAAACTCGGCAGCGAGTGCCAAAGATACCTGATTTTTGTCTTCATAACCCTTTAAATGCATTTCTTTTTGGATAAACTTTTGCAAATCAAGGTATTTTTCTATTTTAAACCGTACACCTTCTAATAGGTTTTCTTCATTTTCTAAAATTGTATATAGGTCGGAATTGCTCCAAGTCATAGTTACAGCATCATCCCCCACCCAAGAATTATAGCTTTCAACTGCGCTTTCAAACGGAACACCGTTTCGCATAATCTCGGATGTGATACCTGTAAGCCTTGCAAACCTACCTGTTACTTTTTTAGAAATTGCAGATTTTACTGTAACTTCAAAGGTGTCGATAATATCAAAATTTTCGTTAAGCTTTACAGCGCCTATTTGTAATATCTGATTTATAAACCGCTTTTGTTTTACAAAATAGGTACTGTCCCACTCTAAATCAAGAATAATATAATTCATTATTTTCTCTTCGATTCGTATTTCATTCTTTCTTCTTTATTAAGAATCCTTTTACGCAAGCGGATATGGTTAGGTGTAATTTCCACCAACTCATCATCCTTAATAAATTCTAACGATTGTTCCAAGCTTAAAATACTATGCGGTACTAATCGTAACGCATCATCCGAGCCTGAAGCACGGGTATTTGTAAGCTGCTTACGTTTACAAACATTACAAACAATATCCTCGTTTTTAGGATTCTCGCCCACTATCATACCCTCGTAAACCTCGGTTGAAGGACCAATAAACAGCCTACCGCGGCTTTGAGTATTAAAAAGACCGTAGCCTGTAGATTCGCCCGTTTCGTGAACAATAATAGAACCTGTTGTTCGTTGCTGAATATCGCCCTTGTATTCTTCGTAACCGTTAAAAACGTGGTTCATAATACCGTTACCGTTAGTATCGGTTAAAAACTGTGAACGATATCCTAAAAGTCCGCGCGCGGGTATTAAAAATTCAAGGTGAGAGGTACCGCCGTCTCTAGTACCCATATTTTTAATTTCGGCCTTGCGGTTTCCAAGTCTTTCCATAACGGCGCCAACATATTCTTCGGGAACTTCTATCATCAAAAGCTCAATAGGCTCTAAAATATTGCCGTTTTCATCCTTTTTGTAAATAACCTCAGGCGGTGAAACCTGAAACTCATAGCCTTGGCGACGCATAGTTTCGATAAGAATTGAAAGATGAAGCTCACCTCTGCCCGAAACCTTAAAGGTATCTGCCATTTCGGTTTCTTCAACGCGCAAGCTTACATTGGTCATAACTTCTTTGAAAAGGCGGTCGCGAAGATTACGAGAGGTTACAAACTTACCGTCCCTGCCTGCAAAGGGAGAGTTATTAACCATAAAGTTCATAGAAAGCGTTGGCTCATCAATCTTAACAAATGGTAGTGCTTCAATATTTTCGGTATCGCAAGCGGTTTCGCCAATTTCCAAATCTGTAAGACCTGCAACCTGAATAATATCGCCTACAGTAGCGGTTTCAACTTCCTGTCGTTTTAAGCCTTTGTACATAAATAGCTTTGCAATCTTAAGCTTAGTATGGCTTCCATCCTTGTGGCAAAGCGCTACAGCTTGTCCGCTCTTTACAGAACCGCGTATTACACGGCCAACACCAATTCTACCCAAATACTCATCGTATTCAATATTAGTGAAAAGAATCTGCAAAGGTGCTTCACAGTCACCCTCGGGTGCATCAATTTCATTTACAATAGCATCAAACAGTGGTCGCATATCTTCACCCTTTGTATCGGGAGAAAGGGTTGCATATCCGTCACGTCCCGAAGCAAACACAACCGGAAACTCAATTTGTTCTTCATCAGCGCCTAATTCGATAAATAAATCCAAAACCTCGTCAACAACCTCGTGCGGTCTTGCCATAGGTCTGTCAATTTTATTTACAACAACCACCGCTTTTTTGCCCAAAGCCAAAGCCTTTTTAAGCACAAAACGGGTTTGTGGCATACAGCCTTCAAACGCATCTACAAGCAATAAAACGCCGTCTACCATTTGTAAAATACCCTCAACCTCGCCGCCAAAATCGGCATGTCCCGGTGTGTCAATAATATTTATTTTAACACCATTATACATAACGCTTGTATTTTTAGAAAGTATAGTTATACCGCGTTCGCGCTCTAAATCGTTAGAGTCCATAACGCGTTCATCAACCGCTTCATTTTCGCGGAAGATACCGCTTTGTTTTAAAAGCTGGTCAACAAGTGTGGTTTTACCATGGTCAACGTGGGCGATAGTCGCAACGTTGCGCAAGCCTTCAATTTTTGCCATTAAAATTCCCCATTAGTATTATATTATAATTTAACTTGTATATTATATTATATACTGCCTGCTTTGTCAAATAAATATGCTGTTTTTTAAGCAAAAAAATAAACACTGAGCACAAATTACTCAGTGTTTACTTATTTCTTTACAAAAGTTCATCGGGTGAACTAGAAGTATCTTCAGAACTGCTTTCAGAACTACTTGTACTTTCTTCCGAAGTAACGGTAGATTCTGTAGGCGAACTTGCCGAAGTTTCTTCACTCGGTACTGAAGAAGTATCAGAAGATGTACCGGAACTACTGCTTGTAGAAGTATTAGAAGATGTGTTCGAGCTTGTGTCCCCCGAGCTTGTTACATTCGATTGATTAGAAGACTGATTATTAGAAGAATTGTTAGAAGTTACCGATGAAGTATTGGGTTTTGAAGAAGTATTCGGTTTTGAGGATTCAGTAGGCTTTGAAGGTTTAGATTCCTTTTCATCCTCATCTTGTTCTTGTTCTTCTTCCTCTTCTTCCTCCTCATCCGGCAGGTAGTCCTCTTCCTTTAAGATTTTACCCGGACTTGTTCCGTCTTTATAATAGCCTTCGCCCTTGCGGTAAACATCTTCACTATCTTCAAATTCTTTAACCTCTAAGTTTTGGTGTATTTCGCGCATAATATCGCGCCAAATACTTTTTGCTGCGCTTGTGTTATATACGCGGTAATTATGGTCAAAGCCATACCATACCGAGCCTATATAATACGGTGTGCCGCCCACAAGCCAAGAGTCCTTAGTATCGCTTGAAGTACCTGTTTTAGCATAACATTTCATACGGTAGTTGAAACCGCCAATAGAACGGCCTGTACCGCCTTCTTTATAAACAACCTCGCGCAATAAATGATTCATAATTGTTGCGGTATCTTCACCTATAGCACGCTTGCCCTTAGGCGGTTCTAAAACAACATTGCCGTCAATATCAACCACCTTATAGTAGGTTGTCGGAGTATAATACATACCGCCATTACCGAATATAGCAAACGCCGCTGCAGATTCGGTTGGTGTAATACCGTAAGTACAACCTCCAAGCGCTAACGAAGATGCATTTTTATCGTTTTTTACAAGATGCTTTAAATTAAGCTTTTTGGTAAGGAATTTATAAGAAGCATCAACCCCAACTTCATCAAGAAGTCGCACAGGAACGGCATTCATAGAATGTCTAAGCGCATAATTAAGCGGAACCTTACCCATATATTTGCCGAACCATTCCCTGGGTCCCGGTTTTCCGTATTCGTAATAGTTCTTTATAGGCTCATCTAAAACGGTAGTAGTATAATCGCAAATATCCTTTTCAATTACCTGTGTATAAACACCTAAAGGCTTCATAGTGGAGCCTGGCTGACGCGGAACATTATAAGCACGATTAAGACCGCGGTTTACGGTTTTTTCACCTGCACCACCCATTATACCTACAATATGACCTTTATAGTCGAGAATAGTCATAGCAGATTGCACGCGCTCGCGCTCGCCTTCTTCATTACGCCTTGTTTCGTAAAAATAGCGGTTTTGCTTGCTATAGGTTTCTTCCATAATCGACTGAATATTTGTATTTACAGTAGAGTAAATTTTAAATCCGCCGTTATAGAACATTTGCGAAGCAATTTTTTCATCACAATTATATTTTTCAGCTAAATCGGTAATTACATTTTGAATTAAAGTATCAATAAAGTAGTTATTAATTTCGCTGTCAAGGTGTTCTTTTTGAGAAAAGTCAAGCTTAACTTCTTCTTTATAAGCCGTGTCATACTCTTCTTTTGTTATATACCCTAACTCATACATTTTGGTAAGTACAACCTTACGGCGATATGTGTTTTCCTCCATATTTATAGCAGGGCTATATCTTGAAGGATTTTTGGTAATAGCCGCAATTGAAGCACATTCAGCAAGGGTTAATTCATCAAGCTCTTTACTAAAATAGTAGTTAGCCGCTACCTGAACACCATTAATACCGCTACCCAAAGCAATAGTATTAAGGTAAGCTTCTAAAATTTCGTTTTTATCAAGCTGGGTTTCAACCGAAAGTGCTCTTATAATTTCGCGTATTTTACGGGAATAATCTCTCGCCTTATCTGCGGTAATATTTTTAATAAGCTGTTGCGTAATAGTAGAGCCGCCAAACTCTACCGAGCTAAACTTTAACAATTGGTTAGCTACCGCTAAAAATGTACGCTTCCAATCAACTCCGCCATGTTTTAAAAAGTTTTCGTCTTCAATGGCGATAAAAGCGTTTTGCAGATGTTTAGGCACCTTTTTAAGCGAAATCCAAATACGGTTTTCGTCGCCGTGAATACGCTTATATTCCTGCCATTTTCCTTCCTCGTTTTTAGCGTAGACAATAGATGTCATATTAAGTTCAAGATTACGGATATTAGAAACTATTTTTTTAGAGCCAAGTGGGTCAAAATCTTTAAAAATGCTTTCCCCGCCCGAAAAGAGTGTAGTTAAAAATATAGTAAAAATTAAAATTACGGAAACTAAATTTAAGGAATAATTTTTAAGCTCTTGCTTTTTAAGGGTTTTTAAATACTTTACGGCTTTCTTAAGCCATTCAAACGCTATTAAAGCATACTTTTTTGCTACTTCATACGCAAACTTTAAATAGTAAATAGCCTTGCTTAAAAGCTGCTTTATGTCCACAAAAATCATCCTTTCCTTAAAATTTTCACATTAGCCATATTATTATACCACCTTTTAACATATTTGGCAATTATTTTTTAAAATGTAAAATTTTTATTAAAATTGGCATAATAACTTGAAAGTAGCAATAAATGAGTTATAATCTATAATATAAAGTAAACTGAAAGGAAGCAAACTATGCTCGCTTTAAAAGGCATTAAGAAAGATTATATTACAGGCAACAATAAGGTTGAAGCGCTAAAAGGTATTGATTTAGGCTTTCGTAAATCGGAGTTCGTTTCGGTTTTAGGTCAATCAGGCTGCGGCAAAACCACACTGCTAAATATAATAGGCGGTCTTGATAAATATACTTCGGGCGACCTTTATATAAACGGTGTTTCTACCAAGCACTTTAAGGATAGAGATTGGGATAACTACCGTAACCATTCGGTAGGCTTTGTTTTCCAAAGCTATAACCTTATTCCACACCAGTCGGTTTTGCAAAATGTAGAGCTTGCGCTCTCGCTTTCGGGTGTATCCCGCCGCGAGCGTAAAAAACGCGCTAAAGAAGCGCTAGAAAAGGTGGGTCTTGGCGACCAGCTTAAAAAGAAACCGAGTGAGATGTCGGGCGGACAGATGCAGCGTGTTGCAATCGCCCGTGCAATAGTAAATAACCCCGATATTGTTTTAGCCGATGAACCTACAGGCGCGCTTGATACCGAAACTAGCGTTCAGGTTATGGAAATTTTAAAGGAGATTTCTAAAGAGCGCCTTGTAATAATGGTAACCCACAACCCCGAGCTTGCCGAAAAATACTCAACCCGTATTATCCGTATGCTTGACGGCGTTGTAACAAGCGATACCGCTCCCCTAAGCGAAGAAGAGCTTGCCCTTGTAACCCCTACCCCAAGCGAAGACAAAAAGAAAAAGCGCAAAAGACAAAAAATGCCTTCAATGTCGCTTGGTACTTCTTTTTCACTTTCACTTAAAAATTTGTTTACTAAAAAAGGCAGAACTGCGCTTACATCCTTTGCGGGTAGTATTGGTATTATAGGCATTGCACTTATTTTTGCGGTATCACAAGGTATGACAACCTATATTGATATACTGCAAGAAGACACCCTTTCCTCCTACCCTATTACCCTTGAAAATCAGTCAATGGATATTTCTTCCTTGCTTGAAACCTTTATAGGTACCGCAAAATCTGCAGAGGGGCACGAGAAGGATGCCGTTTACCAAAAATCAATGGTTTACGATATGGTAAACGCTCTTAATACCGCTTCATCTAAGGAAAATGACCTTAAATCCTTTAAGACTTATCTTGAAAATCAGTTGGCAGATGATAGCACAAATGAGGAGCTTAAGGATGCAGTAAACGGCGTTTCTTATACTTATGATTTCGACCTGCTTGTATATACCAAAAATATTGACGGCAAGATTATCCGTTCCGATTCAGAACAGCTTATGCAAGAAGTTTTGCTTGAACACTTTGGTATGGATATGTCTACTATGGTAGATATGGGGCAAAGCAGCGGTATGACCAGTATGATGCCTATGAGCCAAGGTATGACTCTCTGGCAAGAAATGCTTTCAGGTGATAAAGGAGAGCTTATAAACCCACTTATCAAAAAACAGTACGATATGGTATACGGCTCGTGGCCTAACGATTATAACGAAATTGTTTTAATTCTTGATGAAAATAACGAGCTTGATGATATGGCGCTTTACTCTTTAGGTCTTAAATCTAAAGAGGAAATTGATGCTATGACCAAAGCCGCTATAAAGGGCGACAAGATAGATTACGAAAGTAAAAAATGGTCTTATGAAGAAATTTGCGAGCGTGATTTTAAGGTTATTCTTAATTCCGACTGCTACACATTAGATAAAGAAACAGGCCTTTATACCGACCTTCGCGATAGTGATGCAGGTCTTAAATACCTTTACGACAACGGTACCGATATTAAGGTTACAGGTATTATCCGCCCTAACGAAGATGCAGTTTCAACAATGCTTACAGGCTCTATTGCTTATACAAAGGAGCTTACCGAGTTTGTTGTAAATAAAGCTCATAAATCGGACGCCATAAAAGCCCAAAAGAAAAATAAGCAAATTGATATTTTTACAAAGCTACCGTTTGGAGAAAACAGTCAAAACCTTAGCGATAAAGAAAAGCAAAAGGAATTTAAAAAATACCTTAGCACCCTTGACGATGATGAAAAGGCAATAACCTATGTAAAAATTATGTGTGTGCCTGAAAAGAAGGATGTTGACAAGTTTGTAAAGGACAGTATGAAGGGTAAAAAGCGCGAAGATATTGAAGAAACGCTATCCCCCATACTTTCAAAGCAAACAGGTATGGCAGATGCCGAAATGTCAGACTATTTATCATCTATGAAGGATGATGATTTAGAAGAAATATTTGCATCTATACTTGAAGAACAGTATAAAGCCCAATACGCACAAAGCGTTACAGGACAGTTGGCGCTAATGCCAAAAGAACAGCTTATTTTGGCGCTCGATAACGCAAAATCCAACTTCACTACCGAGCAATGCGCCCTTTATTATGACGAAGTTTTAGAGTTTTCCGATTCTACCTACGATAAGAATATGCGCGAGCTCGGTTATGTAAAATTAGATACCCCTTCTTCAATAAATATCTACGCTACAACCTTTGAAGACAAGGATGTTATTGAAGCCACAATAGCCGATTATAATGAAGGCGTTGAAGAGCTTTCAAAAATAAAATACATCGATTATGTGGGCATAATGATGTCATCAATCACCACCATTATCAACGCTATCACCTATGTTCTTATCGCCTTTGTTGCGGTTTCACTTGTGGTATCGTCTATTATGATAGGTGTCATTACGCTAATATCCGTTCAAGAACGCACTAAGGAAATTGGTATACTTCGCGCTATAGGTGCTTCAAAACGCAATGTTTCTACAATGTTTAATGCCGAAACGGTTATAATAGGCTTTACTTCGGGAGCATTGGGTGTTATTATAACCTACCTTTTATGTATCCCAATAAACCTTATTTTACACCACCTTACAGGTATTAATAATCTTAACGCTATACTACCGTTACCCGTGGCAATAATTCTTATTTTAATAAGCGTACTGCTTACTATGCTTTCAGGACTTATTCCTTCCCGAAGCGCCGCTAAAAAGGACCCCGTAATAGCGCTTAGAACTGAATAAAAGTAAAAGAAGACAAGAAAAAATCTTGTCTTCTTTTTTAATTATGAAGTGTAATTGACGGTAAATTTCCTAAATTATTATTTTGGTTACTGTCGGGAATAGCTTTTAAATATTCGCTATTCTTACGGTGCGCTATACCAACACCTGCAATATCGCCTTGCTTAGCCATAGAAATAGCTGTTTCTTTTGATACAACACTTTGGTCAGAAAGCTTATACCCCGTAACGCGAGAACCATCCTTAACAAGCGCTGTAATGCGCTTTGCATCGGGTTTAGATTCAGGTATTTGGTCAAGCGTATTTTTAATAATATCACTTTTCATAATATCACTCCTTTATATTTAGTTTGGAGTGATTTTTTAAAAATATGTAAATCCCAAAAATTGTGGTTATACTATTTTTTCTCTATCCAAATAAGCTTGTCGCTTCTTGGATTTTCAAAATAAAGGGACAACTCTTTTTTATTTAGGGTGTAATTTTCCTTTGTATCCTCATCAGTTAAGATATATTCCCCTTCATCTAAGAAAGAAAGATTTATATTAAGACTTTTCTTTTCGCATTTTTCTTGCCTGAAAGCCAAAATAATTCCCTTTTCTTTTTCGGGGTCAAAATAAGCAAATGCCGTAAATTCTTTTTCATTAAAACGATGATGCCAATCAGTCAACACGTAGAAATCTTTTAATAAATATCTACTGATTTTACGCCATTCGCTAGTACCATTCAACAGTTGCGAAAAATCACCTGTCGGGTGATGAGCGAATTTAGATGCAAGGTTAAGTATTGGTAAATAGGATGCGCGAAAAATGTAAGAATCAAGCGGTTTTGAAGGTGTATGCTCACCCTCAGATTCACGAGTTGAAGAACCATGAAACGGAATCCACTTGTTAAATGTAGAGCTTATCGACAAGCGCACACCAATAGTTGTTCGGTCAAAATCACTGCGCATAACAGGTACACTGCGGCGCATTGACTCAATATCAAGACGGCATCCGCCCGATGAACAGTTATCAACAAATGCCGCACCACCGTAGGAAGATGTACATTCAATAATATCGTCCCACATCTTATAGTGACCGTCTACCGCTTTGCTTTCAGTAATACCAAGTCGATTTTCGCCTTCACAATTAAGGTCATTATGGTGCCAAAGTGAAGCGGGCTCGGTACCGTTACGGTCTTCGCGGTACATATCAATATTATTATCCTTTAAAAGCTTGCAAATGCGTTCGGTTGTATATTTTCGGCACTCTTCGTTACCTAAGTTATTTAATGTTCCTGCAATCTCTTTATCGGTCACGGGGTCATAATAATGATCCGCGCCATAATAAAAATGGTTACCAAGGTGCTTTAGCCCCGGCATATCGGCAGGGTCTATAGCCCACTCATTTTTATAGCCAAAGTTTTTAACCATATTTCCCACATCATTTGTGCGTTCCGGTTCAAACCACAAAAACGTCTTAATGCCGTGCTGATGTCCGTAATCAACCGATTCTTTAAAGGTGTTATTTGGCCATTTAGAAGGGTCTAATTCCCAGGTTCCAACCGAGTTCCACCACTCGTAGCCATCAACAAAGGGTCGCGCACTTTTACCATCGGGTCTTACATACCAACCTGCATCTACCCAACGGTAATCAATATCAATTTTTTCTTTGATTATGGTGTCATAAGTTGGCTTCCAGGTGGTATAATCTTCCGAAATTGAGCCATCACTGTTAAGCTTGTTGGTATCATCCGCAAAGCAACCGGTTATAAAGGGTTTTATATCTTCCCCGTCCGCGTTCGCTTTGGGTGTATTATATTTTAAAAACCAGTCACGCCAATAGTTTGTAGCATAATCTTCGTTCCGTACAATGTAATCTGCCATTACAAAAAGCGCTGTGCGAATTTTTTCTTCCGGTTTTAAATACAATTTAAAATCATTAACCGAGTTACCATTAAACACTACGCCGTTTTGGGTTTTCCTAAAATTAGCACACCAAGTGCCGCCCCAACCAATTGCAAGCATTGTACCGCAATTACCGTATTCAATATTAAAATAAGGAAAATATTTTTCGGTAGCTTTACCTGTAGTTTGCTTAAACTCAATTTCCTTTTCTGCGAAATTATGGCAGTAAGGCATATAGTAATTATGATGGTCGCCGTAGATACCTTTAAGTAATGGATTTTCGCCGCAAAACTCGTATACAAAATGTGGATTTTCAATAACGGCAGTATTTTCACTTGAATTATTTTCAAAGAAGAAAGTAAAATCGGTAACACCATGTGTGAAATAATGTTTCAATTTAGCCTTTATGGTCAAATTATGTAATAAAAAGGTTAACTCAGCAGTTTGGGTATCATTATCACTTGTAATATCTTTATTTGTTAACTCAAACTCTTCACCAAAGCCTTTATATTCTTTATTATCATAAGAAAATGCAAATGGAATTTTATTGTAAGCTACAAGTAATTCTTTATAAAAATTGTCAGCTTTTGGGTTTGAATAGTTTTTAATCATAAAAAATCTCCTTTACAAAAACATTAAAGTACCTATAAAGCATATTGCAATACTTATTATGATGTTTTTAGTAAGTTTTTCTTTGTATATTAAAACACCCGAAATAGCGGTACATATAATTGTGCCACCCGTGTTTAAAGGATAAAGTACAGTTGCAGGAATTTCTTTTGCACCTTGTAACAATAAATAAGATGAAGCATTTGCCAAAATAGTAGAAATAAGTAAAAGCAGCAACACTTTTCCAATATGTACTTTTGAGTTATCGAAGGTAGGTTCGTTTTTTTTGAGTTGTGTTAAAAACAAAATACCCATAACCAAAACCTTGAAAATAGAACCAATAATTACAAAATCAGTAGTACTTACCGCGGGATAATCTTTTTCTATTTGATGTATTTTTGAAGTAACACTTACAAAACCATTTAAAAAGAATACTGCAAAGCACAATAAAATAAACTTGAAGTTGCTTTTTTGTTTCATGTTATTAGAAAATAATACCGATAGCACTATAAGAATAAGACCAATTGTTTTAAGAATAGAAAAATCTTCTTTCAAAAACAAAAGTCCCCAAATATATGGCACCACCATAACGCCTGTCATTAAAAACAGCGAATACACGGCGAGTGTTCCGTACTTTATTATAAATCTTCCAAGCAAGGTATACACTATTATAAGACTATTCATTATAACACAAATCACAAGTGAAAACGGTGTGATTTGTAACTTAAAATTATTGATAACAAAAAATATTATTCCACCCAAAAGTGCTGTAATTGTAATAAAAAAATAGGCAGCTTTTGATGAAATACCACGCCATTGTTGATATTTTTTGCTACAAACCGAGTCTAAAGCCAGTAAGATATCGGCTAATAATATTGATAGATATGCCATTTAAATATCCTCCTGTATGTATTAAAACATAATTTTTCGGATATTTCTATTGCTTTTTCACCAATAAATATGTTAAAATCATCACATAGGGGTGTTTTTATGAAATCACGCGTTATAAAATGTCCAAAAGTTTCAGAATTTGAATTTTCAATAAAGCACAATCCATCCGTAAATCCTAAAAATACAATTGGTCTTGAACAGCACATACACCAAGAATGCGAAATATATGTAAACCTAAGCGGCGATGTTTCTTTTATGGTTGAAGACCGTATTTATCCAATAAAGCGTGGTAGCGTTATTATTACAAGACCTTACGAATATCACCATTGTATATATCATTCAGAAGAATTACACGAGCATTTTTGGATTTTGTTTTCGGCTAAAGGTAACGAAGCACTTCTTGATTTGTTCTTTGACCGAAAAAACGGAGAAGATAATCTTATAATCCTTGATGATGAAAAAACTGACGCACTCATAGAACTATGCCATACTATGTGCATTGATAATAACGATAATATTAAAGACTACTATAATTTTTTCAAGCTTCTTTCATTACTGAAAGAAGGTACAACCCCCGAGCTTGATAATTCTAATTATTCGAGAGATATTAACACTGCATTGCGCTTTATAAATAATCATTTTTTCGAAAATATTACTGTTTCACAGGTGGCAAATACATCTAATATGAGTGTTAATACTTTGGAGCGAAAGTTTCAAAAGGCGCTAAACACAAGACCCTATAATTACATACGTGAAAAGCGTCTTGCCAACGCCGTTAAGCTTTTATCACGCGGAGAAACCGTTACTGACGCCTGCAATAAAAGCGGTTTTTTGGATTGCTCATCCTTTATTAACCTATTTAAACGGACCTATGGGGTAACGCCCTTTAAATATAAGCAAAAATCAAATAAATATTAGAGGTGCATTATGGATTTTAAAGAAATTATAGAAAAAAGGCAATCCTGCCGTAATTTTGATAGTAATAAAACTATAGAAAAAGAAAAAATAGAAAGAATATTGGAAGCTGCAAGGCTTAGCCCGTCGGCTTGTAACGGTCAACCTTACCATATAACCGTTTGCAGTGGTGAAATTGCTAAAAATGTTGCTAAGGCAACTACATCAATGGGTATGAATAAGTTTACTAAGGATGCCCCTGTTATGATAGTAATATCCGAAAAGCCTTATGTAAAAACCGCGGCACTTGGTGCTAAAGTAAAAGGCAACGACTATCGTTCTATAGATATTGGTATAGTATCGGCTTATATTACCGCCCAAGCAACCTGCGAAGGACTTGGTTCATGTATTCTGGGTTGGCTTGACAGCGACAAAATATGTAATATATGCGGTATTGATGGGACTGTTCGCCTTGTAATAGCATTGGGTTACCCAAACGAAGAAACCCTACGTCCCAAAAAGCGTAAAGATATTGAAGAACTTGTGACTTTTTTACCATAAAGTAATAAAATAACTGTGCAGAAAAATCTGCGCAGTTATTTTTGTTATAACAAGTGCAAAATCAACCCTAATTAAATATTTATAAAATATTTAAAAAAACTCTTCTATTTTGCTTATCTTTTTGGTATAATAAATTTAACTATGTGTAAGAGGTATATTTTATGTTTGTAAATATAGACGGCTTAAATATAGAATACTGTGAGCAAGGCTCAGGTACACCCGTACTTTTACTTCACGGTTGGGGTGCTTCCTTTGATACCTACCGAGGTGTCATAAACACCCTTAAAAACCGTTGTCGCGTAGTTGCGGTAAACTTCCCTGGGTGCGGTAAATCCGACACTATGAAAGCCCCTTGGACACTTGAAGACTACTGCGATTTTGTACTAAAGTTTATGAAAGCGGTAGACCTACAGGACCCAATTTTATTCGGTCATTCCCACGGCGGCAGGGTTACTATGAAGCTTGTAGCAGAAGGTCTTGTAAAAGCCCCTAAAATAGTTCTATTAGATGCCGCGGGGCTTATTCCTAAAAAAAGCTTAAAACAAAAATGGCGCGCTAAAAGCTTTAAGGCTATTAAAACGGTTTTAACCTTACCCTTGATAAAATCCTTTTCGGGCGGTCTTTTAGAAAAGGCACGTAACCACTATGGCTCGGCTGATTATAATGCCGCTCCCCTAGTGCTCAGGCAAACCTTAGTATCCCTTGTTAATACAGATATCAGGGATATTTTGCATAAAATATCCTGCCCTACTTTACTTATTTGGGGCGAAAATGATACTGCTACCCCACTAAGTGATGCTAAAATCATTGAAAGTCTTATCCCCGATTGCGGACTTTGTGTACTTAAAGACTGTGGTCACTTTGCTTTTTGCGAAAAGCCGTTTGAAGCAAATGCCATAATAAATAGCTTTATAAAATAAACGAAGGTGTTTTAATGAATATTTACTTAATTATAATACTTTGCCTTTCCGCCATAAGCGGTCTTTTGGCTGTTACAAGGCATTTTCAAATGCTACAGCTAAACTCTTATTATCCGTCACGCTATTTCAAATGGCTAAAATCAAGCTTTAATA